>JAYVQC010000111.1:0-7376 GCA_043757045.1 Akkermansia sp. | reverse complement strand
GTCACCTGCGGGGTCTGATACTTCCAGTTGCCCGCGCCGGGAATCGGCGTGCCGTTCTTCGACCATTGATAGGTGTAGGGGCCATCGCCATCCACCATTGCGTAGAGCGTCGTCCAACGGCCCTGGAGCACGGTGGTGTTGGTCGGCTGCTGGACAAAGAAGACGTTGCCGGGCGTGGTGCTCACGAACAAGTTATCCCAATAATCAACGCCGCCCGTTTCAATGCCGCGCACGGCGAAGAACAGTTTGTTGTGATAGACGAAATCCAGATTGCTGATGCAGGTGATCGGGGTGTAGGCGAGAACGATGGGTCCCGGATTGAGACCATTGGATCCCATGTCCTGGAGAGTGGCTTCAATGGTGAAGGTGTTGAGGTTCGTGGCCGCAGAAGAGTTGGTCGTGCGGGTGTTGACGAATTTCGCCACCAGCCGGTACCAGTTGTTGCTCGACAGCGTGTTGGTCGGGGTGTTGAGCGGCAGGTACTCGGTGGCGACAGTACCGTTGGTGGCTTTGACCTGGGCCCGCAACGAATAGCCGAGCAGCGGCGGTGATTGATTCGTCACGGTGGACTGCAAAATCACCGACATGAAACCCTGGCCATTGTTGGCGCTGATGCCCTGCATGGTGTTATTCAGCGAAGGGAGGTTGGTAATGGCTACGAAACCCAATTGCGTGGCGCGGTTCAAAGCGATGCCCAACTTGGCCTTGATCATGATCGATGCGGTCAGCGACTTGCCCGGCAGCGAGAAGTCATACGTCACCGGGACGAGCAGCGAGGTCTGGTCGCTACCGTTGTTGTGGATCAAATCCAGTACGCCGCCGCCCGTGGCCACACCGACACCGCCAGTAGATTGCTCGAAGGGAAGAATCGGGCCGAAGGGCTGGGCATTGACGATGGCCGTGTTGACCCAGTCGTTGCCGAAGAGGTTGTAGGGCGCGTTCGTGTATTGGCCGGGAGTGTTGAAGTCGAAGCTCATGCCGCTGATCGGCGTGACCGTCAAGGTCGCCGTCGAACTCGGGGTCACGCCGCCGCAGCTCGAAACCCTGCAACTCACCTGCAGCCCGTTCAAACTCAGCAAAACATTTGAAATTGAAAAACTGGAGGCGGTCGCACCAGTCACGTCCACGCCGTTCGTGCGCCATTGATACGAAAGCGGGCCTACCGCAGAATTCACTGTGGTCGCCACGACCGTAAAGGTCGCGCCATTGCCCATCGGGGTCGTGAAATTCGCGGGCTGCGTGGTGATGACCGGCGCCGCAATGATTTGCAGGAAGGCGCTGTTCGTCACGGTATTGCAAAGGCCGGCCGTTTCCACGCTGTAGGTGCCGCTGTCCGCCGCCACCGCCGAAGGAATGTTATAGGAACTGGTCCCGTTCGGCCCCTGCACGACGGTTCCATTCTTGCGCCAAGTGTAAGTGAACGGCCCGGTGCCGCCCGCCGTGGTGGAGAAGGTAATGCTGCTAGCGGGGCAGTTGGTCTGGTTGGCCAGGGCCGTGGACGTGGTGAGGGGCTGCACCGTGATGGTGCCAGAGCCGCTGTTCGTGCAACCCGTCACGCCATCCGTCACGCGGACAGTGTAAACGGTCGTCGAAGTCGGGGTGTTGGTGACGCTGGCCGTGGTCTGACCGCCGGGCGTCCACAGATAAGCGGGGTTGGCCGCGCCCGTGGTCGCGGTCAGCACGCCGGGGTTGTTCGAGCAAACCGTCACCGAGTTCACCGCGACTGACGGGAGAGGATTCACCGTCAGGGTCGCGCTGTTGGTCACACTGTTGCAGGAACCGGAAACTTCCACCGAATACACACCTGCATCGCCCAACGTCGCGCCGGAAATCGTGTGGGTGTTGCCCACGGAACTCAGCGGCGCGCCGCCGTCTTTGCGCCATACATAGGTGAACGGCCCGGTGCCGCTGGGCGTCGTGGTCAACACGGTGGTGCTGTTCACGCAGACGCTGGCGTTGGCCGGACCGGTCGCGGTGGTGGCGACATTGACCACGAGCTGCGCCACCACGCTGGTCACGGAACCATCGTTGTTGGTGACGACGACGGAATAGCCGCCGGCATTGATCGCCGCGACGCCGACGATGGCGTAGCTCGCGTTCGTCGCATCGACGACCGCGTTCGTCTCGTTGAAATACCATTGGTAGTTCGTGGAGGAATCGCTCGACGCAGCGACGGTGAAAGTTGCGGTGGTGCCGGGACAGTTCGTGGAACTGGCCGGCTGGGTGTCAATGGTGGGCAACGCGGCGCGGGATACGCCGACGAGGGCCAGCAACAAGGCAAGGATACGGATGGTTTGCATAGACTTGGGGGATGAGTTCAGAAATGAACGCTCGCGGGGCTCGGACAAAAATGTCCGAAGCCAACGACAGGCGAGCATAGACGCACTTCTTAACACGCTGTTTGTTTGAGTCGAGCGACGCAAGTACGGCACGCCAATGCCGCGTTTGGAAGCTCGTGAGTTGATATCTTTAATCACAACCAAACCTTGAAGGCAAGTTCTTGGTCGCCAGCGGCGTGTTGTCTGTAACGGCGACGGCTCGAAATTATGTTAATCGAAGCGGGCGCAACGGACGGGCCTCGCCGGGTCCCAAAGGCAGACGCATCACAATTGAAACAGCCATCAAATTCATGGCGGTGGGCTTGGTCGCGCGGAAACCAAACCAGCCCGCGCCAAGCGGACGGGAGGAATGAAACGAAGGCGCTCGCCAGCCCGTTTCCCCGAGCCGTTCCACCTTTTGCTGCGCCGGCCCTGAAGGAATGGCGGCGGAGGGTTGTCAACCTGGATGCTCCGCCCGGCACAGCTCGCGCGCGACGTGAGGCCGGCATTTTCACACCAGAACCGGTTTAGTGCATGAGCGGTTCTTTCACCAAATCTTCTGAGGGAGACTGATCGTGGCCGGCGTGGACTCCGGCACGTTATGGGTGTTCCAAATAATTCTGCCGAAGCTCGTCGCAGTGTCACTCGCCAAATTTTTTGGCGTGGCCCCGCACTACGCCTTGAACAAATGGTGGGGCTTCCGCGCGGAGGCGAAGGTGCGCGCGGCGGAACTGATGCGGTAGGTGTTGACGGTCATCGTCTGCTGGCTCTGCACCGTGGGCGTGGTGTGGCTGGGTCTGCTGCTCGCGACCAGCAACGTCTTCGTCGCGAAGCTCATGGCGATTCCTCCGGTCGCTTTACTGTCGTTCGTGCTCATGCAGAAATGTGTGTTTCGATAATTGATAGTTGCTCCCGCCGCCCAAGCGGACAGCGGTGAACACGCTGAAAAACTATCGGTGATTTTCCGCAGGGACTTGAAAGAGCGACACGCCTGCATCTTGAAGGTGTCGCATAATCGGAGCGATGGAGCGCGGGCGTCTCGCCCGCCCGAATGGAATCACATGCCACTCCGCCAAGTCGGCTGGGGAGGTGGAAGACCTTTCGCGCCGTCCAGCGGGCGGGACGCCCGAACTCCAATGGCGGTCCCGGCAAAAGGTTCTCCCCGCGTTCCGCCTTTGCCTTTGCCCGCGGAAACCGGAGGTGATTCACTCCGCCGACAAATCATGAATCGCGATCAAACTCACTTCGACGGACTGCTCGACGAGTATTTCGAGACGCTGCTGGCCGAGCATCCGCTGATGGCGGCGCACGCCGGCCTGCGCGATGGCGAAGGAAAACTGGGCCGGGCCGACCGGGCGCACGAGCAGCGCTGGGAACGGCGGCGGCAGGACGCGCTCCACAAACTCGACGGCATCTCCCCGCGCACGCTGACCCGCGAGCAGCATCTCGACCGGCTGGCGTGGCGCGCGGAAATGCGGCGCGAGTGCGACGATTTTTCGCGCGGACGGCACGCGCTCGATCCCGACGCATTGGACACGCTGCTCGGTGCCTTGCTGCATGAATTACAACGCGGCGAGGACGAGCCGAAGCGCGCCGCCGAAAACATTCGCGGCCTGCTGCGCGACACCCCGAAGTTTCTCGCTGAGTCCGCCGCGCTCCTCGACCGCCCGGAACCGGTGTGGCGCAAAATCATGGAGCAGACGGCGGAGGGTGCACCGACCCTTTTCACTGCCGTCATGGCCTTCCTTCAGAAACATCCGGGACCGCGCGACACCGCGCTCGTTCAGTCCGCGCAAAAGGCCCTGACGCACTACCGCGATGCCGTGCTCGCGCGCCCGCTCGCGCCCGCTGGTTCCTTCGCCATCGGCGCGGAGGAAACGCAGCGGCGCGTTCGCGATCAACTCGGCCTTGATTACACCCTCGGCGAAATCGAATCGCTCGCGCTCGGCGAAGTGGAGCGCCTCAACGCCTTGCTGAAAAAAGAATGCGCCCGCTTCGGTCGGAAAGCGCAGCCCGAGGAAATCATCAAAGAAGCCCGCGAGGCGTGGAATCCCGGCGACGACTTGCTCGGCGTGTATCGCGCCGAAACGCAGCGCGTGGCCGATGCTTTCCGCGCCGCCAAGGCCGTGACGTTTCCGCAGGGCGATGAATTGCGCGTGCGGCCGGTGCCGGAGTTCATGCGGCATTTGTTTCCCACGGCGGCGTATTCCTCGCCCGGCGCGTTCGAGAAAAAACAACGCGGCACATTCTGGGTGAATGACCTGAGCGCGACGAAAACCACCGTGACGGAGAAGCGTTCCGAGCGACAACAACATTTCGGACTCAGCCTCACTTGCGCGCACGAGGCGTATCCGGGGCATCACTTGCAATTTGTTCTCGCCAACCAGCATCCGCGCCAATGGCGGCGGCTCTTCGCCCATGCCGTTTTCTACGAGGGCTGGACGCTCTGGTGCGAGCAGATGATGGTGGATCTCCGCATTGACCGCTCGCCGTGGCTGCGCGTGCAGCAACTCCACGACGCGCTCTGGCGCGCGCACCGCATCCTCGTGGACTTGCGGTTGCAGACCCGCCGCTACAGTTATGAATCCGCCGTGCGGCACATGATGAAACATCTCGGCTTCACCCGTGCCCGCGCCGAGGGCGATGTGAACTGGTACACCAGCTCGCCCACCGTCCCGATGAGCTACTGGCTCGGGCGTTTGGAGAACGAACGTCTGCGCGCGCGCCTCGTGGACGGGCGCGGCTGGAGTTTGAAACAATTCAATGACTGGCTGCTCAGTCACGGCACCCTCCCGCAATCGTGGATCGAGCGCCACGGGCTGGAGTGAAGTTGAAGCCAAGGTCGTTGCGTCGTGCGGGCCGCTCTGTTTCGCTGCGGCATCAACATCGCGATCATTGGCGGCGGGCCGGCGGGGCTGCGCGCGGCGGAAGTGGCGGCCGCGGGCGGCGCGGCGGTGACGCTGTTTGATGCCAAGCCCTCGGTGGGGCGGAAATTTCTGGTGGCCGGTCGCGGCGGACTGAACCTGACGCACGCCGAACCGCGCGAACATTTTGCCACGCGCTACACCGGCGCGGAACAGCCGCCTGATTTCTGGCCCACGCTCCTCGCGGAATTCGACGCCGACGCCTTGCGGCAATGGGCGGCGGAGCTGGGCGTGGAAACATTTGCGGCGACGAGCGGTCGCGTTTATCCCCGCGAGATGAAGGCCGCGCCGCTCTTGCGCCGCTGGGTGCATCGGCTGCGGGAGGCCGGCGTGAAGTTTGCGTTGCGCCATCGCTGGACGGGCCTGCGTCCGGGCACGCGTTGGCAGTTGGATTTCCAAACCGAAGGCGGGCCGGCGGTGGTGGAAGCGGACGCGGTGATTCTCGCGCTCGGCGGCGGCTCGTGGCCGGAGACGGGGTCCGATGGCGGATGGGTTTCTGCGTTGGAAAAATTGGGTGTGGCCGTCGCTCCATTGACTTCAGCGAATTGCGGCTGGGAACTCCCCTGGCCCGCCGCCGTGCTCGCGCAGGCGGAAGGCCAGCCGTTGAAAAACATCACGGCCCGCGCCGGTGACACCACGGCGGTGGGCGAACTGCTCGTGACCAAATATGGGTTGGAAGGCGGCGCGATTTATCAACTCGGATCGGCGCTGCGCGCGATGGCGGAACCGGAGATCACCATTGATTTCAAGCCGGCCCACACAGTCGCTCAACTGGTGAGAAAACTGGGCAACTGCCCGCGCGATTTTCTCGCCGAGGCGCGCACGCGCTGGAAGCTGAGTGACGCGGCGCTGGCCATTCTGGAAAATCTGCCGGGCCTCGCGCCCTTCACCTCTGCGGAGTCGCTGGCTAGGACCGTCAAAAATTGCCCGCTCCGGCTCATCGGCCCGCGCCCCATCGCCGAGGCCATCTCCTCCGCCGGCGGGGTGCGTTGGAGCGAACTGAACACCGCGCTGATGCTCCGGCGGTGTCCGGGAATTTTCGTCGCCGGTGAAATGATCGACTGGGACGCGCCGACCGGCGGCTATTTGATGCAAGGCTGCTTCGCCACCGGCACGCACGCTGCACGCGGCGCGCTGGAGTGGCGAATCGACGCTAATTTTCGCTGAAAAAAAGCCGGAGCTTCCCGCGCGCATGGGAATTTTGCCAACGAATTGGGGCAGGCGAATGATTGGCCCCATTCACTTCACCGCCGCTGTTGCGCCGCGCGGCGGGATCGGCTCTCATCACGCCCACACCATGAAAACTTCTAACGCCTTCGGACTCGTTGTGCTCGTTTCACTTGGCTCGTGGCTCGCGCTCACGCCGTTGCACGCGGCGGAGAACGAGCCGCCCGCCGGTTTTACGTCCCTGTTCAACGGGAAGGATTTCACGAACTGGAAAGTCCCCAAGGGCGACAACGGCCATTGGAAAATTCTCGATGGCGTCATTGATTACGACGCGGCGAGCGAGGCGGCGGAAAAGGATTTGTGGAGCGAGCGCGAGTTTGGAAATTTCGTGCTGCGCGTGGACTGGCGCATCAAGGAAACGCCCTATCTCAATCCGAACGTCCCCTACATCCTGCCTGACGGCACGCACGCGCGCGACGTGAAGGGCAAGGAAATGAAGTTCACGCTGCCCGACTCCGACTCGGGAATTTTCCTGCGCGGCTCCGGCACTCATCAGGTCAACATCTGGTGCTGGCCCATCGGCTCGGGCGAAATGTATGGCGTGCGGATGGACGCGACACGCACCCCTGCCCTGCGCGCCGCCGTCACGCCCCGCACGCAGGCGGACAAGCCCGTCGGCGAGTGGAACCGTTTTGAAATCACGGTGCGCGGCCAGTCGGTGACGGTGGTGTTGAACGGCCAGACCGTGATCGCTGGCGCGCAGATTTCCGATTTGCCCGCGCGCGGCAAACTCGCGCTGCAACATCACGGTGCGAAACGCAACGGCCAGTGGTCCAGTCCGCCCGCGCTCGTGCAGTTCAAAAACATTTACGTGCAGGAGCTGCCGTGAACGCGACCAAGCTAGTGGGACAGGCGCCCCCGCCTGTCGTTAGTCCTGCAAGCGCCCCCGCTTGCAGTTCAGCAGGCG
>JAYVQC010000110.1:0-27763 GCA_043757045.1 Akkermansia sp. | reverse complement strand
TGCGGTCGCTTTAGCGCCGCTTTCGGAAACGCTCAAAGATTTTACGGCACGGGATAAAGATAAACCACCACGCGCGTGTTCGCGTTCAGGCGAATTTCCCGCCGTGCGCCAACAGATTGCGGAGTGACCGACACAGCCCCGAAACTCCAAGTCGCGGCGGCGGGAGTTTTCCAGCCGGGCCAGTGCAAGCTTACGCCCGGGGACGACGCATCCAGCCGTGTCACCAGGCCGGACACGTCAGCATTCGATTCCTCGGCGGCGAGAAAAGCGGTGACGGGATGGCCGGGAATCAATCGCTCCAGTTTCACCGCCGGCACGGTGGCGGCGGGAGTTTTCGCCATCGGTTGCGCGGCGTGCAGGAGGCGGGCGAAGTCGGGAGTGGCTTCAAGTGAAGGAGTGAAATTCGTGCGGGTGAATTGCCAGCCATCGGTCGTGAGATGCGAAAGCTTCGTGTCAGCGACCATTGGCTCCATCGAATGCCACGGCTGATGCTCGCGGAAATAATTCACGCCGCGTTGTTGCGCGGTGAGTTGCGTGAGCGCGCGGGCGAAACGCGCGCAGGCCAGCGCGTAGGTGTCCGCGTCGCCGAGGCGGTAGGCGAGGCGGGCGGTGCCGAGGGCGTCCATAGCCTGCGCCAGCGGCAGGCGACGTTCGCGCGCGAAGGCGGGCCACGATGAATTGGTGCTGTGGAGAAACTCGGCCCGCAACGTGGGCCAGTGCGCGCGGGCTTTTTCCCAATCACCGCTGGTGTGCGCCTGCTGCCACACGTCGTAACTGAGCGCCCGGACGGTGTTGCTCCCGCTGAGGCCCGCCATCTCATGCACGTAACGCAGCACGGGCAGCGTCACGTCGTACGAGTCCGCGTCCTGCACGCCGTAGAACGGGCCGAAGGGCGTGACGATTTCCATGTCGAAAGGTTGGGCGGAAAACTCGGCGGGAAATTTTTCTTGGTAGGCCAGTGCCAGCACGGGACTGAGCGGCGCGAGTTTCAAGTGCTCCGTGTTCCAATCATCGTTCCACGAGAGCCAGCGGAAGGCGGAGCGCAACGTGACGGCATCGTGCGCGCGATCCACGGAGTAACTTTCATCACACGCGATGGGAAATTCCCGCAGCGCACTGGCCCAGAAGCGCGCGCGCGCCAGCGGGTCGGCGGGGAGGGCGAGATGCCATTCCCAGGTGAACACGCGCTTTTTCTTGTCGCGCGACTGCACGAACGGATGCGACCGCATGGTCTCGGGCAGGGACTTGTCGTAGCCGTAAAGCGGCAGGAGCGCGGCGTAGCCGGCGGTGTTGGTGAACTGGAGTTGCAACCCGTTCGTGGTGAACTCGATGACCGAGGGGCGGTGCTGAAGCGTGAGCAAGAACGGCGCGTCCCAGTTCGTCCAACCGCGCGCACCCGCCCACCAGACGACGAACCACGACTCACGCATCCGCGCCGGATCGATCTTGTCGCCCGGCTTGAAAATCTTCGGCCCCTGTTGCGTGGAGAAGCAGATGTAACTGGGAGCGCCGAGTGCGGTGGCGGCGTCCGGGACGAAGAACGCCAGCGACTTCGTGTTCGCGTGGAAGAGCGTGGCGGGACTGAGCGCGGATTCCACCACGGCCAGCGCGCCGTTCGTCCAGGGCTGGACGGCGGAGGTTTCTTTCGCGACGGCGGAAAGCGCGCGGGGGGAATTCGTCAGACTACCGTACAGCGCCGTGGTCGGGGCTTCCGGCTTCGGCTGACAGCCGACGGGACCGAGGGCCGCCGCCAACGTCATCATCAAAAGAAACTGTCGCATCGCGCGCGGAGACTACCGGCGGGAGGACGCGCGGCAACAGGGATGAAGGGGCGCGGGCTTCAGCCCGCTTCAATTTTCATCAACCTGAAGCGCCAGAAGAAACCAGCCCGCTCTCGCAGCACAGGCTGAAGCGGCGTGAACGCCGCGCTCCACCAGAGCGGACGGGCGTTGCTTCATGGCGCCAGTCTCAACAGGCAGATTCGGCGTGACCGAAATGTGTCAGCCGTGCCTTTCGCGTCTTCTGACAACCGTTTCAGAAAAGCGGGCGCTTGCTCCTGACACGGTGTTCCGCTAGCGTCCGCGCATTCCCGCAAGTTCGAGTTCGACAGATTTTTCGTCGCACTTTGATTTTACAAGTTGCGAACGGCAGACCGCCTGCTCGACCGGCCCGGGAATAAATCGTCACGGAATTGCAACCAGTCCGGCACCTGCGCCGTCTGCGTCGCCATTCCGGACAACCCAAAAGAACCGATGCAGTCGAACTGTATTCAAACGCCAGCAAGGTCGAACGATCACCGACCGGCGGGAGGATGCTGTTCGTTGCTTCAGTTGGTGGACGGCGGCGACCCCAGGACCGCACCGTTCAATCCGTATCCAAGTCAGGTCAAATACTCATGAAACAACTCCGTCCCCTCCTCGTTGGCGCATTTTTAGCCGCCTCGCTCGTGACCGCCTTCGCGCAGTCGCCGAACAACAACCTGGCCAACGCCTTTATCATCGTGCCGGGGGCCACCACCACGAACGGCACTACGACCGGCAACAACCGGGAGGCCAGTGAGGTGACTCCCGCCGGCCAGCCCATCGGGGCAACCGTCTGGTGCGAGTGGAACGCGCCATCGAGCGGCGCGGTGGCGATGACGGCGACCGGCACGGGCTATCGCATTATCCTGTCGGTGTGGACGGGCGGCGCGCATCCCCTGACGCAAGTGGTGTCCGTGCGTGCGGCCAGCGCGGGCGCGGCGGTGACGGCAAATTTCACGGCCACGGCGGGCGTGAGCTACAAGGTGATGCTGGATGGAAGTTTCAATGGCTTCGGGGCTGGCCAGACCGGCCCGTACAGCCTGACCACGCCGACCCCGGCGGTGGTGCCCATCGTCACGCTGTCCTCGCCGGCCAACGGGCTGGTGGTGACAAATCCGCAGCCGATCACGCTCACGGCCAGCGCGACCTCCGGGGCGGGTGCCATCACGAACATCTCGTTCTTCTACTCGGGCAACAATTTCATCAGCTCGAATGCGAGCAGCCCGTTCAACTTTTCCTGGAACAACCCGCCCCTCGGCACGTATCAGGTTGTTGCACGGGCCACGGATGCGACGGGCGGCGTGGGTTCGTCCGCGCCGGTCACCGTCACGGTCCGGCCCTTTGGTTATTTTTCTTTCGCACTCGTCGGCTCGAACAACATCACGGGCACGAACTCGTGGTGGAGTTACCTGGATAATGGCTCGGACCAGGGCACGGCTTGGATTCCGGCCAGTTTCAACCACAGCGCCTGGCTGGCCGGCGGCGCGGCGATGGGTTACGGAGAAGCGGCGACCCGGCAAGTGACCACCAACATCAGTTTCGGACCCGACCCGGCCAACAAATACATCACCACCTATTTCCGGCATGCGTTCACCGCGACCAATGTCTCCGCGATCACGAATCTCCTGGCGCGCTATCAGCGTGATGACGGCATGGCCATGTATCTGAACGGGGTCGAAGTCGCGCGAAACAACCTGGTGGCCGGGGCGCTCTTCAACACCCTCGCCATCGCGGTTGGCGCTGACGATGGCACCGCTTTCTTTACCACCAACCTCAATCCGGCCTTGCTGGTCGAGGGTGTGAACGTGCTGGCGACAGAAATCCACCAGGATTCCATAACCAGCTCCGACATCACCTGGTATCTCGAACTGACCGGCTCCGGCGCGAGCGGCAACTTCTCGCCCACCATCTCTTTGACCAGCCCCTCCGAAGGCACGGTCTTCAAGCCCGGCACGAACATCACGCTCACCGCCACCGCCGCCGACACGGACGGCACGGTCACGAACGTGGCCTTCTACGCGGGGTTGACCAAGCTGGGCGACGATGCGACCGCGCCTTTCGCGTTCACCTGGACGAACGTGGCGCAGGGCGTGTACTCGCTCACCGCCGTGGCCTCGGACAACAGCGGCGCGACCGCCACGAGCACGCCGGGCGTCAACATCACGGTCAACGAGTTCGTCATCGTGCCGGTGTCGCTCATCCCGACCGGCGCGGTGTGGAAGTATTTTGATCAAGGCGTGGACCAGGGCACGGCGTGGAAAGAATTCGCCTTCAATGACAGCGGCTGGAGCAGCGGCCCGGCCGAACTCGGCTACGGCGACACGGCGGACGGACGGCCCGAGGCCACCCTCGTCAGCTTCGGCCCGGATGCGGCCAACAAGTATCCCACCACGTATTTTCGCCGCGCGTTCGTGGCCACGAACATTGCCGCGATCACGAACCTGACGATTCGCCTGATGCGGGACGACGGCGCGGTGGTGTTCATCAACGGCACGGAAATCCGCCGCGACAACCTGCCGCTGCTGCCCGCGCCCATCGGCTACTTGACGAACGCGCTGACCGCAGTGGGCGGCACGGACGAGTTCGCCTTCTTCAGCACCACGAACACGGCTGCGTTGAACAACGGCACGAACATCATCGCGGTCGAAGTTCACCAGAACGTCGGGACGAGCAGCGACATCAGTTTCGATCTCGAACTGATCGCCAACACGGTGCAGGGGCTAACCTTCACGAATTTTGGTGCGCCCTTCGTGCAGAGCCAGAGTCCGGCAGCGGGTGCCACCGTCTCCTCGCTCGCCTCGGTGCTGGTCACGTTCAGCGAAGCCGTGACCGGCGTGGACGCGGCGGACTTCCACGTCAACGGCGTGGCCGCGACCGGCGTGAGCGGCAGCAGCGCGACGCGCACCTTCACCTTCGCGCAGCCCGCCAACGGCACCGTCAACATCACTTGGGCCGTCGGTCACGGCATCCTGGATCAAGACCTGTCCCCTCTGCCCTTCGATGGCGCGGCTGCGAGCAACATTTGGAGTTACAACCTCGTGGACACGGCGCCGCCGACCATCATCGCGCGCAACCCGGCCGCCGGGGCCACGGTCACGAACCTCACCTCCGTGCAGGTCACGTTCAGCGAGAGCGTCATCGGCGTGGACGCGGGCGACTTCCTCGTGAACGGCAGTCCGGCCACGGGCATCAGCGGCAGCGGCGCGACGCGCACGTTCACCTTCGCGCAGCCGGGCTTCGGCACGGTGGCGATCTCGTGGGCGGGCGGACACGGCATCACGGATTTGTCCGCCAATCCGTTTAACAGCGTGGGCGCGGGTGCGACGTGGAATTACACCTTGCAGGCGCCCATCGTGCTGCTCGCGGCGACGAACGGCGTCTATCGTTACCACAAGGGGACCAACGAGGCGTCCACGCCGACGACGCTCTGGCGGACGAACGGGTTTGATGATTCAAGTTGGTTGAGCGGCCTGGCCCCCGTCGGCTACGACGACAATCCCACGCCGGTCAATTACGCCCCCTTCGGCACGTTGCTCACGGACATGGTGAACGTCTACATCTCGCTGTTCCAGCGCTACAACTTCAACGTCGTGGGCGCGTCGGCCATGACGAATGTTGTGCTGCGTCACCGGATTGATGACGGCGCCATTATCTGGTTGAACGGCGTCGAGATTTTCCGCACGACCAGCATGGGCGCGGCACCGACCGAATACACCTTCAGCACGGCCGCCGGCAACGTGAACGACCAGGCTGGCTACACGACGCTGGCGCTGCCCGGCAGCGTGGCCACGTTGCTGCGCGAGGGCACCAACCTCCTCGCCATCCAGGCCCACAATTCCACGCTCGCCAGCAGCGACTTGATCTCCTCCGTGGAACTCACGGCCTCGCTGCTCGATCCGCTGGCGCTGCCGCCCGCCATCTCGTCGCTCAACCCCGTGTCCGGCGATGTGTTCGCGCTCACGAACATCACCATCAACTTCACCGAGGGCGTGCAGGGCGTGGACGCAGGCGACCTGCTCATCAACGGCAACGCCGCGACCGGAGTGAGCGGAGTGAGCAACGTGTGGACGTGGACCTTCGCGCAGCCGGCCTACGGCCCGGTGAATGTGACCTTCGCCGGTGGCCACGGCATCACGGACTTCGATGCGCCGGTGAAGCCATTTGTCAGTTCGGGCTTCAGCTACAGTCTCATCAATCCCAGCGCGCCAACCATCGTGGGCAAGTCCCCGGCGTCCGGCGCGACGGTGAGCAACCTCACGCAGATTCAAGTGAGCTTCAGCGAAAACGTGCAGGGCGTGAACGCCAGCGACCTGTTGGTCAACGGAGCGCCCGCGACCGCACTCAGCGGCAGTGGCGCGAGCTACACCTTCCTCTTCACGCAGCCCGCCTTTGGCAACGTGCAGATCACTTGGGCGGCCGACCACGGCATCACGGACACGGAAGCGGGCTTGAACGCCTTCGACCCCGCGCGCCCCGGCAATACCTGGGCCTACACGCTCGTCGATCTCACGCCGCCCACCATTGCCTCGAAGAATCCGGCGGCGAATGCGAACGTCACGAACATCACGCAGCTCTCCGTGACGTTCACGGAAGCCGTGCTGGGTGTGAACGCGAGTGACCTCCTCATCAACGGCGTCCCCGCCACCGGCGTGAGCGGCGGGCCGACGACCTTCACCTTCACCTTCGCGCAGCCGAGCACTTCCGTGGTGGACGTGAACTGGGCCGGCACCCACGGCATCTCGGATGCCTCGGCGCAGTTGAATCCTTTCAACGCCACCGGACCCGGCGCGACCTGGCAGTACTTCACGCCGGACAACGTGCCGCCCGTCGTCACCACCGTGTCGCCGCCGCCCGGCGCGACCGTGCGCGACCTCACGCAAATTATCATCAGCTTCAACGAGCCGGTCGCGGGCGTGAACGCCTCCGACCTGCGCGCGAACGGCGTGGCGGCGACCAGCGTGAGCGGTTCCTCCGCCGGGCCGTACACCTTCACCTTCGCGCCGCCCTCGACCGGCGCGGTGGATGTCGCCTGGGCACCCGGCCACGGCATCACCGACCTCGCGGTGCCGGTGCCGAACGCCTTTGCCGGCGGCGAATACAATTACACGCTCAACCCGAACGCGGTCTTTGCGGACAAGATTGTCATCAATGAAATCATGTTCCACCCGAGCAACCACGCGACGAACCAGGAGTGGATCGAACTGCGGAACAACGACACCGCCGCCGTGAACCTCACCGGCTGGCGTTTCACGAAGGGCGTGGCCTTCACCTTCCCGAACGTGACCATCCCGGCGGGCGGCTACCTCGTGGTCGCGGCCAGCCTGGACGCCTTCCAAATCAAACATCCGGGCGTGACCAATGTCGTCGGCAGTTGGGCCGGCCAGCTCGGCAACACCGACGATGAAATCAAACTCGAGACCGTGACCGGCGAGAACGTGGACTCCGTTCACTATGCGGACGAGGGCGACTGGGCCGTCCGCCAGCGCGGGCCGCTCGACCTCGGCTCGCGCGGCTGGGAGTGGTACTCCGCCGCCGACGGCACGAACTTCAACACCGCGACGAGCCTGATGGAAGGCGGACGCACGTTGGAGCTGCGCAACCCGCTCGTGCCGAATGGCAACGGCCAGAACTGGGCCTTCAGCACGCAGACCAACGGCACACCCGGCACCGCCAACACCGCGTTCACGAACAACATTGCGCCGATGATTCTCGACGTGGCGCACTTCCCCGCTGTGCCGACCTCGACGGATCCGGTTTACATCACCGCACGCGTGCGCGACGAACAGACGAACGGCCACACCGTCAACCTGTTCTCGCGCAGCCACACCGCGGCCAGCCCGGCGGCGTTCACGAATCAGGTGATGTTCGACGACGGCCTGCACAACGACGGACTGGCGGGCGACGGCACGTATGCCGCGACGCTCCCGCCTTCGGCCAACGGGACGATCATGGAATTCTACGTGCGCGCGCAGGACGTGACCGGACGCACCAACACCTGGCCGGCCGCGGCGCGCTCGGAGACGGGCGTCTTTTCGCAGGCCGCCAACGCCCTCTATCAGGTGGACAATGAAGCCTTCACCACGAACATGCCGCTCTTCCGCATCATCATGACCGCGACGGAGAACACCGAGTATTTCGCGCTTAATCAGAACAGCGACGCGGAGATGAACTGCACCTTCATCAGCCTCGACGGCGAAGGGGCGAAAGTGCGCTACCTCTCCGGGATGCGGATTCGCGGTGCGGGCAGCCGCAGCGGCACGCCGAAGAACAACCGTCTGCATTTCAGCAGCGACACCCGGTGGAACGGCCTGACCGCGATCAACATGAACAACCGTTACACGCCCTCGCAGGTGCTCGGTTCCGCGCTGGCGCTGAAGTCGGGCCTGCCCGCCTCGTACGCGCGGCCCGTGCAATACCGCATCAACACCGCGAACCTCGCCTCCAGTGCCTCACCACAGTACGGCGCATACAACTACGCCGAGCCGATCAACGGCGACTGGGCCGGAACGCATTATCCGAACGACGGAGACGGCAACGTCTATCGCGCCTCGACCGGCAGCCACAACGCGGACTTCACGAACTTCGGCACCAACGGCGCGTCCTACATCGCGCGCGGCTACACCAAGACCTCCAACGGCAGCGAGGACGACTGGCGCGACATGAACCAGATCACGCTTGCGCTCTCCACGGCCACCCCGGACAGCAACTACGTGGCAACCGTCTCGGCCATCGTCAACGTCACGAACTGGATGCGTTACTTCGCCGTCTGCTCGCTCATGGAATACAGCGAGACCGCCCTCTGCGTCGGGCGCGGCGACGACTACGGGATGTATCGCGGTGTGATTGATCCGCGCTTCACGATCATCCCGCATGACTTCGACACCATCCTCGGCGATGGCGACTCCGGCGCGCTGATGAACATCAACGAATCCATCTGGGCGATGGTCACGGGCCAGGCCGGCGGTGCGGCGTTGAGCGTGCCGATCTTACCGCGCTTCGTGCGGCACCCGGCGTTTGTGCCGACCTACTTTGCGGAATTGAAGCGGCTGGCCGACACGGTCTTCGCGCCCACGAACATTCATCCGCTCATGGATGAATTGCTCGGCGACTGGACGGGCAGCGTCACGCTGCCGACCGCGAAGAGCTTCGCCACGGCGCGCACGGCGAGCGTGCTCTCACAGATCCCCTTGAACTACAGCGTCGTTCACACGCTGGCGCTCTCGAATGGCGTGCCGCGGACGACCACGCCCACCATCACGTTGCGCGGTTCGGCCAACGCCATTGACACGCGCAGCGTGCGCGTGAGCGGCGCGATTAGCACCTACTCGGCTTGGGAAGGAACATGGACGAATAGTGCCGTCGCGTTGCAGCCGGGCTACAACAATTTATTGATCGAGTTCGTGGGCGTGAGCGGCAACGCCTTCAGCACGAATCTGCTCGTGTGGTATGACACCGGCACGTTCACCGATGTGAGCGGAGCTTTCGCGGTGAACACCGTCTGGACTCCGGCTGCCGGCCCGTATCGCGTGACCGCCTCGATCACGGTCAACTCGCCGAACACGCTCACCATCCAGCCCGGCACCACGGTCTTCTTCAACTCCGGCGCGAGCCTCACCGTGGCGAACGGCGCGCGGCTGCTCGCGGAAGGCACGGCGACCGCCGGGATTCGTTTCCTTCCTTCGCCGGGACCGAGCAACCGCTGGGGCGGCATCGTGATCAACGGCGCGGTCGGTTCGCCCGAGTCGCGGATTACGCACGCGCATATCGAGGGCAACAACAACAATGCCGTCAACCTCGCGGCCGGCACGGCCATTCTCGACTACCTCACCTTCGGCACCACCGACCGGCGCTACGTGAATCTCGATGGCGCGTCCTTCGTGATCAGTCATTGCGTGTTCCCCGACGCCACGGCGGCGCTGGAGCCGATCCACGGCACGGCCGGCGTGAAGGCTGGCGGGCGCGGCATTTTCTACCGCAACTTCCACGGGCGGACCATCGGCTACAACGACGTGATTGATTTCACCGGCGGCAACCGCCCCGGTCCCATCGTGCAGTTTTTCGACAGCGTGTTCACGGGCAGCGACGATGACATCCTCGACATTGACGGCACCGACGCCTGGGTGCAGGGCAACATTTTCCTGCACGCGCATCGCAAAGGTTCGCCGGATTCCTCCAGCGCGGTCAGCGGCGGTGACGACAGCGGGCAAACTTCCGAAATCACCGTCATCGGAAATATTTTCTACGACGTGGATCAGGCGGCGACGGCCAAGCTCGGCAACTTCTACAACTTCATCAACAACACCGTCGTCCATCAAAGCGGCGTGGGTTCCGAAGACGCGGGTGTGACTGCCGTAATAAACTTCGCGGATGACGGCATCGCCCCCGCGCTCGGCTCGTACATCGAGGGCAACATCCTGTTCGACGTGGAGCGCATCACCCGCAACGTGACCAACGCCACGGCGCTGGCCGGACGCATCACCTTCAACAACAACTTGATGCCCCTGACCTGGGCGGGGCCGGGCACGAACAATTCCACGGCGAATCCGCTGCTCACCCGCATCCCAGCGTTGAGCGAGACGACGAACTTCCAGTCGTGGGAATCCCCGCAGGTGCTGCGCTCGTGGTTCGCTTTGCAGGCAAACTCGCCCGCGCGCAGCACCGGGCTGGACGGGCGTGACCGGGGCGGCTTGATTCCGCTCGGAGCGTCCATCTCCGGCGAGCCGGGCGGCACGAACAGCCAGAGCACCGCCACGCTTCGCGTCGGTCCGCTGCGCACGGGCAACAGCATCCCGGCCACGGCGGCGACCTTCCCGAACGGCTCGGGCTTCACGCATTACAAATGGCGGCTCGACCTCGGCGCGTGGAGCGCGGAGACGCCCTCGGCCACGGCGATTTCCCTGAGCAGCCTCACGCCCGGCGCGCATCGCGTGGACGTGGTGGGCAAACTTGATTCAGGATTGTATCAGGACGACACGAACTTCGGCCCGCTCGCTTTGATCACCGAATCGCGGACGTGGGTGGTGAACACCAACGCCAGCCGGGTGCGGCTCAATGAAATTCTCGCCGCCAACACTGGCGTGCTCGTCAACGGCGCCACCACGCCGGACGCGGTCGAACTCTACAACGCCTCGTCCAGCCCGGTGGATCTCTCCGGCGTGCGCCTCACCGATAATCCGAGCGACCCGGACAAGTTCAACTTCCCTCTCGGCACCAGCATCGCGGCGGGCGGCTACCTCGTGGTCTATGCGGACAGCGCCAACACGCCCGGCCTGCACCTCGGCTACACGCTCTCAGCGGAAGGCGAAGGACTTTACCTCTACGCCAGTCTTGATGACGGCGGCGCTCTGCTGGACTCGGTCACGTTCGGCTTGCAGCTCGACAATCTCTCGGTGGGCCGGCTCGCGGATGGCTCGTGGAATTTGTGCGTGCCGACGTTCGGCGCAGCGAACGTCGCGGCCCCGCTCGGCGATCCGACGCGCCTGCGCATCAATGAATGGCTGGCCATCGGACTCGTGCTTTCGCCCGATGACTTCATCGAGCTGTTCAACTTCGACTCGCTGCCGGTGGCGCTGGGCGGACTGTATTTGAGCGACGAACCGACGGGCTGGCGCGACCGCCACGCCATCGCGCCGTTGAGCTACATCGCGGGCGGCGGCTACCGCTCATTCCGGGCGGATGGCAACCAGAACAGCGGCGCGGATCACCTGAACTTCACGCTCACGCCCGAGCAGCGCGTGCTGAGTCTCGCCAACCGTGACCTCTCGCTGATTGACATCGTGGTTTACCTCTCGCAGCGCGTGGACATTTCGCAGGGCCGTTCGCCGAACGGCTCATCGAACATCGTCTATTTCCCGCTGCCCACGCCCGGCGCGCCGAATCCCTCGGCCATCAACACCAACACCGGTATTTTCATCAACGAGGTGCTCGCCAACAACCAGTCGCTCGCCGAACCCGACGGCACCACGCCGGACTGGCTGGAACTCTACAACGCCTCCGGGAGCACGGTGGACATCTCGGACATGAGCCTCACGGACAACACGCTGATCTCGCGCCGCTACGTCTTCGCGCCCGGCACGCTCATCAGCGCCTCGGGCTTCCTGCGGCTGCGCTGCGATCCGTCGCTGCTCGCCTCGACCACGAACACCGGCTTCGGTTTGAAATCCTCCGGCGGCACGGTCTATCTCTTCGACAAGCTCGCCACGGGCGGCGGACTCGTCAGCGCGGTGAGCCACGGTTTGCAGGCCGCGGACTTCTCCATCGGCCGCGTGCCGAACGGCTCGACGAACTGGGTGCTCTGCGTGCCGACACCCGCCTTCGGCAACGCCGCCGCCGTGCTCGGCAACGTCACGCTCGTGAAAATCAACGAGTGGATGGCCAACCCCAGCTCGGGCGACGACTGGTTTGAACTCTACAATCCGAACGCCCAGCCCGTGGCTATCGGCAGCATGTTCCTCACGGACAACCTGGCCAACCGCGTCAAGTCGCCCATCCCCGCGCTCTCCTTCCTCGGCGGCGGCGGCACGAACGGCTGGCAGCGCATCTGGGCGGACAGCAATCCCGGCGCGGGCGCGGACCACGTGAACTTCAGCCTCGCGGCGGGCGGCGAGGCGCTCGGCTTCTCGGCCAGCGCCACGGTGCTGATTGATTCCATCAGCTTCGGCGCGCAGGCGTTCGGCGTGTCCGAGGGCCGTTTCCCGGACGGCTCCGTCACCATCGCGCGCTTCCCCGTCACGCCCTCGCCCGGCGCGGCGAATTACCTCTCGCTCTCGAACGTGGTCATCAACGAGGCGCTGACCCACACCGACCCGCCGTTCGAGGACGCGATTGAACTCCGCAACCTGACCGGCACGAACGTGAACCTCAGCAGTTGGTGGTTGAGCGACGCGAGAAGCGCGTTGAAGAAATACCGCATCCCGAACGGCACCGTCCTGCCCGCGAACGGCTTCCTCGTCTTCTACGAATACCAGTTCAACGCGGACACCAACGACCCCGCGAGCTTCTCCCTCAGCAGCGGCAACGGCGACAAGGTGGTCCTCTCCGCCGCTGACACGAACGGCACCCTGACCGGCTTCCGTGCCGAGGTGGACTTCGGTCCGTCCGCGAACGGCGTGTCCTTCGGTCGCTACGTGACCAGCGTGGGCAACGAAGAGTTCACTGCCATGAGCGCGCGCTCGCTCGGCCAGGATGACCCCGGCAGCCTCGCCGTCTTCCGCACCGGCACGGGTCGGACCAACCCGTATCCGAAGATCGGCCCCGTGATCATCAGGCAGGTGCAATATCATCCGCCGGACATTGGCATCACCGACAACACCCTCGACGAGTTCATCGAGCTGCGGAACATCACCGGCAGCCCGGTGCCGATGTTCGATCCGGCGGCCACCACAAACACCTGGCGCTTGCGCGACGCGGTGGACTTCAACTTCCCGCCCGGCGTGACCATCGCGGCGAACAGCAACGTGGTGCTCGTGAGTTTTGATCCGGTGGCGAATCCCGGACAGCTCGCGCTCTTCCGCAGCACCTACGGCATTCCCAGCGGCGTGCCAGTCTATGGCCCCTACCTCGGCCAACTCGCGAACAACGACGACAAGGTGGAACTCTACCGCCCCGACCCGCCGAACCCCGGCGTCGTGCCTTACGTGCTCGTGGACCGCGTGCATTACTACGACTTGTTCCCGTGGCCGCAGGCCGCAGACGGCTCGGGCCTGTCGCTCAACCGTGTCAGCCTGACCGGCTACGCGAATGATCCGACCAACTGGGTCGCTGGCCTGCCCGACTTCGGCGGCGTGGCTGACTCCGACGGCGACGGCATGCCGAACGCGTGGGAAATCCAGTACGGCCTGAACCCGAACAGTTCGGCCGATGCGAACACCGACCTCGACGGCGACGGCCTGACCAATTTGCAGGAATACCTCGCCGGCACCGACCCGACGCAGTTCAACAGCGCGCTCCGCATCACGTCGCTGGAAGACCTCGGCGGCAATGTCGCCCGCATCGGCTTCTTCGCCGTGTCGAACAAGACCTACGGCGTGGAATACAAAAAGTTCCTCGACGATCCGTCGTGGACCACGCTCACGAACATCAGCGCCGCGCCGACCAACCGCGCGCTCTACATCCAGACCGTGGTTCCGACCACGAACCGCTTCTACCGCCTGCGCACCCCGTAAGCGTCGCGAGAAAATTCACGTCACGCCCCCGTCGGAAACGGCGGGGGCGTTTTTTCTCCCGGAGCGACCGCTCGCTGGCGGGATCATGTGCCGCGCCATACGCCGCCCCGCCCCTTTCTACTCCCTCATTCGCAACACCGTCGTTGCCCTCGCAGGTTTCGTTCGCTACCTTCGCCGCCACATGAAGTCCAAGTTGATGCTCGTTTTGCTCGCCACGTTTGCCGCCACAGCGGCTTGGGCGGAGAAAACCACTTACACGCTCACGCCCACCACGAACGGCACCGTCGTCATTCGCTTCACGAATGACTACCGCCTCCCGAATGGCATCAGCACGCTCGAAGGACGCCTCGGACGAAAGTGGACCGCGCTGCAAAATTTCTTCACCACGCAAACCGTCGGTATGGTCGAACTGCCGCTGCCCTTGGGTTACGGCGAGTACCGCCTGCGCGCCATGAGCGTGGTGCCGGGCAACGCGTTCCCGCATCTCGCGCTCGGTTACGGCACCATTCAAACGGTGGGCGGCAGCGGTCCCGCGCCCAGCGGCACGAATCTCTGGCTGCCCGAATACGAAGGGGCGAACGCGACGAACGTCGTCTTCTCCAATCCCCGCGCCGCCGTGGCGGACGACGAGGGCCGAATCTACGTCGTCGAGCGCGACAGCCACGCGGTCAGCGTGATCGAAACGAACGGCATCGTCCGCACCGCCGTTGGCCAGCCCGGCACCCGCGGCCCCGGCTTTTTGGAACTCGGTGCCGGCGCGGAATTTCCCGGTGATGGTCGGGCCCAACTCGACAGCCCGAGCGGCCTCTACTACCAAAGCGGCCGGCTCTATATTCTCGACGCCGGCAACGGGCGCGTTCTGCGTTATACTTATACCAATGGTGCCGTCAGCAAACTCTTCTCCGAACCGCCCGTCTTCGGCTCGCCAGCCAACATCGCCAACGGCGGTGGCCTCTGGGTCTCGCCCAACGAGACGGAAGCCTTCTACACGGACGGCACCATGCTCAAGCACTGGAGAGCCTCCCAAATGAACAACGGTTTCGGCGGCGTGAACATCGAGGCCTCGGGGTTTGTGCATCTCTCCGACGTAAAAGTGGATCCACGGACCGGCGACCCCACCGCGGTGGACCGCGGCGGCAACCGTCTCTACCGCGTGCGCGGGCCGGATCGGGACTTCCGCCTCGACCCCTTGGCCGGCAACGGTCTGACGCGCGGCTTCAAAGTCGGCCCGGTAGCGAACCAGGCGCTGCCCGGCCCGAGCAGCCTCGTCTATCTGCCCATCGGCGGCTACCTGCTCGGCCTCGAGGAGGGCGCGCGCGTGACCTACGTGGACGTGGACAATGACGCCGCCACGCTGGTCTTCGGCCAGCCCGGCGCGCACGCCGGCGACGGCTCGTGGTTCCGCCGTGGCGGACGCAAGCCCAAGGTCAGCCATGTCCAGAGCATCACCCTCGCGCCTAATGGCGACATGATCATTCTCGAAGACGGATTCGTGCGCAGAATCAAATTCCTCCGCGCCAAGCCGTGAGGCTCCGGTTGAGGCCCCGGTTCCCGGAGCGCCGGCTTTCACCCCGGCACACCTCGGCTCCCTTGCCGCTCGCCTTTCGCCAGACCGTCCGGCGGCTGGGCGTCCGGCCCTCGCAGCATCTGCTCCTCGTCAGCATCCGCACCCAGCAGATGCAGCTCGTGCGCCTGCACGCTGGCTTCAACCGCCCCGACGCGCCGCTCGAAAAAACCTTCATCATCTCGACCTCGCGCTTCGGCATCGGGCAGAAAAAAGATTCCAACCGCACGCCACTCGGCTTGCATCGCATCGCGAAAAGGATCGGCGGCGGACTGCCACTGGGCGCCGTTTTCAAAAACCGCAAGCTGATCGGCTACACTTGGGAAGGCTTGGAAAACGCTTCCATCACGCACCGCATCCTCTGGCTTGAAGGACTGGAGCCGGGCTTCAATCGTGGTGGCGACGTGGACACCTTCGACCGCTACATCTACATCCACGGCACCGGCGACGAGACGACGCTGGGCCGCCCCGCCTCGCACGGCTGCCTGCATGTGCGTGGCACCGAACTGCTCCCGCTCTACGACTTGCTCCCCGCCGGAACACTGCTCTGGATCAGCCGCTGAACTTCACGCCCCACCATCGGCGGCGCGTCCGCGCCAGAGCAGGGAAATGCCCAGCAGCGCCGCCAGCCCCAGCAGCACGAGGAAGCGCGTGCCGAGCGGCGCTCCGCGCACCGCCTTCGTTTCCAAATCCACCCGCATCTCCGCCCACTGATCCACTTGCACGGCGCGTTTGAAGGTCAGCACCCTGCCCTGCTCCGGCACGGCGGCGCGAATCGCGGCGGGCGCGGCGACGGCCGCTTCCTGTTGTTGAATCAACCGCGACGCGAGACGGCTCAAGGCGTTGTTGTCGTCCGCAGAGTTGTTGTCGAAAATCTGCTTCGCTTCGTCCTGCGAGTAATTGCCATCGCGACGCTGGCGCAACTCACGGACTTTCGCCGCCACCCCGGCAGCGGGCGCGTTCGCCGCTTGCCGCACGTTCAAGCCGATGAGCGCCTGCTGCATCTTCACGTTGTGCAGTTGCACGCGCGCGTCCTCGTTGAAGGCCTGATCGTGTTGCGACAAACCGTAGGCATTTTGAAACGCCTGCCGCGCGAGTTGCGGTGTGCCTTGCGAGAGGAAGCTGTTGCCGAGTTGCAACTGCTGCTCGGCAACCTTGGTCTTGGCGTTGCGCGCGGCGGTCTCCTGCTGGAGATACGAATTCAAATCCGCCCACGAACCGCCGGCCGTGGTGCGCGCCTCGTTCAGTTGCAACGTGCCGTCCCAGTCGCGCAGCTCCCGCTTGTCGTTCAGGAACACCTGCCAGGTGATGTCCTCCAGCGGCAGATCGAACTTCGGCCCGAGCAGTTGCAAATCGAACGCGCGGCCCTTTGCGCCACCCACCGCGCTGCTGAAGAAAAATTCTACCGCGATGGCCTCGTCGGGTTTGGACTGCTGTTCGAGCGGGAGAAGAATTTTCCCGGTCAACGTGCCGCCAGCGTCTCGCTGGCGGTTGGTCACGCCGCCCCCGGCCAGCGCGACGCTGGCGGCACTCTGGCCAAGCCACGGCACCACGCCGTTCTGGTTCACGAACGCGAACCAGAATTTCGCCTTCTCCGGCAGCGTGAGTTCCAGCAGGCGTTTGTCACCCGGCACCAAATCAAGCCGCGCGTGCGTGAGCATCATGCCGTCGTCCGAGACCACGGACTTGAGCAGGACATGATTGACCCGCGCGGGCAACAGCTTCGCGACCTCGTGACGACGCGCCTGCAACGGCAGTTGAAAGGCCGGCTCCACAAGACGGAACGTGACGTTCGCCGCCGTGGTCTGGAGGTCTTGTCGCAACGCGCGCGGCACGCTCTGCCATTCGCTCAATTGCAGCGCGGACGGCAGCGCGCCGATCTCGACTTGCAAGCGCCCGACCGACTCGATCGTCACGTAGCCGCGCTGAAGATTCACGCCCGCCGCCTCGAGGCCGCGCAACGTGAGCACGCCCGGCGTGGGCGTCTGATAAGTCACTTGCAGCAGATACGCGCCGATGACGCGGCGGTGCAATTTGATCTCCCACTCCTGCAACCCGTTCGTGATCGCACCCACGCGCGGCAGAAAATCCGCCACCTGTTCGCCGCGAAACTGCACGCCCTCGGCATTCGTCGGCACCAGCACGCGCAACGCCTTCAACCCCGTGTTCTCGATTTGATACTGGAGGTTCGCCGTGACCTTCGACTGCGCCTCGCCGACCGCGACGTGTTGCAGGCTCTGCACCTGCACCCACGGGTCCACCTGTTCCATGTCGAGCGCGAGCACCCACTGATCCTGCAAGAGGCGGAACGCGAGCACGCCCTTCTGCCGGATGCCGGACTTCTGCGGATCAAGTTGCGTGAGACCATCGCGCGTGCCGGGCTGCAAGCGCATCCCCTGCTCCGGCACGATGACGAGTTGCCCGCGCTGCTTGCCAGCTTCGCGCAGCAACAAGCGCGGCACCGCCCAGCCATTCGTCGCCTTGACGCCCGGCCCGGCGAGACTGATGGACAACGGCTGCGCCCCCTCGGTCTTGCCGCGCAGATGCAACGTGATGATGCGGTTCGTGTCGGTCTTCAACTCCGTCCAGTGGCTCACCGCCGCGCCGCTGATGGATTCAACATCCAGTCCGGCGGGCAGAGCAAAACTCAGGCGGAAAATTCCTGCGCGCGTGATTTCCACCGCGAGATTGGCGGCGAGCAACGTGCGGTCTTCGCCGAGCGACAAGGTCTGTTGCGCATCCACGCGCACGTCTGGTTCCACGGCGGAAGCGACCAGCACCGCGCCCGCGTTTGCGTCCGAGTAACGAAACGCACGGCGCAAGGTCAGCCCAGACATCTGCGACTGCGCGCGGTTGAGCAACCAGGATTGAAAGTCTTCGAGGTTGATGACCGTGAGCGCGTCGGGCGTGGCGTTGTCGAGTTGGACATCCGGGCCGGTGGCGAAACCGACCATGCCAATCTCGCTCGCGGCATTCGTGAGCGAGAGCAAGCCCACGCGCTGCGTCACCGGCAGCGGCCCGGCGGCGGTCTGCGACCGGATGACGAGCGAGAACGGGCGCGCCTGCGCGGGCTTGAGCGTCACGCGCAACTGCCGTGCATCCGGATCAAAACGCCAGAGCGCGACCATGCCGGGCCGGTTCGTGGTGGTGATATCAATGACGTCGGTGATGGTCGCGTTTGTCGGCACGCAGAAAATCAATTCGTTCAACTCGCCCTGCGCGGGACGAATCTGCGCGAGATGCTGGCCTTCAATCACGCCCGCCGACGGAATGTAGAGCTGCGCCAACTCGGCGTAGAACACCGCCTTCTCGCGCTTCGTGTCGCGGCTGCGCGGCTTCCAGCCAATCCACGCGTCGTTCACCGGCGGCAGAATCAGCTTCGCGACCGTGTTGCTCATGGGTGGCGCGGGCAACCTGCCCGCCCCGGTCGGCGACCCGCCGACCGGAATAGTTGCGGCATCCCTTGGAACAACAGCGTCCGGTTTCACTCGCGGCGTCACTCCCGTTCCGTCCGGCAGGTTGCCGGACGGGACAGGCTGGTAACCTGTGCTACCCATGTCTTGAATCGACACCGCAGACGGCGCGATCACATCCACGTCGAGATTGACCAACGTGAGCGCGAGTTCGTTCACCAGTCCGCCGTGTGTGGGCAGCGTGAAGCCGCTTTCGCCACCGCGCGCGCCGGGCTGGAGTTGGTAATCGAACTCGATGTTGAACACGCCGTCCTGCAATGCGAGCAACTCGTGCCGCCGCCCGTTGCCCGTCGGATTCTCAATCCACTTCAGCGCGTTCGTGGGGAAGCTGGTGCGCGTCAGCACCGCAGGCGAGGAAAGCACGGGCAGCCGCTGATCCTTCAGCGCGCTCCAGCGAATTTTCACCGTGGCGAAGGCGAACTTATCCTCAACGCGCACCTGCTGCTGCACCGACTCCGCAACGGGCGCGATGCTTCGCGACGCGGGCAATGTCGCCGCCTGTGCCGGCCATTGCGCCAACAGCAGCGCCGTGAGGATCAGCGGCACGACCAACGGCGTCGCGGCGTCGGGCGGTAACGTTTCTTTCGGTCGCATCGGCAACTGCACGAGGCGTTTCAACATGGGCAGCGCGAGGTGCAGGGCCACGAAGGCGACGAGCAAGAGGAAGAACGCGAGCACGCCGTTCGGCGAACGCAGCGCGGCCCAGAACAGCAGCGTCCACGCCGCGACCAGCGCGAGCGTGCGCCGGGAATTCTCGTTGATGAGCGCGACCAGCAGCAGCGGCAGCGCGAGTAACGCCGGCCACGCCGCGCTCACCACGCCCAGCACAGACGGCTTGTCTTCGAGGTTCGCCACTTCGATCTGCATCGCGTTGCCCGCCTGTTGAATCGGCGCAACGAATGACAGCGTGCCGGGCGGCGCGCTCACGCGCCCGGCCAGCGTGGCAACATTCAGCAACGTGACGGCACCCACGACGAGCGCGACCACGCCCAGCAAAGTACCGAGCACATGTTGCGCGCTGAACTTGAACACGCCCGCGCGCGCCGACCAGTGCCACACCGCGAGTCCCACCAGCAGCAACGTCAGCGACACCAGCAGCGGAAACAGCGCGGACAGAGTGGTGACCAAGCGCGCCAGCGCGGCGAAGCCCGTGCCGTCCACGAAGCCTTGCGCGGGTGCGAGCGTGCCGTCGCGGAAGACCAGACGCTGGCCCGCGTCCGGCAGGATCTTCCACTCGGCGAGCAGTACCGGTGCGCCGACGATGGGCGCGGCCACGCTCACGCGTTCCGGTTTTGCCGAGCGCGAAGCGAGCTTGAGTTCCACGATGCTGATCGCGTCCGGGTCGGCGCGTCCGGGCAGCGGGATCAAATGCGCCTGGCCGTCGAGCGTCGGCACCGCCGTCACGCCGTTCACCGTCGCGGCCCACAATTCCGTGCCGGGGGGGAGCGTGAGTTGGAAATTGGGCTGACCACGGTTCTTCACGAAATACTTCGCGCTCGTCACGACCTGTCCCTGCTTCGAGATGCGTGTCTCCAACGCGGCGCGATCCGCCACTTGGTTCAACGTGTCGCCCTGCGCGAGCGGACTGAGCACGAGTTGCAGATTGAACGGGCGCGCATTGTAACGGTACGCAGCGAGAATCGGCGCGTCGAAGAACAGACGATATTCCGCCGGCACCTCCGCCGGTTCGAGCGCGAGCAAGCCCGCCGAAATGTTCGCGGGCCGCACCTGAAACTGATTCGCGCTGACCGCAATGGTGTGGCCCTGCTCGCTCTGCGCGTCGAGCGGACGCGCGCCGGTGAAGGCCAGCGTGTCGCCCTGCCCGCGAAACGGACGTTCGTACGTCGCGAGCAGCGTGTAGGCGCCCGAGACCGGCGTGTGCAGATGAATCTCGAAACCGCCGTTCGTCTTCTGCCAGTCGCGCACATCCTTGCCGAGGAACTCGATGTTGAAATACTCGTTGGTCAGTTCGACGCGCAACGTGCCAATGGGTGCGCCGGAAATCTGGTAGTTGATCACGCTGCTGCCGTAGGCGATGCGCTCGCCGATGGAGAAGAGGTGGAACGCATCGACGGTGATGGATTGCGGCAGGCGCTCGACGCGCATCGTGGCCTGCCACGCGGCCTCGCTGAGTCGCAGCGCGGACTGGATGCCGTTCACCTTGCGCGGAAAAAATGCGGTGGCGATCTCGGTGAGACCAACCGTCGTCTCAGGCGTGACGCGAAAGCCCGCATCCGCCGACACCGCGATGTGACCGCGCACAGACTTCGCCTGCGGCACTTCAATGCGCGGCAGCGCCCACGTCGGCGTGCCGAGCGCGGTGTTGCGTTCGAGGCGCAGTTGCACGATCTGCCGCCCGCTGACCGGCGCGGCATAAACGAGCCGCAGTTGCGCGTCGTTGGCTTGATCCTTGAGGAAATAATCTGCGAGTCCGGCCGCCGTGATCCGCGCCAGCGCGTAACCCTTCGGCACGTTCAACAACAGCTCGCGCACGGGCGCTTCGCGGATGTCGAGTTCCAGTTCCGCGTCCATCGCCGTCTCCGTCTCGGCGAGGTGATACGCGATGAGTTGCGAGAGAGAAATTTCCGGCAGCACGTTGTCGGCGGCGACGCGCAGCGTGTGGTTCGCGCCGGAGAAGCGATGCACGAACCGCTGCCGCGCCTCGGTGCGGAGCAGCGCGCGCGTCACGTCGCTCTCGGGAAACTGCTCGGGCGAGACTTGCGAAAGGCCGGTGGCGTTCACCACTTCGAGCCGCACCGCGCCGTCGTTCACCACGCGGTAGTAACCGGCGAAGCGCGTGGCGTTATCCGGCGTCAGGCGCATGGCATTGAAGGCGGCAGGGAACGCGGCCAGCGGCGTCTGCATCTGCACCTGCACGGCGAAGAAATCTTTCTGCGGCTGATTGAACTGCACGACGAGGCGGCGAAAGTTCGAGTTCGGCAACGGCTCGAATTCCCACTTCAACACCTGCTCGCCCAACACGCGCGTGACCTCACCTTCGCCGGTCAGCGTGAACGCGAGGCGCGTGAGTTCGCCCTGCATCACGCGGCCTTCGATGAGCGTCGTCTGGCGCATCAGGCCGGGCGCAACGGAAATTTGCGCGAGCATTTCTGCCGAGTAGAAGAGCTTGCCCTCGCTCTCGGGCCGCGAGGTTTTCCACGACAGTTGCACCGCGCCGTCCGCAGGCAGGAACGTGACAAACTCCGAGCCTTTGCGCTCCGGCTTCGCGCCGCCCGCGAAACGGAACTGCGTGTCGGCGGGCAAGCCGGCCAACGCGAGCGGCTGGAGCGCGCTCGCGGCCACGCGCAAGTCGAGGCTGTGCCAGTTGTCCGCGTGGCGCACAGCGGCGTGGAAGCGCAGGCGGATGGGATACTCGCCCGGCTCGTCGAACACGGCGAAGAAACGTCCGTCCTGAAATTTCATGCGCCACTTCACTGGGAGCGCCGGCGTCCCGCCGGCCAGTTCGCCCACACCTTCGAGCCGGCGAGACGCCGGCGCTCCCAGGGGCGGAGCACCCGCGTCATCGCCCACGCCAGTCAAGGCGACAGCGCCTGAGAGCAATTCAATCGTGCCACCCTTGGGATGCTTCACACGCGCCAAAGCGGTCAGCGTGAACACGGCGGAGTCGTCGGTGAGTTGCGCGCCGAGTTTGAAGTTCGCGAGCGTCACACGCCGCGCCTCGGGATCGCTCGTGGTGATTTGCAGCGGCAACGTGTAGCCCGCGCCTTGGAAACGAAACGCCAGCGGCTCGTCATCTGAACTGGTAGCCGCGCGCATGGCCTCGGGAAGATACTTTGTTTCCATGGCGATGACGCCAGTGGGGTTGAGCGCTTTCACGCTCACCACCGGGTCCGTCTCGATCCGCACGTAGCCCTGCGACAATGCGGCGGGCGTGGAACTCAGCGTGAACGGCGTCAGCGACTTGGGCAACGTGTCCAGTTCCGTCTCCGCCCCGACCATCACCACGAGATTCGTCTGCACGCGCTCGGATTTTTTCGGGCGCAACACCAGCGCACGCGCGCCATCGGCCTGACGCCGCACGCTCCAGTCGAACAACCCTTCACCCGTGACCTGCTTCACCTCGCCATCGCCGGTGATCAGCAGCGGGATTTCCTTTGGCTCGCCCTGGATGATTTCGATTTGCACGCGCGCGACGTGGGAAATCTTTTCCAATCCCACGCGCATGGTGTGTTGAATCGCGCTGGCGAAAATGACCTTCGCCGGATCATCCGCCATTCCTTTCAACGTCGCCTCGATGACGATTCGCCCGCCGCCTTCGCCGCTGGTAAAAGTGGCGTTTTTAACCTCGGCGACCGCATCGGCGGCGTGGGTAGGAAGCTCCAAGCACCAAGCACCAAGCACCAGATAAGCGCCAAGCGCCAAGCGCCAAGTGAGCCGCGCGGCGAGTGACGAGTTGGTTGATTGCAGCGGGACACCGTTGGCTTCGGGGAGAATCCTGAAAGGATTCCATCCTCCAGCCCAGGGTTGCGACGCAGGAGCTACCCTGGGTGAACGTCCAAAACGATTCATCAACCCTGAAAGGGTTGAATCGATTCGACGCAACAACGCCACAGCATTCAACCCCTTCAGGGCTGAAAAACATTTTGGCTTCTGACCCAGGGTAGCTCCTGCGTCGCAACCCTGGGCTGTAGGATGGAACCCCGTTGGGGTTCTTGGAACGTCCAACTGCGCGCGTGATGTTTTTGAATTCATAATTCACTTCCCGGAAATGCTTTTCGCCTGGCGGATCATCCACTCCAGTTTCTTCGGGCGCGGGTCTGCGCCATAGACTTCCGGCACGCCGGTCAGCAGGCCGAGCAACCGGTCGGTCGTGACTTCGCCGGCGAACGGACTGCCCGCGAGCCACTCGGAAAACGCGGACGCACTCGTCGCGAGCCGCAGCGCGCTGCTCGACTGCTCCAACTCCACCGCCGAACCGAACGGCACCACCCACTCGTGCTCGCGATAGTCGCTCGTCTGCGGCACGCGGAAACGCGCGCGCACCGTGGCCACCGGGCCTTCGCCGCGCGGATTGGTCTCGATGACGTAGAGCGCGTTGCCGGCCTCGGACGCGCTGATTTCCGCCGCGTCCACGGTGTTGTCGCGGAACTGTTGCTTGGTGAGTTGATGCTTCGCGTAGCCAATCTGGCGATAAGCCGTCACGCGCTTGGGATTGAACTCAACTTGAACCTTCACGTCCGACGCAGCGACTTGCAGCGCGCCCGCGAGTTGCGCGGCGAATTCCGTGGACGCTTCCTCCGGTGTGTTCACGAAGCCGTAGCGGCCGTCGCCATTGCGCGAAAGCTGTTCGAGCAGATCGTCGTTGAAGCCGTCCCAGCCAATGCCGAAGCAATCGAGCGCCACGCCCTGCTTGCGAAAACTTTCGACCTTCGCCTTCAACGTCGCCGGTTCGACGTTGCCGAGATTTGCCGCGCCGTCCGTGAGCAGCACCACGCGGTTCATCGCCGTGGGCGCGTAATGCCGCAGCGCGGTGCGATACGCGAGGTCGAGCGCCTCTTCGAGATTCGTGCCGCCCTCGGGCGTGAGTGTGGCAATCTTCTTCGCGACCTCGGCGGCCTGCGCGCCACTGACGCCATCCGCCCAAAGCCGCGCCGTGCGCGAGAACGTGACCACGCTTAATTTGTCCTGCGGCTGAAGTTGCGCCGCCAAGGCGCGCAACGCCTCCTGGATGATCCGCACGCGATCCGCGCGCTCCATCGAGCCGGAGTTGTCGAGGAGCAGCACGATGTTCAACGGGCGTCCGCCGTCACGCCCTTGCGCCGCTGTCTTCACCGAGAAACGCAGCGCGTCGCGATTGTGCGCGAACGGATAGCGCGCGCGTTCCGAGACAAAAGCGAGCGGCACACCCGCCATCGGCACGGGATCGCGATAGTCGAAGGCGTTGATAAATTCCTCGCTGCGAATCGTGGCCACGTCCGGCATTGCGCCCTTCTCCAGACTCGCCGCCGCCAGCTTGAACGACACATCCGCGACATTGAGCGAGAAGGTGGAGAAGGCATTATCGCGCGTGAGCATTTCGGGCTGGGGAGTGGGCGCGGGTGCGGAAACTTTTTTTGCCAGCACCGGCTCGGAGGTGGCAGAAGGTTCTGCTTTGGCCGGGAGAACATTCGTCCTCGCATAGGAGTTGGGAGTAGGGAGCGCGCTAGAATTTGTTGATTGCAACTGGAAGCGAACCGTGCCGGCTGGTGTGCCGCCCGCCGCCGTTTCCTTGGTGAGCTCCGATTCCAACGACTGCCGCAACTTGGCGCGCACCTCCGCCTTGTCGGTGGTGCTCTGGTCTGGCGAAAGCGCACCACGGAATTGCAGCCCGCCATCTGCCACGGCGGGAAGCTGGACTTCCACGCGCCCGTTCGCGTCGCTCTTGAGGGCGGCAATTTTTTCCACCCGTGACTCCATCCGCCTTCCGATACCCGTGCCCGTACGACCGAGGCTCAGACCTTTGTTGCCCGCACCGAGGCCCCCGAACCAGGCGTTGTTCGCCGCCGCGCTGCTGTCGTCAACCTTCAACGCCAGCGTGTTGTCCCCGTCGGTCGCGGGCAGGTCGGAGAAATAATTCACGACGGAGTTGGTGATTGCTCCTGCGAAGGCGAAGCTGCCAGCCGCGTCCTCCGCGATGAAATCATTGACGGCAACTCCATTCGCAGCCGGGCCGCTGACGGGCGGCGCGGGAGTCGGCGCGGGCGCGGCAACTCCTGAGCGCCGACCGACTGACAAGCGCCCGCTCGAATCCGGCGTGGTGGCAAGCGAGGGACGGCTGGCTGACAAATTGTCCTTGGCCATCGCCACGCCTGCCGCGCCCGCATACGACGGTGCGTTCTGAATTTGCAACTTCACCGCGTCGAGCACCTCCGGCGTCACGCTGAAATCATCCGCGCGGCCAAAGCGATCCTCCACGGCCTTGGTCTTGGACTCGAACTCCACGCCCAAGGCCTTTGCGTCGCGTTTGGTTGAATCTGCCAGGCCATCCAGTTTCGCGGACTGGCTGCCCGCCAGCGCACGCGGGGTGTTCTGTTCCGGGTTCAGAAATTCAGTGCGGAGGAATGATTGATTCGAGGGCAAGTTCAGCACCTCCATCGTTTTATCCACCATGTCCAAGTCCGCTGCCGTCCCCTGAACTGTCAGCGTGCCAGTTCTGTCATTGTAGAAGACGGCCTTGCCCGGCGCGGTCAGATCGACGCCCGCCGTCGCGATGAAGTTTTGCACCGTGGGAACGATGGCGGGCGCGGGAGTTGATTCCGTAACAAACTGAAGACCGCCGCCGGCCTGCGGTTGCGCCGGGTTGCGTCCGCTGTTGCGTCCACCGCCGCCACGACCACCACCACCGCCGCCGCCGTTCTGCGATTCACCGAAGCTGTGGGCCGTCACGTTGCGCAAAGCTGGTTCCAAGGCACCGGCGTCCACTTGATAAAAACGTGTTTGCAAAGGAGTAACCGCCACAGGAGGTGGAACTGCTGGTGTGGATGGAATGAGCGCATAATTTTTGTCGAGGGCCGTGTTCGCGTATCCAGCGGCATTCACCGAATAAACACTGCTGCCCCACGAAGGCGTGGCCGAGGAGCCATTCACCGCGCCACCTCCAGTCACGAGGCTTGCGCGCTGGTCCACGCCGTTCTCAGACCAGAGCGCGCCAGGGTTCATCGCGTTTGCTGGCAGCGCGACTGTGAGGGTGCTGCCGCCGGAAAACTTCTTCACGTCCCAACGATTGTCGGCAGCGAGTTGCGACGCGGGCGCGGCTCCGGGCATAGGCACGGACGGGGCGGGGGCGTTGAAGGCGCTGTCGTTGAAGAATTCGCGCGAGTTGCCGAAGGCCACTTCGTTGCCACGCGCAAGCTCGCGACTCACGTCGCCGCGCGCGAGGGATTCCGCCATCGGTTTGATGGGCAGGCCTGCGACATCGAACTCTTCGGCGAGTTGTTTCAACTCGCGCGCGTCGCCGTCCATGTCGGCCAGCACCGGCAGCGCGAGGGCGATGGAGGGGAGTTTAGGGGCGGGCGCGACCTTCGTGGCCTCAGTGTCGAAGAGGGAGGTGGAAAAATTCTCGGTGAGGGCGAGTTCGCTTTTCCGCTCGACCATTTTTTCTGCCTCGCCCCGCCCGGAGCGACGGTCGGACGCCGCACCGTTGAACAAGAAGCCGAAGCCCTCGGTCGCGGATTTTTCGGTCGCACCATATCCCGGAAGTGCGGTGAACCGTTCCGCGCGCGGATGTTGCTTCACACGCATCGGCAGCAGCACCGCCGCGATGAGCAATCCCACCAACGCCGCCGCCAGCGCGAGCGGCAGGAACCGAAGATTGCGCGGGCGGTGCGGTGCAACGACCGAGACGACGGCGGGCAGCGCCGCGGACGGAGTCTTGAACGCCGCCAGCAATTTCTCACGGCGCTGATCATCCAGGCGCAGCGGCGTGCCCTCGGTGGAAGTCTTGCGGTCCATCGCCGCCGTTTCGCGGACGAGGGCGATGGTTTGCTGGAGCCGGTCGTGTTCGCGCGTGAGTTCCTGGTCCGCTGCGAGGGCGAGGCGCACGGCCTCGGCTTCCGCCGGCGACAGTTCGCCGAGCAGCAGCGCGGTGAGGCGCAGGGCGCGTTCCTCGGGCGGAAGTTGGGAGAAGTCTGAGTTCACGAGATACGCTCCTTTCGCGAAGGTTGTCTGAGCGATGGGTGGAACGGGCTACCAGCCCGTTCCGCTGGGCAACCTGCCCAGCGGAATGAGGGTGAGCCGCCCTCGCCGAAAGTCCCGGCCCGA
>JAYVQC010000109.1:0-27782 GCA_043757045.1 Akkermansia sp. | reverse complement strand
AAGTCGGCGATTTCAAACAGCTTCTCGCCCTCCTGCACGTATTGCCCCTCATACACGCTTTGCGCGACCACCGTGCCGCCGATGGGCGCGAGGATTTGCGAGGTCAGTTTGTCACCGGGCTTTTGCGGCAGCGCCTCGATTTGCGCGGCGGTCAATCCCATCTGCAACAACCGCAGCGCCGTCGCCGTGCGCAACTCACCCGTGAGCGTCCGATACTCGCGCTCGGATTGCAGCAGCATCGGACTGTAAAACTCCGCGAGCGGCTGGCCTTCCTTCACGTCCGCGCCCATGAAGTTCACGTAGAGCTTCTGCACGCGCCCCGGCACGTAGGCCGAGAGCAGGCGATGCCGCGTGGTGTCATCATCAATCACGCCCGCGACCGTGAGCGACTTCTTCAGCGGACGCTGCTGCGCCTCGGCGGTCTGCACGTTCATCACCTGAATCATCGTCTGCGTCAGTGGCACGACGTCGCCGCCGCCCGCATCGAAACCGGCGTCGCCCTCATACACCGGCGTCAGTTCCATGCCGCAGATGGTGCAACGTCCCGGCTTCGGCGACTTAACCCACGGGTGCATCGCGCTCTGGTAATAGAGCAGTTTGCGCTCGCTCTTGGCGGACGCGTTGGCAGTCGTGGCAGAGTTGGCATTGCCGGTGTGGATTTTGCGCGTCGCGAACCACGTCACCGGAACGGCGACGGCGAGCGTGAGCAGAATGGCTGGGAATGTTTTCATGGTTAAAATTTTCAAGGCTGTGGTGGTGGCGGAACAATGGAGCGCAGCGTTTCGAGTGCGGCGCGGTGCGCGGCGAGGAAGCGGCGTTGTTCGAGGCGGGCATTGAGCAAGGCCCGCCGCGCCTCCAAGACTTCGAGCAGGGTCGCCTTGGAACTGATCCACGCGCCCTCGGTGGCCTGCGTCGCTTTTTCCAGACGCGGCGTCACTTCGTCCGTGAACGTCGCTGCCTGCCGGGCCGCATTCTCCGCATCCGTGTGGGCGGCGATGGCCTCGCCGCGCAACCGGCGTTCGAGTGATTCATATTCGCGTTCCGCCGCCGTCTGCTGCTGGCGGGCGCGGTCGGTGTTCGCGCGATACACGGAATTGTTGAACCACGGAATCGTCATCTTCGCGCCCACGAGTGTTTCCACAAAACGTCCGCCCGAATACACCGACGACTCCGCGCCGACGGAAAACACCGGCTGCCGTTCCTGCCGCGACACTTCCACGCCCGCCTGCGCGGCCCGCGATGAACCGGTGAGCGCCAACAGCGCCGGATTGGCGACGGGCAGCCGCGAGAGTTCGGCGGACAAGGACGGCAATTCCGCCGCCGCAACGGGCAACGCCAGCGTCGGCCACGCCTCGTCCAGCGGGCGACCGAGCAGCGTGTTCAACTGGCGCATCAGGCTGACGCGCCGCCGTGCCGCCGCGTCCCATCGCTGCTGTTCCAGCGCGACTTCAGCTTCGAGACGAAGCGGTGTGGCCGCGGTGGCCTGCGGGTCTCTCGCCTTCTCCTGCGCGTTGGCGGTCATGCTTTCCAGCCACACGATTTGATTGGACTGAATGACCAGCGCCTCATCGGCCAGCGCCAGTTCCAGCGCCGCCTGCGCGACGAGCGTTTCCAAATTCAGCGCCGCCGTGCGCGTCTCGGCCTGCATGATGGAATACTCCGCCGTGGCCTGCTCCTTGCGGGCGTCGTAAAGCCTGCGGCGCGGCAGAGCTTGTTCAGCCATGACGCGGATGTCGCCATCGTCCCGCCGCCGCTCGACCCGCGCTCCGAGCACAGACAAACCCGCCAGTGGGTCTTCCCACAGGCGCACCGCACGGACACCCGCCGCCGCCGCCTCGGCCCGCGCTTTTGCCGCCGCGACCGTAGGGTGATTGGTGCGGACTTCCAGCCGCAAGGCGTCCAGCCCCGCCGCGTCGAGCAGTCGCGGCTCGGCGGCACGGGCGAAGGAAGCGAGCGCAACGAACATCCCTGCCAGCGCCGCGCAGGTGAAGCGAGCTAGTCGGCGAGCATTGCTCCGATGATGAGGAAGACGTGCAGTCATGGCGTGCTCACTTCTTCTCCACGAGTTTCATCCCGCACTTGGGACAGTTGCCGGGTTGGGCGGAGAGCACGTCGGCGTGTTCCTTCATCGGGCAGGTGTATTGATGCGCGTGACCGTCGCTCTGGTCGTGCGCGGAGTTCTTGCAGCCAGTCACCGCGAATGCGGCGACACCAAGCGCCAGCGCCATCAGCGCGGGCAGTATCCATTTCGTTTTCATAATTGTTCGGTATGGGTTCAAAAATTGGTCAAGGACAGACGACTTCCGTGACGACAGGTCGCGGAACTGGGAGAGAAAGTTGAACTCAGCCCCACGTAACCGCGCGGGACTACTTCAACCTAACCGACGAAGGGCGGGGCGAGACTGCGGAGGGCCGGGCCGAGACGCACCTCTGGCGTCGGCATCCAGTCGTGGCTTTGCATCTGGCGGGAAAAAACTTGGGACGCTTCTGTCGCCTCACTCTGCAGCGCGTCGAAGAATGGTGTGAGCGCGTAAAGCACTGGTTGATTCGGGGCAATGACTTCCGTGGCCGCGTGATCCACCAAGGCGGATTTCAACGTCATGCACACGTTGCTCGCGGAAGATTTTTTCGACTTGGGACAGCAGGAGCCGCTGGACGCGGACTTGGATGAATGAGCCGTGGATTTCCCAGCCGCCATCGCGCGCACGCCGAAATGGCAATGCGCGAAGCACAATCCCTGCGCCAGCAACCATACCACCAGCACCGCCGCCGCGAGGCTGCGGGACAGGGGACGACCGAATGTCTGGTGCAAATGCATTTTTGTTCCAGTGAACGCGTGCAGCGTGGTCGTGCCGCCCGCGTTTGTCAAACTTGCCGGAGCAGCAAAAAGTGGGACGGGTGCATCTTGGCACTGTTGCTTGATAGTGGGACCGGCGCCCCGCCGGTCAGGAGTCTCACAGGCGCCCCCGCCTGTCGTTCTGCGGGCGGGGGCGCCCGCGAGACTAGTGACAGCCGGGGGCGGCTGTCCCACTACTCACAACAGTGCCAAGATGCGCCCAAGTGGGACCGCTGTCCCACTACGTTTTGGTCGCGGCCCAAAAGAAAACCCAGGCCACGCGCTGCGGCCTGGGTTTCGTGGAGGGGCAGGGGACGGGCTTACGTCGCCATGTGCGTGACCGCATCGCTCCACTCGCTGGAGCCGGTCGAGCCGCCCAGCGCGCGCACTTCCAGCGTGTAGTACAAGCCCGGCGTCACGCCCGGCACGCGGATGCTGCGACCACTCGTGAACATGCCCACGATTTGCAGCGGGCCTTCGCCCTGTTTCATGCGCACTTCCAGCAGGCGTGCGTTGCTCACCGGCGGCACCCGCACCCCCAGCACCGTGGTCTGCGGATTTTCCACGCGCTCGATCACGGGCTTGGCGAGTGGGGTTTGCACGCGGTTCTTGCTCGCGGCCTGATAGCCCGAGGACACGAGCACCGTCAGGTCGGTGGCCGCATTGCCCTGGACGTACGACGCATTCATCTGCAACACGTCGAGCAGTTCCTGCTTGGCGTCGTTCTTCAAGAGCGTCTTGTCCACGCCGCCCTTTTCCGCCGCCACCAGCGCGGCCGCATACTTGCCCAGGGCCGCCGTCATGTCGCCCGGACTGACGAACGGGTCGGGGAAGTTGACGTTGCCGGTCAGGCCGGCAATGACGCCGCCCGCGAAGGGTGCCAGGTCGCCGTCCGCCAAAGTGACGAACGTCAATGATACACGATATTTAGGCATAACATTATGTGAGTTGTTCTAACGATGTGTCCGCCCGGAGGCATCGGGACATCACATGATGTCCCGGAAAAAGGAGTGGCTTTTTGGCCCTCCACGAAAATTTGTTTTCGATCCGCAGAGTCGGCCGAACAACCCCTCTGCCGATCCTGGCAGACACGGGTGAAAGCCTGACCCCAGACTTCCCAGATGATTTCCCTCAAGCGCGATAATGACTGGCGGGAAATTTCAGGACGAGCCTTCGCAAAGGCTGTGCCAAGACCGACCAGCTCCCTAGACTCCCGCTCATTTACTTGGAAAAAGCCCATTATTTGTCCAAATCGCAGACAATGCGCCTGTCTCGTGTTTAGTGGTGAGACAATGGCCCCGCCTGACCGAAGGCGCGGACCTTACAAGGTCCATCGCGGACGAAACAAGGTCCGTCACAGACCTTATAAGATCCGTCGCTGACCATACCCCATCCGTCACGGACGAGATAAGGTCCACGGCGGAAGAGGTATTATTCGCGATGGATGAGACAAGGTCCGTGACGGACCAAACCTCGTCCGTCGTGGGTGGGATAAAGTCCGAACCGAAAAAAGTTTTAACCGTGACAGACAAGACCAGGTCCGTGGCGGCCAAAACCCCGCCCGACGTGGACAAGATTAGGTCACCGGCAGACAAAGTTTCGTGCGTGACAGACGAGACCCGGTCCCCGCCTGACCAAGCCTCGTCCGTGATGGCCGGGGTGTGATCCAAGGCTCCCGGTCTAGGCAGCGCCGTGAACTTGATGACGATGGTTGCTCAACTCAATGGCGGACTCCTCCCGCATGTCGCGCACCCGCTGCTGAATCTCCGGGCTGGTTGCTGACCAAGTCCCGCAGGGACGCCCGACCATAGCCCAGCGATTTATCGCTGGGATGACCGGGCAACAAAACCAGGCAAAGCCCCCAGCGGCGAAAGAGGCGTTGGAGATGGCGTGTCGTTCTCCGTAATCAACATCACGGGGAATCGGACCTTCTCTTTCGTCCCTGACGGGACTTGTTTCCCTTTCGCCCCGGAACCCCAGCGATAAATCACTGGGCTATGGTCTTTCGCCCTCCGGGCTACGGAAGGCCGCGCTGCACGCAGCCCACGCAGAGGATGCCCGGTGCTGAGGGCCAAAGGCCCGCCATAAGCCAGCCCAGGGCAAGCGAGGCACGAGCGCCGCCCTGGGTCTGGAAATATGGAATTGGCAAAGCCCCAACGGGGCGTAACAAACTCGCCGCGCTATGCCACAATCCCTCGCCCGCGTCGTCCTGCATGTCGTCTTCAGCACGAAGAACCGCGTTCCTTTTCTCAAAGACCCGGAACTTCGCGCCCGGCTGCACGCCTACATGGCGGGCGTCCTGCAAAACATCGGGTGCGAGCCTATTCTCATCAATGGCGTGGAAGATCACGTCCACATCCTCTGCAACCTTTCCCGCACCGTCACCATCGCGGGCTTGGTCGAGGCGGCAAAGGGCAATGCTTCGAAATGGATGAAGGAACAGGGAGCGGCTTACCGGGACTTCTATTGGCAAGGTGGATACGGCTCATTTTCCGTCAGCCAATCGAACGTCGAGCTAGTCCGGGCCTATGTCACAACGCAAGAAGAGCATCATCGAGGGGTGTCGTTTCAGCATGAGTTTCGGGCGCTTTGCCGGAAGCATGGCGTGGAGATGGATGAACGATACGTGTGGGATTGAAGCGCGGTTTGTCGCGCCCCGTTGGGGCTTGTTTCCATTTTGTCCGGCGGATCCCAGGGCGGCGCTCGTTCCTCGCTTGCCCTGGGCTGGCTTGTTGCAGGCAGTTGGCCTGAAATTGTCTCCCGCCACCGCCGCTCTGCCCGACAATCTGATGCGTGCGGTGGCACTCAACCGCGTGTTGGAGGAGACGTTAAGGCTGACGCCAGCGCTCTATTTTTTCCCACGCCGGACCACGGCGGATACTTGGATCGAAACGGGCGACCATCGCAAGATGTGGCTGCCCAAAGGCACACAACTTCGCCTCGATATCTGGCACGCCAATCGGTGCGAAGAATTCTGGGGCCAAGCCGTGACGGGATATCCCGCAGACTCCTTTGAGCCGAAACGCTGGGAGGTGCTGGCCGAGAAGGGCATCAATGCAAAAGAGATGCTGCACTTTGGTTTCGGCCACGGACCGCGTTTCTGTCCCGGAAGATATCTGGGCCTGTTGGAAGTCGGTCTCGTCGTGGGCGCGATGGTAAAAATATTCAAGTTCAAGGCGGTGAATGAAAAAACGGCGGCCAAGGCCGGAGTATCCACCAAGCCTGCTGACGGAGCATTGGTGGATTTAGAAGTTAGAGCGTGAAGGGGACTTCACATCTGCCTTTACAGGTTCAAGGTTTTTCCCACCTTCTTCTTCACTGTAGCATCCATATTGATGATCGGTGGTCTAAGACGTTGGCCGAAAACAAAACAAAACCATGACCCGGTGCAAAGCCAAAACGCCGACCCGCTGATTTCAAGTTGGAATCCGTGGCCGCGCGTCCCACCGGAAAGCAACTTGGTGGGGTGAGACTCAGTCGAACCCCATTCCGAGCGGAGCGAGGCGAACGGAGTGAGCATCTCCCTCTCCCTGTCCGTCGGGCTGTTGCGAGGTACTCGCTGCGCTCGCGCCGTCTGCGTCGGCAGTCAGTGGCTCCACGGAGTGTCGCCCCACCGGGGCGGGGCGAGGGCAAAGGCGATGCGCCGTGCGCCAATACCCAGTGACCGTTCGCGGCCGCGGATGGTCAGGCTTCACCTTCGGGCAGATTCTTTCGGGCTTCTTCGGCCAGTTTGCCGTACTTGGCTCGGATGGCGTCCAGTTCGTCTTCTTCCAATTCCTCCAAATCCAGGAGACCATTGTGAGCACCGTCTATGGCGCGAATCAGTTCATCCAGCTTCACTTGCACCGCCTCGGCGTCGCGGTTCTGCGTGCATTGAATGAGAAACACCATGAGGAAGGTGACAATGGTGGTGCTGGTATTGATGACCAACTGCCAGGTGTCGCTGAAGTGGAAAATCGGGCCTGTGGCCGCCCAGATGAGAATGACCAGGACCGCTAGGCCGAAAGCTCCCGGACGACCGCTGGCGCGCGCCGTCTTCTTGGCGAAGTGGGAGAACCAGGATTTGGATTTGGTAGGTTTCATAGATGGGGAAATTTAGGATGGCAAGTTTTCGAGGGCTTAACAAATCAAGGTGAGCGGCGGCGGCATTTTGGGGTGAGGGTCATAGCCATTCAGTTTGCCAAATTGAACGAACATCCGGCTAGCCAGACCGCGGCAGAAGTCCGTCCAGACCCTTCCGGTTTCTGTTCACGAGGACGAGGTTGGCAGCCAGTGACTCAAAGTCAACGCGTGGGGTGCGGGAGGGTGTGATTAGAAGTGGCGGTCAAGCCGAGCCGGTTGAGGGGTTCCGTGGAGCCGCAGGCTTTGGGACTGCGGCAAGAATTGCTGCTCTGGATCCCCGCCGGAGGCGAGTCCCTGGGAGGCCGTCGCTCCGCTTGAATCCAGAGCTGCGATGCTCGCAGCAGTCCAAAAGCCTGCGGCCCCACCGGCCGGGCCTGCCCGCCGCTGGTCGCCCCGCTCCACCGGGACGGGTGTGATTAACGGGGCGGAAGGCGCGACGACGGACGCCACGCTCTGACCGCCACTTCTAATCGCACCCGGTGCGGGATAGCGTGCGCGACGTGAATCGCCAACGCCCGCATCTGTTCCGCCGGTTCATCTGGAATTCAGTTCTTGTTCTCTCGCTCGCCCGTGGACGCGCTCCGTCAGCCTGTGGCACGAGTCTAAACCAATGCGACGAACCGCCGGCAGCTTGTGCCACCGGCGGTTCGTGTGGGTGAACAACCCACTCTTTCAACCCCAAAATTTCCAGCGTATTACTGGCGCACGGCGGCGTCCGCCGCAGTCGCGAGTCCCACGGCGGCGTCAATGAACGTCTGGCTCTGACCCGCGAACAGGCCCGAACCAGCCAGTCCAACGGCGGCGGCGACGGCTCCCGCGTTGGCCGTATTGCGGGGGCGGATGATGGAGCACACCGGGAAGTCGGCGTTCAAGAATTTGCACGGCTTCGGCATGAGAGCGCCGCGATCGGCGTTTCGGCGCAGGTTGGGAAACTGCAGACCATCGCGGGAGCGAAGGTTCGAGATTCCTTGCAGCGCAGTTTGGAAAACCGCGAAGTGATAGACCTCCGTGGGTCCGATGGAAGCGAGAATGGCGGAGACATCCACGTTGGACACTTTGGACGAGAGGGAATTGTACAGGCTGCTGCCGCCTTGCTCGATGGCCGCGAAATGAAAAGCCGCCGTTTGCGCAATCAAATTCATCTGGCTTTGCGTGGTTTGATCGGACAACGGAATGGTGGGGCGATGCACAATTTCGACAGTTTGGGGAAAGGTGTCGCCGAAGTCAGGGTTGCCCGCGCTGCGGTAGCGTGCATAGAAGCTCGTGTCCACGGTGAGGTTCGCCAGACTGGTCAAACGCCCCTTTTGCGCCGCACCGGTGGCGGCACTGCTGGGCAGCGTGCGGAATGGGTCGAGGTTGACCGCTGTTTCACCAATGGAAACGAGGAAGGCGTTGATGAGATTGGCGTGGCTGCATTCGTCCTCATAGTCGCCGCACACATAGTCGGGCAAAGAAGGGTCAATGCGACGCAAGGCGCGGATGAACTTTTTGTTGCCGTGAGCGAGTTCGCAGTATTGCTCCCACAAATCGCATTCGAGCAACTCGGCGGCGGCGAGAAATTTCAGGATGGCGATGTCGCTTTCGGGAATGCCGGCCGTATTGGCGGCACGGGCCTTGGTCGTTCCGGCCAGCAAGCCGACGAGCGGTGCGGCGGCGGCTCCGAACAGTCCGGCGCGTTGCAGGAAGGAGCGGCGGTTCACGCCGGTCATGACGGTTTTTTTTGATTCATTCATGGGAACAATTTTTAATTTTGTTTGAGACTCCGTGAAGGACTACGACGAGCGGACGACGTTGGATGCGCGGCGAAGAAGTTTATTTTGGATTATCTCCTTCGCCTCGAAAACTCATCGGATGGGAGGAAGATCCGTGACCGAATTGCGAGCAGGGGCCCGGGGCGGGCGTGACTTGAACCGCGCCAGCACTTCGTCCGGCGCTTCTTCCACCAGCACGGCCACGCAGCCGTTGGGCGAATAATGTTCACCGTGATTGGTGCCCGCTTCGGCCTGGCGGCGCGCAACTTCGGCATCAGGCCCAGCAACGGCTTCGCGCCACCTTGAGCGAGATTTCAGGCGGGCCAAGCTGGCGGGCCAGCGCCTCCGGGGAGCGCGCCAGCCAATAGCCGCCCTCGTCCTGCACTTCCACTCCCGCGCCCGCCTCGCGCCACAAGTCCAGCAACTGGATGACCCGCAGATGACACGCCACGAAATGCTCCCGGCCCTGCGCGCCCGCGTATTCCGTTTTGCAAAAGGTGTTCAGCTTCCAATCGGAAAGTTTCGAGTAACGGGTCACCCAGGATGGCTGGCCCTTTTTTCGCGGCAACTCGCGCCGGTGTTGCAAGATGCCGAAGACCGCCGTCTCGCAGCCTTCGCCCGGCCACACTTCCAGAAGCCAGCCGTAGCTGCCCGAACCGCCGCCGTGCAGCCGCCGCTCGCGCCCCGGCACACAGTCAAAGAACGGCGGTGCCTCCGGATCACTTTCCCAGGAAGGCAAAACTTTGCTGACGTGGGCACAGCCGTTTTTGCACGCCAGCCGCTGGGTCCGCCGCAGGAGGTTTTTGAGGAAGCGAACGGTGGTGCCGCGCTTCACCGACAGGGTGTAATGAATCGTGAGTCCCATAATTTTTCCCCGCAGACTGCCTGCCACCCCCGGACAAAGGCCGTCCGGCCTGAACTATTTTTTGCCGGTGTCCGAGCCTCGCGGAGGTGGAAGGAAATAGCCCACGGTTTTAACCGTGGGTCATGCGAACGAACGGGACCAAGCCCCGGAGGGGCGAAAGAAATCGTGGGCCAACGAAACAAATCTCCTGCCGTCCCTGCGGGACTTGGTGCCGTCATGGGATGCCAACCCACCGTTGAAACGGTGGGCTATTATCGGTCGTCCCTACGGGACTTTCACGGCGCACCCTCCACCAGGGCGATCTCGTTTTGGGTCAGGCCGTAGAGTTCAAAGACGAGCGCGTCAATTTGCTGGTCGGTGGCGGTGACGGCGTTTTGCAGCGTGGCCTTTTCTGCGTCCGACGTGGCCGCGCGCAGCTTGGGCGTCAAGCCCAGCAGCTTGTCCACCAGCACAACCAGCTTGTCGTGCCGCGTTTTGTCGGCCTTGTTCGTAAAATCTGGGAACGGAATGGGAAGACGGCGCAACTCGGCGAGTGTGGTTTGACGGAAATCATCCTTTGTCGCGATGGCGGATGTGTTGACGTAAAGATACGAAAGCAACTTGCTGTTCAGAATCCCGAGAACAAACTTCGGACTCGGCTTTGTGACGGTTAAGACAAACGGATTGATGTCTTTCTTGAAAACCATTTGCTCGTCGCAATAGCACGCATCAAGCCGATCTTGGCGGTTGATGATTCGGCGAATCAAAATCTTTGGCTCGGCTTCGTAGAATTGTTTCAGAGATGGATTGTCGCGCATGTAGGCGAAGCTCTTTTCTTCAACGACAAAATCGTAGCGATACGCCTGCGCCTGTTCACCGAACGCATACCATTCGGATGACTTGCCCGAACCTGCTCGCTGAAATCTGTCTGCGGCCAAGCCTTGCGTGGATTTAGTGAACTCCCCGAGCGGTTTGAAGTTAGAGCTGGTTGTGGCACGAATCAGAATCCGCTGGGCGTTCGGGTCGAGAACCAAACGGAAGTCGGGCGCAGTAATGAGGCTCGTTGAAACGGTGATTGGGGCTGCGTCCTTCAGTGAATCGATCTTCGCCTTTTTGGAATAGCGGTAGATGCGGTAGTCAGCCGTGGGTTTTCCACAGAGGATGTAAACTCCAGTGTCAACGTAGGCGTCCTCAAAAGTGTTGAACGGAAGATTGATGACTTCCTGAACACCTCGCTTGGTAAACATTTCCTCACGCAGCTTGGAAAAGTTTTCTCCCGTCTCCCAAGTGATGGACGAGATGTAGCCAGCTAACCCGGTTGGCTTAATCAACCGCAGAGCTTGGAGAATGAAGATCACGCCGGTGTCGTATTTTCGTTCGAGCTGCGGATAGGCTTCTTGGTAATAGCTGCGCTCGTTCTCCTCCATTGATTCGATTGGAATGTAAGGCGGATTGCCCACCACCACATCGAAGCCGCCGGCCTTCATGATGGGCGCGAATTGCACCGGCCAGTCGAAGGTGTGAACGCGCACGAGATCTTCGGGCATCATCGAGAAATCGGAGGCGATGAGGGAGTTGCCGCACTTGATGTTGTCCTGCAAGGGCGGGAGCAACGCGATCTCGGTCTCGTCGGCCAGTAGTTCGAGCTGGCGCTGGAGCGTGGTGCGGTTCTCGTGCTCCAGCATCTTGAGGTAGAGCGAGAGCTGGGTGACTTCCACGGCGGCGGCGTCCAGGTCCACGCCGTAGATGTTCTGGGTGAGAATCTGCCGTTTGAGCGCGACGGTCAGGTGAACATCGCCGGTGTCGGGGTTCACCCAGCAGAGCGGGCGGTGTTTTTTTTGCCAGGCGTCGAAGGCGGCGCGGCTGGTGGGGTGAGACTCCGTCGAACCCTGTTGGCCGGCGTAGTCGGCGCGAGCGGAGCGAGCATCACCGGGTGGGATGCTCGCTGCGCTCCGCTCGTTCGACGGCTCGACGGAGCCTCGCCCCACCAACACGGATGACTCGACGGAGTCTCGCCCCACCTTGGCGTCCAAACTTTCGCGCAAGTCGGCGGTCAGCCGTTTCTGCCAGTGTTCGCACACGCGCTCGAAGGCGCGGATGAGGAAGGAGCCGGAACCGCAGGCGGGATCGAGCAGGCGCAGGGCGGCGGTGCGGCGCTCGAAGTCCTTCAGCGCAGGTCGGAGCGCCGAGCATTGCTCGGCTTGGGCGGGCGCGGGCGACGATTCGTGCCGAGCAATGCTCGGCGCTCCGCCCGCAATTTCATCCAGCAACTTCCCGGCGGTCTGCTCGACGATGTAGTCCACGATGTAACGCGGGGTGTAGTACACGCCTCCGGCTTTCCGCACCTCGGGCTTGTCCTCGACGGTGATGCCCTTGCCGTGCGGGCGGACGACCTTGCCCAGAAAGCGTTCATAGACGCTGCCGAGAATCTCCACATCAATGACGTTGAACAGGTAGGGAGACTCGTCATCACTCAGGTCGCTGATGAATCCGGCCAGCCAGTCGTCGCCGAGGATGAGCGTCTCGGTGAAATGAGGCTTGAACAGGTTGCCGTTGAAGAAGGGAACGTGCGTCGGTGGGCGGCGGTCGAGCGCGCGAAAGTGTCGGACGATGGCCCGCCAAAGGGAATCCTTGGGCGCACGGAGGCCGCTGCTGCCGGAATCTACAGGCGGCTCTTCACGCATGGAACCGAACGGCTGTTGCGTGGCGCGGCGGCCCGTGTCGTCGTTCCCGGTGTTCTTGCGCCACTTCTCCACGATGGAGGCGAGGCGTTCGCCGGTGTCAATGTCACGGTCCTCGCAGATGCGGAGAAACAGGATGCGGTCAATGATGCGCTGGCAGGCTTCGGTGAGCTTGTTGCCGTCGAGGAGGTCGTCGTGGTCGTTGTTCTTGTAGATGTCGGAGGCGAGGTCGCGCCGGGTGTCATCGAGAAATTCCAAAAAGTCGGTGTCGAGCGCACGCACGCGGTCGGGCTTGATGAGCCACTGCTGCCTGGCCTTGCCGGGGCCGGTGACTTTGGACTTCTTGGGCAGCGCCTCAATCGCCTGTTCAATACTGCCGGCGGCAATCCGGTCGCGCGCGAGCAAGTCCCAGATTTCACGGGCGAGGAGCGGGTATTGAAGAAAGTGCCAGGTCTTCCATTCGCCCACCTGCGGCTCGTCCAAGCGGGGCTTGCCGCCGACGAGGTAGATTTTCAACTCCTCGAAATCGGTGAGCAGCGCGACGAAGACGCCTTTGTTCCACGCGTAGCGTTTGGCCTGGAAGGCGTAGCGCGCCACCAGTTCCTCGGCGGGTTTCTTCGCCTCGCAGATGAAGCGGTCGCGCTTGTCGGTGCGGAAGAGGTAATCGGCACGCTTGCGTCCGCCACCGATTTGCGTGGCGCTTTCGATTTCGACTTCGCGTTCGCGCTGGATGAGACCGGCGCGGTTCTCCATGTCCCAGCCGAGGGCGCGGAAGAAGGGATTCAGGAAGTCGTCGCGCAACTGGGCTTCGGCGTAGCCGGGTTTCTTGAGTTCAGCGAGGCGTTGGCCAAAGGAGGCGACGAGGCGGTTCAACTCGCTCTCGAAGTGCTCGAAGCTGGGGGCGGCGGACATCGCGGGATGTTTAGTGCCGGGCCAAATCCCGGCAATAGAAATTGCGGAGTGATGCGGAAGAGGGGTGCCTCTTGGCACGGTTGACAGTAGTGGGACAGCCGCCCCCGGCTGTCACTAGTCTCGCGGGCGCCCCCGCCCGCAGAACGACCGGCGAGGGCGCCTGTGAGACTCCTGACCGGCGGGGGCGCCGGTCCCACCATCAAGCATCAGTGCCAAGAGGCACCCGTGGAAGAGTCTTACTGCGCTCGCCCAGCCTGCGTCGGCAAGCAGTGTTCCACGGAGTTCTCACCGCGCCGTTTTTCCCTTCTCGCCGCGCCCCCGCCTGCATAGCGTGCGCGAAGTGAATCGCCAACTCGCCCACATGTTCCGCCGGTTCATCTGGAATTTGGTTTTCACACTCGCATTGGTCGCCATGTCCGCGCGCGCGGCGGACATCCAGCCGCTGCCCTCGACGAACCTTCACAACCTGTTCCGGGCCACGCCGAAAATCTTTTCCGGCAGTTCTCCGGACAACGAGGCGGGCTTCGCCGAAATCGCCAGGCTCGGCGTGAAGACCATTGTGAGCGTGGATGGAGCCAAGCCCAACGTGGAGACGGCGAAAAAGTTCGGGCTGAAATATGTTCATCTCCCCTTCGGCTACGACGGCATTCCCACCCATCGCGCGGTCGAACTCGTGAAGGCCGCGCAAACGCTCGACGGCCCGATCTATGTGCATTGCCATCATGGGCAGCATCGTGGCCCGGCGGCGGTGGCGGTGATGTGCGAGGGCGTCGCGGGCTGGAGCACGAACCTCGCGGAGCAGTGGCTCCAGCAGGCTGGCACCTCGCCGGATTATCCGGGGCTGTATCGCAGCGCGCGTGAGTTCAAGACTCCGACGGCGGCGGAACTCGCGGCGGTGGAAACCTTGCCCGAAGTCGCGCGCACCTCCTCGCTCGTCGAGACGATGGTGACGATGGACGAGCACTTCGCCCGCCTGAAAGCCGCGCAGAAAAACGGGCTTGGCCAGCCCGACCTCGCATCCATGCACCAGGCCACGTTGCTCTGGGAACAGTTGCGCGAGTTGGCCCGGCTGCCCGACACCGCCGCGCGTCCGAACGATTACCGCGCGAAACTCGCCGACTCGGAAAAGGCCGCGGATCAGTTGCGCGCCCTGCTGAAAGCCGCTCCGCTCGACGCCGCGCCAGCCGAAGACGCCTTCAAAAAAATCGGCGCAACCTGCGGCGCGTGTCACAAGGCGTATCGCAATTGACCTTGCTGAATCCGTAGCGGCGCGTCGGCAGACCGCCGCCATAATTTTCCCAGAATCCGGCGCTCTGCCGAGACGCCGCTACGCCGACGAGCCATCAAAAGAAAACAACCCGAGCTTGCGCTCGGGTTGTCTCGGCTGAATCGAGGCCAGACTGTTGAAAAACTGGCCTCTCCTCAACAAACCTAAAGCCACCGTTTTACGGCGTGGTCTTCTTGATCTCTTCCGTCTTCGTGACCTTGCCGTCCGGTGCGACCGTTTCCGTTTTTTCCTTCGTGGTCACCGTGCCGTCACTGCTCACCTTGGAGCTTTCCTCGTGCTTGATGGTACGGTCGCAACCCGTCGTCGCTGCCGTAATCACCACCGCGCACATCAACCCGATCCATTGTGTTGTCGTTTTCATAATTATTTTCAGAGTTTGTTCCTCCACCTCGTTTCAGCACTGATGGTGCCACGGCTATCCCCTTGAAATCATGACTTTCCACCACGTCCATCCGGCGTTTTGCACTGGAAACGAGGCGTGACCGCGCAAGTTGCACACAAACGGCTTCAGCTCTGGCTGGCGCGCGACCTCCGCGCTGTCCTTGCCGCCGAAGTGAATCACGTTCCCTCCGCAGCTCACAACTTCCCCGCCGCGAGCCATTCCTTGATCAGCGCGCGGAAGGCGAGCACGGACGGATCCTCGCCGTCCTTCGACCAGACCATGACCAGCGGAATGTTCTGCCGTGGCGTGAGTGGAACGAGCTTCACGCTGGCCCGATCACTGGGCGACAGCACGCTCTCGGGCACGATGCCGAGTCCCGCGCCGGCCTCGACGTATTGCAGCACGGTGCCGATGAGGCTGGGCGTGTGAACGAGGCGTGGGGTGAACTTCGCCTGACGACACGCGGCGAGAATGGCGTCGTGCGAGCTTGCACCCTCGCGGCGCGCGAGCAGGATGATGGGTTCGCCCGCGAGTTTCCGCCACGCGAGGGATTGGCTCGCCGCCCAGTGATGGCGCGGCGGAAGCGCGACGCAGAAGCGTTCCTGACGTAACAGCAGGGCGGGCAGGCCGAGCGATTCGTTCGCGAGCACCGGACGCGTGAGTCCGACAGAGAGACGGCCTTGCGCGACCATTTCCCAGACTCGTTCGGGGGTGCGTTCTTCCAAATGGACGGAGACGCGCGGCATCCGGCGGCGATATTCGGCGAGCACGCGGCCGAGAAAACTTTTCGTGGGCGGCCCGATGTAGCCGAGGCGCAGCTCGCCTTCCTCACCGGCGGCGGTGCGGCGCACGCGGCGCAGGGATTCCTCAAGACGTTCGAGCAGCAGGCCGGTCTCTTGCAGCAGCACCGAGCCGGCGGGCGTGAGGCGCGCGGAGCGGCGGTTGCGGTCAATGAGGTTCACGCCCAAGGCGCGTTCGAGTTCCTGCACCGCCCGGCTGAGCGCGGGCTGCGCGATGTGCAGGCGGCGCGCGGCCTTCGAGAAACTCAGTTCCTCGGCCACGGCCTGAAAGTATTTCAGATGTCGCAGTTCCACGGGTTCAATCAGCCGGAGCGCGGGTTTTCCAACCCGCAGCAACGTCCGCAAACTCGAACGCGTGAAAACTCGCGAACACCATCCGCCATCGCACGCGGCTGCGGGTTGAAAACCCGCGCTCCACGGTCAACAGCTTATGCCGCACCGGCATGAGTTCGATACCGAGATTCTATTTCCGTTACAAGTGGCGGCTCCGTATCGTTTCACTCATGCGCGACTTGGTCTCATGAACAATCTGCAACTGGCCGTTCAATTCTTTCTCCAGATTGCCGTCATCCTGCTGGTCTGCCGGCTGGTGGGCGTGATCGCGAAACGCTTCGGCCAGCCGCAGGTCGTGGCGGAGATGCTGGCGGGCGTGCTGCTGGGGCCGTCGTTGTTCGGGCTGCTCGCGCCGGAGATCCAGCACTGGCTTTTTCCCTGGGACAAGTCGCAGGTGACGCGCGACACGCAGAGCTTTCTCTTCCCGGCTTCGCAACTGGGCCTGGCGCTTTACATGTTCGTCGTCGGCATGGAGTTCCGCGTCGATATCGTGCGCCAGCGGCTCAAGAGTTCCATCGCCGTGTCCGCCGCCGGCATGATTGCGCCCTTTGTGCTCGGGGCGGGACTGGCGTGGGTGTTGTTTCATCACACGGAGCTTTTCCCGAAACGGACTTCACTCATGGAGGCGATGCTGTTCCTCGGCGCGTCCATGTGCATCACCGCCTTTCCCATGCTGGCCCGCATCATTCATTTCAAGAAGCTCACCGGCACCACGATGGGGACGGTGGCATTGGGCGCGGGCGCGATTGATGACGCGGCGGCGTGGTGCCTGCTCGCGGTCGTGCTCGCCAGTTTCGATAACAACTGGAGTCACGCGGTGGTGAACATCGGCGGCGGCGCGGCGTATGTGGCCTTCACGTTGTTGCTGGTGCGGCCGTTGCTCGCGCGCGTCCGGACGTGGCTGGTGCAGGACGGCGCGCTCACCGAGGCGGGCCTGGTGATGGCGCTGGCGCTGATGGCCCTAGGCGCGTGGTTCACGGACCTCATTGGACTGCACGCGGTCTTTGGCGCGTTCATCATGGGGGCGGCCATGCCCCGCGGAACTATCACGCGCGATCTGGTCGCGCGCATCGAACCGCTCACCTTGGCGCTGCTGTTGCCACTGTTTTTCACCTACTCGGGATTGAACACGAAGATTTCCCTGCTCAACACCGGCTTTCTCTGGCTGGTGTGCGGTGCGGTGCTGGTGGCGGCGGTGGTGGGCAAAGGCGTGGCCTGCTGGCTGGCCGCACGCGCCACGGGCCTGCCGAATCGCGAGGCGCTGGGCATCGGCACGTTGATGAATGCGCGCGGTTTGATGGAACTGATCATCATCAATATCGGTTTGCAGCGCGGGATCATTTCCGAAGGGCTGTTCGCCGTGCTCGTGATCATGGCCGTGGTCACGACGCTGATGGCTTCGCCGATTTTTGAATGGCTGGTCGGGACGAGGACGTTTCGCTCCGAGGAGGAGCGCGACGGCAAGGCGGAGCCGACTCCGGTGCGGTGAGCGGGGAAAACTCCAAAGTTCAAAATCCAAATCCCGCTGGGCCTGGCATGGGCGCATCTTGGGGGCGTGTGGCCCCAAGCATCGGAGCGGCGGACAGCCATGTCCGCCGGAGCTGCCCTTCGCCAAATCTGGCCCAAATGGAGCGTGAGCAAACTGCGGACATGGCTGTCCGCCGCTCCGGCGGTTTGGGCAACACGCCCGCAAGATGCACCCGCCGGGCATGGAATCAGCACTTGGAGCGAATAGGTCCGAGGTGTAACTAGTCAGCATTCAACTGATGGCAGCAATTATGAGCATTCACAGACTCGGCGGCGTGGCGGCGGCTGGCGTGGTCGCGCTTTTGCTGGCGGCGGCTGGCGCGCGCGCGGCGGAGAAGATTCAGTTCAACCGCGACGTGCGGCCCATCCTCGCGGACAACTGTTTCGCCTGCCACGGGCCGGACAGCAATCATCGCAAAGCCGGTTTGCGCTTCGACACCAAGGAAGGATTTTTTGAGAAGACGCCGAAGCACGAGCCAACCGTGGTGCCGGGCCAACTGGCCAAGAGCGAACTCTGGCTACGCATCACCACCACGAACCTTGACGACCGGATGCCGCCGGAGGATTCGCACAAGACGCTGAAGCCCGAGCAAATCGAGACGCTGCGGAAATGGATTCTGGCGGGTGCGCCGTGGGAAGGGCATTGGTCGTTCCTCAAGCCGGAGCGGCCGGCGGTGCCGGTGATCAGTAAGTCAGTAATCAGTAAAACAGTCATCGGTGGCGGAAAGACCGGGGCCGGTCGCACCGGTTCACTGATTACTGACTCACTGATTACTGATTACCCCATCCGAAATCCCATCGACGCTTTCGTTTTCGCCAAGTTGCAGGAGAAGGGATTGAAGCCCAACCAGGAGGCCGACCAGCGCACGCTCTTGCGCCGGGTGACGCTCGACCTGACCGGGCTGCCGCCGACGCCGGAGGAAGTCACCGCGTTTCTGAATGACAAAACACCCGACGCCTACGCGAAAGTTGTGAAGCGTCTGTTGGCGTCGGCGCGCTACGGCGAGCATCGTGCGCGCTACTGGCTGGACGCGGCGCGTTACGCGGATACGCACGGTCTGCACTTCGACAACTACCGCGAGATGTGGCCCTACCGCGACTGGGTGATCAAGGCGTTGAGCCAGAACATGCCGTTTGATCGTTTCACACTGATGCAACTGGCCGGTGATTTGTTGTCCGAGGAGGAAGTGGATGCGCTCATCGCGACGGGTTTTCAGCGGTGCAACACCACGACCAACGAGGGCGGGACGATTGACGAGGAGAACCTGGCGAACTACGCGAACGACCGCGTGAGCACGTTCAGTTGGGTGTATCTCGGCCTGACGATGAATTGCGCGGCGTGCCACGACCACAAGTTCGATCCCATCTTGCAGAAGGATTTTTATTCGATGGCGGCGTACTTCCGCAACACCGTGCAGCCCGCGAAGGACGGCAACTCGAAGGACTCAACGCCGAGCCTGCTGGTGCCGCAGACGCCGGAGGACGCGCAACGCTGGAAGGCGCTGCCGGACGAAATGGTTTCCGCGAAGAGCGCGGTGGAGCAGCGCCGCAAGGATGCGGCCCCTGATTTCGCCGCGTGGGCAGCGGGCGCGCAGGCTGGAGAGTTCGCGAAGGAAATTCCCACGAACAAGCTGCTCGTGCATCTGTTGTTGAACGAAGGCCGGAGCAACGTGGTGCGCGGCGTGGCGGGGGAAACGAAAGGTGACTTCACCGCGACAGGCGCGCTGGATTGGAAGGATGGCGGACGTTACGGGCCGGCTCCGAAATTGAAGAAGGACGCGAATTTTAATCTGGGCGATGTCGCGAATTTCGAGCGCACGAACCAGTTCAGCTACGGCGCGTGGGTCCGCATCTCGACGCCCGGCGCGTTCGGCCCGCTGCTCGCCCGCATGGATCAGACGAATGACTTTCGCGGCTGGGACCTCGTGCAGGTCGGCAAGAAGCTTACTGTGCATCTCGTGAGCAAATGGCCGGATGACGCGCTCAAGGTGGAGACGAAGGACGAGGTGCTGAAGCCCGGCGTGTGGCAGCATTTCTTCGTGACTTACGACGGAACCTCGAAGGCCAAGGGCGTGAAGCTCTACGTGGACGGCCTGTCCGTGGCGGTGAAGGCGGACACGGACGCGCTCAAATCCACGATTCGCAGTGAGACGCCGTTGCGGGTCGGGCAGCGGAGCAAGGATCAGATACTGGAGGACGGGCGTTTGCAGGATGTCCGCATTTACGAGCGGCGATTGTCGAGCAACGAAGTGGCGGCGCTGGCCAACGTCGCGCCGCTGCAATACGTGCTGGGCATTCCCGCGGAACAGCGGACGAAGGAGCAGAGCGCGGCGCTGTTTGAATCCTGGCTGACCACGCGCGATGCGGCCTTCCTCGACCGCACGAAACAGTTCGCCGCCTTGAACCGCGAGCAGGAAGTGATCAAGGCACGCAATCCCGTGACGCACATCCAGCGCGAGAAAACCAATTCGATGCCGATGGCCTTCGTGCTCTTCCGCGGCGCGTACGACAAGCAGAAGGAGCAGGTGACGGCGGGCGTGCCCGGCGTGCTGCACAAGCTCCCGGCCAACGCGCCGACGAACCGCCTCGGCCTCGCGCACTGGGTGAGCTCGCCCGACAACCCGCTCACCGCCCGCGTCACAGTGAATCGTTTCTGGTCGGAAATTTTTGGCACGGGTCTGGTGAAAACATCGGAGGACTTCGGCATCACGGGCGATGCGCCGTCGAATCAGGAGTTGCTCGACTGGCTGGCCGTGGAGTTTCGCGAGAGCGGCTGGGACATGAAGCATCTGTTTGAACTGATGGTCATGTCGTCCGCCTACCGGCAGAGCGCAGAAGCCACGCCGGAGAAACTGGAGAAGGACGCGGCCAACCGGCTGCTCAGTCGTGGGCCGCGCTTCCGCATGGACGCAGAAATGATCCGCGACTACGCGCTGGCGACGAGTGATTTGCTGGTCGCAAAAATCGGCGGCGCTCCGGTGAAGCCGTATCAGCCTGACGGCGTGTGGGAAGCGGTGGCGATGCCGGAGAGCAACACCAAGAAATACAAGGCTGACACGGGCGAAGGGCTTTATCGTCGCAGCATGTACACCTTCTGGAAGCGCGCCGCGCCGCCGGCGACGATGGACATCTTCAATGCGCCGAGCCGCGAAGTCTGCTCCGTGCGCCGCGAGCGGACGAACACGCCGCTGCAAGCGCTGGCCACCTTGAATGATCCGCAGTTCCTCGAAGCCGCACGGCATCTCGCGCAAGTCGCGCTGTTGAGCACGCGCAAGGAGGAAGAAGCGTTGCAGGCGATGGCCGAGCGCGTGTTGAGCCGCCCGCTCACGTCGAAGGAACTCGGTATCGTCAAACGCACGTTGCAGGAGATGCAGGCGTTCTACACGCAGGACGCCGAGGCCGCGAAACAGTTCCTCACCGTCGGGGAGTCCAAGCCGTCGGATAAAATTCCCGCGCCGCAACTCGCCGCCATGACGATGGTGGCCAACCAGTTGATGAACCTCGACGAGGCGCTGAACAAATGAACGGGGAAGTAATCAGTAAGCCAGTCATCAGTGAATCAGTGACGGGCGCGTCACTGGGGTACGCACGGAGATTGCAAGATTTGGGTGTGTACAAGAAGGCGCGTTTGCTGTCGCGGCAGACGTTCCTCGCCTCGAAGAATTTTCCGGCGGAGGAGAAGTTTTCTCTCACCGATCAGTTGCGGCGGGCGTCGCGCTCGGTCGGCGCACAAATTGCGGAGTCGTGGGCCAAGCGGCGCTATGAAAAACATTTCGTCAGCAAGCTGACCGACGCCGATGGCGAGCAGATGGAAACCCAGCACTGGCTGACCAGCGCTTTCGACTGCGGCTATCTTTCGCTCGAAGAGACGCAGCACCTCGGAGAACTCTGCCTCGAAATCGGTCGGATGCTGGGCGACATGATGCAGAAGTCCGACCAGTTCTGTCAGCCCGAAGCCCACCTCCACGAAGACGCGCCCGAGTACAACGCCAAACCCGCCGCCACGCACCTCACTGATTACTGATCACTGTTCACTGATTACTTTTCCCAACATGAGCCTTTTCCAAGAATTTCAAACTCTCGAAACCCGCCGGCAGTTCTTCTCCCGGGGCAAGAACGTCCTCGGTTACGCGGCGCTGGGTTCCTTGCTCGGCAGTTCCATGAAGTTGTGGGGCGAAAACACGCCCGCGGGCACCGCGCTGCCGGGGCTGCCGCACTTTCCGCCGAAGGTGAAGAACATCATCTATCTCCACATGGTCGGCGGACCGTCGCAGATGGATCTCTACGACTACAAGCCGCAGATGAAGGAGTGGTACGACAAAGACCTGCCCGAGTCCGTGCGCGCCGGTCAGCGGCTCACGACGATGACCTCGGGGCAGAAGCGTTTCCCCATCGCGCCGTCGAAGTATGAATTCAAACAGGCCGGGCAGTGTGGTCTCTGGATGAATCAAGGTCTGCTGCCCTACACCTCGAAGTGCGTGGACGACATGGCCTTCATTCGTTCCATGCACACCGAGGCCATCAATCACGAACCAGCCATCTGCCACATGCAGACCGGCTCGATGGTCAGCGGGCGTCCGTGCATCGGCTCGTGGGTGAGTTACGGGCTGGGATCGTTGAACCAGAATTTGCCGACGTTCGTGGTGCTCGTCGCCGAGCCGACGAACAAGGAGCAGATTCAAGCCATTTCCGCGCGCCTCTGGTCGAGCGGATTTCTCTCCGGCGAACACGCGGGCGTTTCCTTCCGCAGCGCGGGCGATCCCGTGCTGTTCATCAACAATCCGAAGGGCTTGCCAACCGACCTGCGCCGCAAGCAGCTCGACGGATTGCGCGCGCTCAACGAGTTGAATTACAAAAAGGTCGGCGACCCCGAGACCCACACGCGCATCCAGCAATACGAGATGGCCTTCCGCATGCAGTCGAGCGTGCCGGACCTCATGGACGTGAAGGGCGAGCCGGAATCCACTTACAAACTTTATGGCGACGAGGCGAAGAAGCCCGGCACGTTCGCCTTTAATGCGCTGCTCTCGCGCCGGCTTGTCGAGCGCGGCGTGCGCTTCGTGCAGTTGTATCTCAACAACTGGGATCATCACTCGAACGTGAACGCGCGCCTGCCTTCACAGTGCAAGGACATTGACCAGGCGACCTACGGCTTGATCACCGATCTCAAGCAGCGCGGCTTGTGGGACAGCACGCTCATCGTGTGGGGCGGGGAATTTGGCCGCACCATTTACAGCCAGGGTGGTTTGTCGAAGGACAACTACGGGCGCGACCATCATCCGCGCTGTTTCACCATGTGGCTCGCGGGCGGTGGCATCAAAGGCGGCACGATTTACGGTACGACCGACGAGTTCAGCTACAACATTGTCGAGAACCCCGTTCACGTTCGCGACCTGCACGCGACCATCTTGCACGAGCTGGGCATTGACCACCGCAAGTTCACGGTGAAATGGCAGGGAGCTGACATGAAGTTGAGCGGCATCGACGCCGAAGCCAACGTGGTGAAGGCGATTCTCTCCTGAGCGCCGGTCTGAAAATGCGGCGGGCCACATCCTGCCGGTCTGTGAGGGCTGGCCTTCAGCCGTATGGGGTAAAGCCGGAATAGGCGGAGAGGACTCGCTCCGGCGCTTGCTGCGGGTGTCTTTTTTTTCGCGCTTTTACCTGCGGACAAAGCTGCATCGCTTTCCCGGAGCGCCCTAATTTTCTGTTGGTGTCCTGCGCGGTGGTGCCTACTTTCCACCATGACGCATGAACTGTAATTGTCCCGCTTGCCAACGCTCGATGAGCTTTCCGGATGAGGCGGCGGGCTATATGCACGTCTGTCCTCATTGTGCGGAGCGGATGATCCTGCCGGGGCCGGGCGGTCCGCCGCAGGCCCGGCTGCTGCGCCGTCCGCCGCGGCCTCCGATCTTCGGCCTGCGCATACATCCGCTGGTGTTGCTAGGCGCGTTGCTGGCGCTGGTGGCGGCGGGGCTAATCATCGCGCTGGCCACAAACCCGAATTTTCTGCCCGGCTTCAATCCTTTCCCCGGCGGCACGCCCGGCGATTTCAAGTTCAACCCGTGAGCGGGGCGTGAAGGGATGTGGCGGTCAAGAGCGTGGGTGCCCCGCCGGCCGGGAATGCAGCCCGACGCCGCTCGCCCCGGCGGACAAGACGACCGCCGCTCCAGCTTGGGTGCTGGGCACTTTCAATCACTCCCCGTAAACTTACGTCGTCAGAGTACGAGGCGGGGCTTTTCCCCAGACTTGATTTGACTCTGGCTTAATTGCGGACGCATTCGCGTGACTTCGGCTGGGCGGAAAGAATCTGTCGTGATGAAGGCCCCAGAGATTCGATGGTTCGTGAACCCGTGATGGAACATCGGCACCGCAAACCGTTCAGGCACGAGCACCTCCACTCCGAAAGCAGAATTAGTCCGGGTGAGGAACGAAAAATTGGCGAGTGGCCGAACGGCGGCGCGCTGTTTTTGCAAACGACGGCGGCACCGGTCACACGCGCCAAAAATTCTCCGCGCTTTTACGTACGGACAAAGAGGCAACCGCGCGGCGAACTTGCCACTTGCTTTGCCGGAATCGTTGCGGCGAAGGTTTCATCAGCTTTTTCGCTATGAATCTGGCGGACATACTCAGTCCCGAACAAATAATCCCTGAACTCAGGGCGCAGGATCGCTGGGCGGCGATTGACGAACTGATCGAAAAACTCGTGCTCGCTGGCAAAATCAAGCCGGAGAACCGCGAGGCGATCACGGCGGCCGTATGTAAACGTGAGACTTCGATGAGCACGGGCATTGGCTTCGGCATCGGCATTCCTCACGCGAGCACGGACTTGATCGGCGAAGTCGTCGGTGCGCTCGGTCGCTCGAAGGCAGGCGTGAATTTTGACGCACTGGACAACAATCCGGTGAACTTGGTGATGCTGTTCCTCGTGCCGCAGGGCCATTTCCAGAAGCACCTGTCCACGCTCGCGGAGATCGCGAAGCTGCTGCACAAAAAAGAATTTCGCAAAGCGCTCGAAGACGCTCCTGATGCCCCGGCCATGTTCCAGGTCATCAAGTCCCAGTCGGGCGCAAAAAACTAAACTCAGCCGGAGCCGGAAAATCATGCTTCTGTATTTTCAGCCCGCGAAGGACGCCGATCAGCGGCGTTGCTTCGTCGCCGAGCCCGCCGGGCAGGGCGGTGATTTCACCGAACTGGCCACGGACAGCGTTTCGTCCACGACCGAGCTGGAGGAAACCACCGCCACGATCTGTGTCCATCAGTCGCCCACGGTGACTTCGATCTACCTCGCCCTCGAATGATTCATCTCGGCATCGAATGCCGGCTGCGCGAAGCCATCGCGCAAATTTTGCCGGATACGAACCTTTCCACCGTCTTCGTCCGTCCGTGTCCGGATCCCAAGTTCGGCGATTACCAGAGCAACTCGCTAATGGCGCTGGCCAAGGAACGGAAGATGAATCCGCGCCAGCTTGCGACGGACGTGCTGGCGAAGCTGGACGTGAGCGACACTTGCGAGAAGGTGGAAATCGCGGGCGCGGGCTTCCTGAATTTCCGGCTGCAAGTTTCGGCGGTGGCAGAGTCCATCGCCTCGGCGGCGCGCGGAGAACATTTGTTTTTCAGCAAGACGGCGCAGCCGCGCACCATCGTCATTGATTTCAGTTCGCCGAATGTCGCCAAGCCGATGCACGTCGGCCACATCCGTTCGACGGGGATTGGGGACTCGCTTCAGCGCGTGCTGCGGCTGCTGGGCCACAAAATCATTTCGGACAACCACATTGGTGACTGGGGCACGCAGTTCGGCAAGCTGCTCCTCGGCTGGAAACAAATTCTCGACCGCGCCGCGCTCGACCGTGACGCCATTGCGGAACTGGAACGGCTTTACAAAATCATCAACGCCGAGTGCGACGCGAATCCGGCGCGGCTCGAAGAGGCGAAGCAGGAACTCGTGAAGCTCCAGGCGGGCGACGCGGAGAATATCGCGGTGTGGCAGGAGATGATTCGCGTCTCGGAAGTGCAGTTCGATTCTATTTACGGGCGGCTGGGCGTGAAGTTCGACCACGCGCTGGGCGAGAGCTTCTACAATCCGTGGCTCGGTGAAGTGGTGAATGATTTGCTCGCGCGCGGCATCGCTCGCGAGAGCGAGGGCGCGGTCGGCGTGTTCAGCGATGGCACCTTCCCGCCGAAACAAGACCCGTTTCTCGTCAATCGCGACGGCGAATGGGCGGCCGACCCCGCGCTGGTTCGCAAGAGCGACGGCGGCTTCAACTACATGACCACCGACCTCGCCACGATTGACTACCGGCTCAAGACGTGGGCACCGCACGAGATTGTCTATGTGGTGGATGACCGCCAGTCGCCGCACTTTCGCAAACTGTTCCTGACCTTCGCGCGCTGGCAGCCGGAGGCGACGAAGCAGGTGAAGCTCGTTCACGTCGGCTTCGGAAAAATTCTTGGTGAGGACGGCAAGCCGTTCAAAACCCGCAGCGGCGACACGGTGAAACTCGGCGACCTCCTCGACGAGGCGGAAGCTCGCGCGCTAAAACTGGTGACGGAGAAGAATCCAGAAATGTCTGAAGCCGCGTGCCGCGAGATCGCTCGCGTGGTCGGCCTGGGCGGCGTGAAATACGCCGACCTGCTGCCCAATCGCCAGAGCGATTACGTGTTCAGTTGGGACAAGATGCTCTCGATGCAGGGCCACACCGCGCCGTATCTGCAATACGCCTACGCGCGCATCCGCAGCATTTTTCGGAAAAGTGAAATTCAGAGTCCGGAGTTCAGAGTTCAAAGTTCAAAACTGAGTTTGGTCGCGCCGGAAGAACTGGCGCTGGCCCGTCATCTGCTGAACTTCGGCCTCGTACTCGAAGCAGTGGCCGAGGATTACCGTCCGAACTTTCTGTGCAATTATCTTTACGAACTCTCCGGACATTTCGCCCGCTTCTACGAAAATTGCCCCGTGCTCAAAGCTGAAGAGAACGTCCGTTCCAGCCGCCTCGCGCTGTGCGATCTGACGGGCCGGGTGTTGAAACAAGGTTTGGAAGTTCTGGGGATTGAAGTGCTGGAACAAATGTGAGCGCCACCAAGTCACCGGCGCATCACGGTTATCACCCAAATTACCCAGCTTTTTTGCTTTCACATTGCGGCCGCCCGTATTAAATAAAAAACCGTGAGCGCCAATGAAGAAGCCATAGGTTACAAGATTTGGGGAGCCGACGATGTCGTTTATGGTCCGGTGGAATTGCCGACCATGGTTGAGTGGATCCACGATGAACGCGTCACGGCGGACACTTGGGTTTACGTCGAGCAATCCGATCGCTGGCACAAGGCGCCCCAGGTTCCGGAGTTGTCGCTGTTCTTCCGTTCCCGCAGCGGCGCGTCCGCCGGATCAGGCCCAGGCGGCGCGTCGCAAACGACTGGCGGCATCAAGCCCGGCATGCTCCGGCGCGTCAAGATTCTCGGCGACATGTCGGATGAGCACCTGGCGCAGTTCATTGAATTCATGGAGGTGCAGAAAATCCGGCAGTTCAGCGAGGTGGTCAAGCAAGGGGAACACGGCGACGCCATGTTTCTCGTGCTGGAAGGCGAAGTCCGCGTGCGCCAGATGATCGCCGGCAAGGAAACGATTCTCGCCACCCTGGCCGCCGGTGAATTCTTTGGCGACATTTCACTGTTTGACCAGGGGCCGCGCTCCGCTGATGTGGTGGCGAACAACGACAGCGTTTTGCTCAAAGTCTCCGCTACCGCCTTCCAACAGCTCACCGAGCAAGCGCCCGCGCTGGCGACGCCATTGCTCGTGGGCATCTGCAAGACGTTGACCGCCCGAATCCGCGCCGACAACAAACGTTTCCGCGACTCGATCAATTTCGCCCGCGCATCGTCTAATCGCTAATCCGTCGCGCGCGCTGGCGTCAGACAAGGCACATCTGCTCCAAGGCGGCGAACAATTCTTGCGGGTCGCGAAAGTGAACACATTCGCCACGTCCGTTTACCAGGCCGAAACCCAGCCCGTAGGCCCGCCCATTGGCCACACAGGCGTCCGTGCGGTTCTCTTTGATTTGCCGTTCGGCCTTGGCCACCACGCTACAGCGGTCGCCGTCCAGTTCGAATTTCCACCCGACCAGCCGCGCTTGCGAAAACCACTCGCGCAGATCGCTGATGATTTTTGACGTGGGCACCAATTCCGCCAGCAACGCACCGGAGCGCGTGGCAATTTTGGCGGCGTGACATTCGGTCAATTCCCCGGTGAACGAACGTTCCCAGATTTTTCCAAACGTGAAATCACTGACAGCGGCAGCGTGAAACACGGCGTCAA
>JAYVQC010000108.1:0-1977 GCA_043757045.1 Akkermansia sp. | reverse complement strand
GCCCCCGCCTGCGGGACTGCAAGCGGGGGCGCTTGCAGGACGGGAGACAGGCGGGGGCGCCTGTCCCACTACGAAAACCGTTCTTCGCTCCACGGGTCCGCCGAGTTCGAGTAGCCGCGTAATTCCCAGAAGCCGAGCAGGTCGCGGTCGAGGAAAATGATTTCTCGCACGAACTTCGCGCCCTTCCACGCGTAGCGTTTCGGGATGATCACGCGCGCCGGGCCGCCGTGCTCCTTCGTCAGCGGCGCGTCATTCCACGAGTGGGCGATCATCACGTCGTCGTCCAGGCACACGTCGAGCGGGTTGTTCGTGGAGTAGCCGTCGTAGCTTTTGAAATAGACGTGCGTGGCCGCAGGCTTGGGCCGCACGAGTTCAGCGAGCGTGAAGAAGGCCACGCCTCGGAACTTCATGTCGTACTGGCTCCACGTCGTGACGCAGTGAAAGTCACTGGTGTCCTCGAACTGCGGCAACGCCATGAACTGCGCCCAGTTGAGCGTGACCGGGTTCTCGACCTTGCCGCTGATCTTCAATTCCCACTGGTCGAGCGTGACTTCAGGACGCAGGCCGAGATCGAGCACGGGAAAATTCCGCACCTCGTGCTGGCCGGGCGGCAGGCGGTCGGTCGAGCGCACCGTGGACCTGGCCTTCCCAGCCATCTTCGCAGCCCAACGTTCCTTCGCAGCGATGTAGCGTTCGTTCATCGCCGGGAATTCAACCACAGAGAGCCGCGCCTGAACACGAAGGAACGCGCCCCGAGGAGCGCGAGCGTCCCGCTCGCCCGAGCGTAAGAAAGCGTTCCTCTCGCCAAAAACTCTTGCGAGGCGCAGCGTCCTTGCACGGGCGGGCGGGCGGGACGCCCGCGCCCCGGTTAGGGAAGGAGCGAGACCGCGATCCATTCGCCGCCCTGGCGGTTGCCGTCGCGGAGGAAGAGTTGGCCGTCCACGTAGGCGGGGTTGCACCAGTTCGCGCCGCAGACTTGCGTGCGACCCAGTTCGCGCGGTTCCTTGGGATCGGCGGCGAAGAGAATGAGCGTGCCGCTGTCGGTGAGCAGGAGAATATTTTTCCCGAGCACGATAAAACCGCCATACGCCTTGTCGGCGGAACTCGTCACCCAGCCGTCCTTGCTCCACTTCACTTCGCCGGTGCGGGTCTCGACGCAGATGACGTTTTTGGCCGGGCCGAGTCCGTAGAAGTATTGGCCCACGGCCACCGGGCTGGCGAAGTTGATCGCGGCCTGTTTGTTGACCCACGACTGCTTCGCACCAGCCTTCGAGATGTTGATGCCGATCAAGCCGACCTGATGCGACGAGACGATGATGTAGTCACCCTCAATGAGTGGCGTGGTGGCGTGGCGGGCGAAGGTGGTCTTGACCGGGACGCGCCAGATGAGTTCGCCGCTCGCGGGTTGGAGCGCGATGACGCCATCGGCAGTGAAGCTCACGACCTGCCGCACCCCGGCGACATCCGCGACCATCGGCGCGCCGTAGCCGGCGACATCGTTCTGCGATTTCCAAATGACCTTGCCCGTTTTCTTGTCGAAGCACACCACGCTCGCGCCATTCGTGGAGCCGACTTGGGCGATGAGATGGTCGCCATCAATGGCGGGCGGGCCGTTGTTGCCGTGACGCATCGCGCCCTGCGCCGTTCCCTTCTCGCCGATGAACAAACCGTTGAAGTCCTTGGTGAAGTTCGCGCTCCAAATCTTCTTCCCGCCCGCAACGGCGAGGCACTGCAGCTCACCACGGCAAGATTGGACATACACCCGTTCACCATCCACGACCGGTGTGCAGCGAGGGCCGACCGGGCCTTGCGAATCCTTGAACGGTTCATCGACGGCGGTGCGCCAGAGTTCTTTTCCATCTGTTGCGTTGACTGCGCGCAAAGTTTCCTGGCCGTCCTGCGTGTCAAAGAGGAACGCCTTGCCGCCCGCGACCACGGGCGAAGCGAGACCCTCGCCGGCTTTGATGCGCCAGACGG
>JAYVQC010000107.1:0-7608 GCA_043757045.1 Akkermansia sp. | reverse complement strand
GAACTGTTTTCTACACCAATGTCACGCGTGGGCTGGTCACACCGATTGGTGTGTTCGTGGAAGTGAATGCGCTGCAATCCGGCTCGCTGCTCGTCTCGCCCACGTCCGATTTTCAAAGTCAGGGCGCGGCGGGCGGGCCGTTCTCGCCCCTCGGACGCGAGTACCAACTGGCGAACAACGGACGTACGCCGGTCGGCTGGCGCGCGTCCACCGTCACGCCTTGGTTGACGCTCGGGGCGACCAACGGCGTCATCCCCGGCGGCGGCTCGGTGCCGCTCGTGGTGACCATCAACAGCAGCGCTGCCGCGCTCTCCAACGGGTTTTACTCCGGCGCCTTTCTGGTCACGAACACGAACAGCAATGAGTCGGTCGCGTTGCTCGTGTCGCTGCGCGTCGGCACCCCGGATTTCCTCGTCGAGGAATTCGCGGGCAGTCCCTTCGACCTGAACCTTCGCTCGCTCGCGCTCACGCCGGACCTGTCGCAGAATTTTTACCGCGCCTGTCTTGAACCCGTTCCGGGGCTGCCGCACGATCCTTCCACCCACACCATTCTGACCCTGGGCGATGACGAGTATGAGGCCATCACGCTCACCAACGGGCGGCAGGTCTCCATCTTCGGCACCAGCTCAAGCACCCTTCACATTGGAGCGAATGGCAATGTGACTTTCGATCCCGGGCCGAATACCAACGCCTTTCAATCCACGCTCGGAGAATTTTTCGCCCGCGCGCGCGTCGCGCCGATTTACGCGGACTTGAACCCGGCGGCGGGCGGCAGCGTGCGCTGGCGGCAGCTCGCCGACCGCCTCGTGGTGACGTGGCTGGACGTGCCGGAGTTCGGCGTGCCGGCCAATCTCAACACCGCGCAACTCGAAATGTGGTTCGACGGCGCACTGCGGATGACGTGGCTGAACGGTCACATCAGCGACCCGTTCAGCCCCGTGCTTCATGTGGGCGTCTCACGCGGCACGGGACAGCCGGACGGCTACCAGGAAAGCAATCTCAGCGCCTATGGCCCGTGCTCCGCCACCGCCACGCTGGTGCTGCCGTCCAGCGTGAACGAGGGCGAATTGGCCGTCCTCGGCACTCTCCTCCTCAGCGTGCCGCTCACCAACGACGTGTTCATCACCCTCACCTCCAGCGACACGAACGAGATCGTCATCTTCGATCCCGTGTTCGTTCCCGCCGGGAACACCGCCGCGAATTTCAGCTTCGACGTGCTGGACGACGGCTTCGCCGACGGCTCGCAGCGCGTTTTCGTCACTGCGCTGTTCATCAACGGCACGACGGCCAGCGCCTCGACGCTCGTGTACGACGCGCAGTCCGCCAACCTCACGCTCAACGTCGCCTCGACCGGCACCGAGGGCGGCGTGCTCGTGGGTGCCGGCACCGTGACCGCGAACGTCACGGCGGTGAAACCGATCACGGTGAATTTGTTTTCCGACAACACCAACCGCGTGCTCGTCGCGCCGACCGTGATCATTCCTGCCGGCCAAAATTCCGCGCCCTTCAATCTCGTGCTCGTGGACAACGACCTCCTCGACGGCACGGCGAACGTCGTCATCGAGGCCTCCGTAGTGAACTGGGCCGGGGACTTCGACGTCATCCGCGTGAGCGACAACGAGAGCCGGCAATTGACCGTGACGCTGCCGCCCGAAGTGACCGAAGGGCAGGGGGTGCTGGCCAACGCGGGCGACGTGATTTTCGCGGGCCGGCCCGTGACCAACGTCGTCATCGCCTTGCAGTCGAATCATCCCGAGCTGCTGACCGTGCCGGCTTTCGTGACGAATCTGGCCGGTCAGTTGAACCGTAAATTCCGGGTGACGGTGCTGGACAACCAGGTGACCAACGCCTTCGACATCGTGCGCGTCACGGCCACCGCGGCGGGTTTTCTGAGCGGCACCGGCTTCGTCGCGCTGGTGGATGATGAGCGGCCTTTCGCGCCGAGCACTCCGCAGCCCGCCGATCTCGCCACGCAGGTCGCGCGCAACACGACCTTGAGCTGGTCCAACAATCCGCAAGCCCCGCCTGGCACGATCTACGATGTGTTCCTCGGCACGAATCCCGACCTCTCGTTGAGCAGTCCGGTGGGGACGACGACCGGTTCGAGCATCACGCTGCCGCGCCACCTGAACCCGGACACCACTTACTATTGGCAGGTGCTGGCACGGCTTGCGCCCTTCCCCTCCGAGGCGGGACCGGTCTGGCAGTTCCGCACGGTGAGTTTCAACTACTTGATCAATGCGGTGCCGTCGCCGCAATACGCGGGCGAGGCGTTTCCGTTCACGGTCGTGGCGGCGGACGAGTTCGGGCTGCCGGTCACAAATTATTCCGCCGCGCTCACGCTCACGAACTCCGCCTTGCGGCCGGGCGACTCGACGGTCGTGATTTCGGAAATTGATGTGAGCGGCTTCGACCGGGTCGAGTTCGCGAATGTGTCCGGTCGCGTGCTGAACGTCGCCGGGTGGAAGGTCGTGTTCTACGACTGGCAGGCCTGGCCCGAGCCTTACGCCACCTTCACCCTGCCGAGCGGCGCGGTCGCGGGTCCGGGTGAGGTGTTCCACGTTCGCAATCTGCCCGGCACGCTGCCTCCGTCATTTTTCCCCGGCGCGTATCCGGCCTTCACCTTTCCGTTCCCCACCGGCTGGAACAACAATGTGGACAACAACCCCATCGCCGTGCTCCTGCTGGACGCGCTCGGGCGGCCCGTGGATTTCGTCTGCGCCGCCGGCGCGGACCCCGCGCTCATCAGCACGCCCGTCACGATCAGTTCCAACCAGTGGAGCGGCCCGCCGGTGCCGGTGAACATTGACGGCGGCCTGACCTACCAGCGCATCGGACGGGCCGACGGAAACTCGGCGGCGGACTGGATTTTCGCGGCGCGCAACATTGCCACGAACAACCCCGGCCTAGTCGTGTCGTTTTCGAACGTCGTCGCGGTGCCGTTCCTCCACACGCCGCTCACGTTCGTCTCCGGCGTGGCGACCTCGTCCGTGACCATGCTCGCCGCCGCGCGTGCGGTGGCACTCGGCGTGGTGGACGCGGCCGGTCACGGCGCGCGCGGCAACGCCTTCGAGGTGCTGGCGCGTAATGATTTGCAACTGTCGGGAACCGTGACCAACGGGGTGCTGGTCGGCGCTCCGTTCACCTACCGTTTCGCCGTCACCAATCTCGGCCCGGAGGCCGCCACGCAGGCGCAGCTTGTGGACACGCTCGCGACGAACTCGGCCTTCGTCTCGGTGGTCGCTTCGCAGGGCGGCTGCGTGTTCTCGAACGGCGTGGTTTCCTGCGCGCTCGGCACGCTGACGGCCGGCGCGACGGCGCAGGTGGACGTGACCGTGACGGCGCTCGAACGCGGATTGCTCACCAACTTCGCCGCCATTTTCCGCGCCGGGCCGGACGGCGACGAGTCGAACAACACGGCGGGCCTGAGCACCATTGCCACGCACCCGCAGGTCTCGGTCTTCGACATGACGAATGTGGAACCAAACTCGGTCACGCAGTTCCTCGCCTTCCCCGTGCGTCTGACCGCGCCGGGCTTGCTCACCGGCACGGTCTTTTACGCCACGACCGGCGGCACGGCCGCAGGCGGCCTGGATTTTCAACCGACGAACGGCGTGCTGACCTTTCCGCCCGGCGTGACGAACCAGACGATTTTCGTGCGGCTCCTCCCCGACACGTTGAGCGAATCAAACGAGACGTTCACCGTGAATCTCACCGGCGCGACGAATCTGGAAATCAACCGCGCGACCGGCCTCGCCACCATCAACGACAATGACGGGGTGCCGGGCCTGATCATTGACGACGCCGCCGTCAGCGAAGGCGACGTGGGCGTGGTGAACGCGCTGTTCAACGTGCGGCTCACGGCGGCCAGCGGGCGCATCGTGACCGTGAGTTACGCCACGGCCAACGGCACGGCGCTGGCCGGGCTGGATTTTGCGGAGAGCTACGGCCCGCTGGTTTTTCCGCCCGGCGTCACGAACCTGACCGTGGCCGTCCCGGTGTTTGGAGATTTCCTGCCCGAGCCGGCGAAGAGTTTCACCGTCAGCCTGATCTCGCCCGGCAACGCCACGCTCGTGCGCAGTCCGGCCACCGGCACGATTCTGGACAACGATCTCGCGCCGCTGGCCGAGTTCACCTTCGCGCCCGTGTCCGGCAGCAATTACTCCGGCCTGGCGGTGCCTGTGAGCATCACCGCCCGCGACGGGGCGGGACAGGTCGCCACCGGCTTTAACGGCCCGGCCACGCTGCTCGCGCTGCGTGAGGAGCGCGTTGTGACCGTGGCCACCAACACCACGAACTGGAGCCTGCCCCTCGCCGCGTCCTTCCACGACGCGCGCGTGCAGTCCATCTACCTCACGAATGAAATCGGGCCGTCCGGTCGCATCGTGGCGCTGGCCTTGAACGTGACGCAGGTGCCCGGACAGATTCTCAGCAACTTCACCCTCCGTCTGCGGCCCACGCCGGACACGCAGCATCTCATCTCCGCGTGGCAGTTCTCGTGGACCACCAACTTCCAGCACGACATGCTGATCGCGCAGACGGGCTGGAACACGTTCGCGTTCTCCACGCCGTTTGATTATTCCGCGCAGCAAAACCTGATGGTGGATTACAGCTTCAACAACGCGAGCTACAGCTTCGACGGCGTGGTGCGCGCGAACGTCACGAGCGGCAGCCGTTCGCTCTTTCTCCGCACGGACAGCGCGCACGGTAACCCGCTCGACTGGGCCGCGAACACGCCGCCGCCGCAGTCTGTGGCGCGCGTCCCGAGCGTCCGCTTCACCCTAGATCGCAACGCGCCGCTCCAGCCCTTCACCACCGGAGGGTTCGTCAACGGCGTGTGGAATGGCACGGTGACGCTGAACGTCATCACCACCAACGTCACGCTCCGCGTCGTGGACGGGCAGGGGCATCTCGGTTCCAGCCTTCCCTTCGCACTGATCGCGCCGCCGACCCTGGGCGTGCAGCGCGCGGGTGACTCGGTGAGCCTGCGCTTCGCGACGCTGCCGGGATTCCATTACACGGTCGAGGCCAGCGTGATGCCGGGCGGGGGATGGAACGCGGTGTCCGCAGTGCTGCTGGGCACCGGCGGCACGCTGGAATTTCTCCACACGCCGGCGGTTCAGCAATTCTATCGCGTGCGCGTGCAGTGAACGGGACGCCGGTTTCCCCATCGGCGGGATCGAGGCTCGTCGAGATCCGCCGGTGGGGAAACCGGCGTCCCTAAAAATTACCGCGCCTCGCGCACGCGGATGGTGTACTTCGCCGCGTTCAAATTGAAGGCCTCAAAGCTCACATCCTGCGTCGCGTTCTCGTCGAGGATCACCGTGCGGAACGGGGTCTCATCCACCGTGAAGCCCTGCGCGTCCTTGAACACGCAGTTCGCCTGCACTTCGATCCGGCGGTTCTCGCGGTTGCGGAGATGTGTCGTGACTTTCATCCGCCCGTCGGCGGTCTTGCCAAGCTGCGTGCCGGAGCAGGTCACGGAGCGTTGTGCGCCGGCATCGAAGAGGACGAACGGCGAGTTTTCCTCGTAGTTGTATTTGCCCGTGTTCTTGGGCTGATAAACGCCTTCACGCGCGCAGCCGCCGAAGAGGGCCAGCGCGGCGGTCAGGAGTCCGATGGGGAAAAATATTTTTTTCATAACTCAGGTCTTGTGTTCGCTCACGTAGAGCACGGTGTCTTTGGTGGAATTGGACGGCACGGTGAACGTGATCGTCCGGGTGGAAAGTGTGGTGCCTCCCGCGTCGCGGAAATCCACCGCGAGGCTGTGTTCGCCCGGCGGCAATTCCAGCGCAGCGAACGTGAGGAAGCGCGGGAGATTATCCCACGCGCGGATGTCCGCCTCGGGTGTCGTGGTAGCCGAGAGAATTCCTGCGACCAGGGCCACGCCGCCCGCGATGAGCGCGGCCTCGCCCTGACGGCTGTTCGCGAGTCCGATGGCTGTCACGCCTGCCACCACCGCCGCGCCCTCGGTTGCATTCTTGAACACGGCCTTGTTGGCTAGAATGTGGTCCATCACGCGACCGCCGCGCGTCGTGGCCTGCCACTGCAAATCATCGTAGGCCACGAGCGGGAACTGCTGCGCGCCGAGTTTCAAATTCACCGAACGCGCGGGCGAGGTTTGCTCGCCGAAGCGCAACTGCTGCGCGTGCTCGCCGGTGGCGAACTTGCGCGGGCCTTTTCCAAAATCTATGAACACCAGTACGTTGGCCTTCTTGAAATACGCCGGTGGTTGCGAACCGCCGCGCGCATTCTTCACCGCGCGGGTCATTTCATCCGCGCCGTCGCCGCTGCCGAGCTTCACGCTCGCGAAGCCGTCGAGGTAATCGAGCAGCACGTAGTCGGCGGCGTAGTCGTTCTTCTCGGTGCCGGCATCCTGAAACTGCGCGCTGCGGAAACAGGCGCGTGCGTTGTCCGGCTCGCCGTCGCGCCAGTAAAGCAGGCCGCGATAGTAGTAGGCCATCGCCCGCTCATACGGCTCGCCGATGAAGGTCTTCTTCGCCTCGGTGTTGAAAAAACTCCGCGCCTTCCGCGCGCCCGCGTCCGTGGTGTAGATGCCGCCGATGCGCGTGAGGGCGTCGTCGAACTGCCGCTTCGCCTCGTCGAAATCACCGCGTCGCAACGCCGCCAGCCCCACGCGATATTCCCAGAGCACGCGGTCTTTCGCCGGGCCGTGGATGATGGCGTTCTGGCCATCCATGATGAGGTCGCCGGTCAGGGCGGGGCGCGGAGCCTTGGTGGCGCAACCCGCCGCAACGAGCAGGAGCGCAGCTAAGAATGACAGGGCGAACTTCATGCGACCGGGGTGAAGGCCGTGAACTGTTCAGCGATACACCGCGTCGCTCTGCGCCTGCTTTTTGATCTCGTCGTCACCGCCCCAGACAATGGCGCTGGTGCGCGCATCAATCAGTTGAAACGTGTAGAGGATGTAATCGCTCACGCCGTTCTTGCTCGACGTGCTGAGGCCGGAAAGTTTGCCGGTGAGAAAATAATCCGCGCCCTTGAACTCCTGCACGTTCGCATCGGACGAACTGGTCACGCTGCCCGCGCGCTTCGCATCGCGTTCGCGTTGCAACGTCTCCATCCGCTCGCGCGCGAGGAACGTGACTTTGCCCGCCGCCTTCGAGATCAACTGCGCCTGGATGCGGTCGAGGAAGATGTTCTTGTTGATCGGGAAGCGCGTCTCGTTCAGCACGGGATCGAGCACGACGACGGGCGGCGTGGCGGCGTTGGCGATCTGCGGCGCGCTCAAAATGCCGCGCGCGATCTTGTCGCTCACACGAATCAAATCCTGCGACTCAACGCCGGTGCCGCCGACGAAACCTTTTTCATCGCCGCGCATTTCCGTGACGCCGGTGGCGGAAGGATTGCGGACGCCCGATGTGGCACAGCCGGTGAACAGGGCCACGCCGACACTGCACGCGATGACTGAACCAAGTGATTTCTGAAATTTCATAGAGTGCGTGAGAAGTAGGGCAAAAGCGCCGGGCTGTCCAGAAGCGCGGTGGGGGCGGGTGTGATTAGAAGTGGCGGTCAGTTGCAGGCGTGTTGGGGTTGAGTCCAGTAGGAGTTCCAAAGTTGATTGGCGCGGGCCACGCGCAAACCCAG
>JAYVQC010000106.1:0-28190 GCA_043757045.1 Akkermansia sp. | reverse complement strand
GCGCTCGGCCGAGCCGCCGCCACGAAGGAATGCGTGGCCTTCAAAACTTTTTCGAGAAGCGCTTGTTCGACTCGGCGCTGTCCGCCGCCGGCTCAGGTCCGGGCGTGGCCGCAGGAGCAGGCGTGGGCGATTCCATTTTTGCGGCTTCGACCTTCGGCGGATTGTCCACCGCTTGCACAAACGTCATCCGCAGGTGCATCAGACTTTGCTGCAACAGCTGCTGCTCCTCGGGCGCGAGATTACCGGCGGTCTTCACCTCCAGCATTTCCAGTTGCGCGATGAACATCTGCGCCGCCTCCAGGTCTTGCGTCCGCTCACCGGACTGTGGATGCGGCATCGCGCCGAGAAACATCAGCGCCATGTTCGTGTTCTGAATGACCATGTGCGCGAACACTTCGGTCAGCATCTGCTCGCGCTGGGCGTCGAGCGGGGCGTCGTCGTTGATTCCAACCTGGGCTTCGTTCATGGGGTGGGATTTTTTTGGCGTCGGGAAATTTCCGCCATCAAAAAATGGATGAGATGTTTCAACCGGCCTTCGATTTCCACGGTCTCCAAAATTTTCTGCCGCTCGACCGCCTCGGAAAGAAGCGCGCAACTCACGAGGTCGGCGACTTGATCCGCGCCGGGCAGTTGCGAGAGATATTTCAGCACCTCTTTCTTTGAGAAGACGGTGGGTTTGTGATCGCTGGCGTCGTCCTGTTTTTTTATCGGGAAGGGCGAGGGGAAGGGCGCGAGTTCGAGGCGTTGCTCGACGAGTTCGTGGACTTTCGCGACCAGTGCGTCCACGGCCACGGTGTCGTTTTCTTCGGCACAGAGCGCGTGGATGCGCTGCACGCGGTAAGGTTTGTATTGCACCGTCTCGCCAAGCCGAACGCGGGTCAACCCCTGGAGGATGAGATGCGAACTGCCGTCATTGTGGCCGACGGAGACGCGGATGAGTCCGAGTCCGGCGACGGGGCAGGGAATCTCGCGCGAGCGACCCGGTTTCTGCATGGCCACGGAGAACATGCGGTTTGAGTCCAGCGCCTCAGCGAGCATCCGTCGGTAACGCGGCTCGAAGATGTAGAGCGGCAGGAGCGCCTGGGGAAAAAGAGTCGCGCTCTGGAGAGTCATCACGGGCACCGCATCCGGCAGTTGCATGGCCGGAGTGTAAGTGGGGCGAAAGTGAAAGCAAGGAAGCGGGCGGGCGGGCGAAATTCCAAAATCCAAATCCCAAATCCCACGGGCGCACGGAGACGCGGACGGAACGCGCGCGGTTCGATTCCTGGTGCCCGCTGATGACCGGCGGAATGCAGCGACCTCTCCTTCGCAGCATTTCCACACTATCGGGGTGGGCCGAACACCCCATATCGCCCCGGCTTCTTTCGCCGCAGAGTCGGACCCATGAAATCTGTGGTCGCAACAATCACCGCCGCCAGCGCGCGCATCCTGGCCTTCCGCATCAAGAACGAAGAAATTGATTTCACGTTTGAAGTGTGGGCTTACGGGCTGATGTCGGGCGAAGGGTTGCAGGGCGCGCACCGCGATTTTATGGGCAGGCAGGACACGCACGACAAACGCCAGTCTCTGCGCGGCGTCACGATCAAGCAGTTCACCAATCACGGCCTGCCCGCAGCATCACGCTGACGGGAACCATCCCCGCCTCTTTCAAGTGGAGCCTGAAACCACGTCTGAAACCCGCACCGTTCCAGCCCAAATTCCCGCTTGCCAGCGCAAGGTTTGCTGATACTTTCCGCCCTCTTTTATGAAAGCTGACATTCATTCGAACTACCGCGAAGCCGAGATTCGCTGCGCCTGCGGCAACGTAATCAAGACGCGTTCCGTGAAGCCGGTCACCATCATCGGCATCTGTAACGCCTGTCATCCCTTCTACACGGGCCAGCAGAAATTCGTGGATACCGCCGGTCGCGTGGACAAGTTCCAGCAGCGCCTGGCCAAGACCCAGGCCGCCCAGGCCGCGACGGCCGCCGCCAACACCGGCAAGAAAAAGAAGAGTTAGCCAGCGACTTTCGTTTCCGCCCGCTTTGCGTTCGCGCAGAGCGGGCGGATTCTTTTTGGTGAGTTGCTGGTTGATTGAACGCCCTGTGAAACCTTCAACCTTCAACTCAGTCACATGGACCTAAAGCCTCACATCGAAAAGTACCGCCAGCGCTTTGCTGAAATTGAAGTTCAGCTCAGCGACCCCAAGGCTTTCGACAACAACCAGCGGGCGCAGGAACTCTCGAAGGAATACGGGCGCCTGAAAGGTCTCCTCGCGGACGGCGAGTTCTATATGAAGGTCGAGCGCGACCTCGCGGAGAACCGCGGACTTCTCGCCACCGAGCCGGATGGATCCGAACTCGCACAAATGGCCCGCGAGGAAATCGCCCGCCTGGAACCGGAGGAGAAGCGCCTCGCCCTCGTCGTGCAGGCTGGCGTGCTGCCCCCTGATCCGACGGATTCGCGCAACACGATTATTGAAATCCGCGCCGGTGCGGGCGGCAACGAGTCCGCGTTGTTCGCCGCCGACTTGTTCCGCATGTACTCGCGCTACGCCGAGACGCAGGGCTGGAAAGTCGAGCCGATGGATTCCAGCCCGAGCGACCTCGGCGGTTTCAAGGAAGTCATTTTTGAAGTCACCGGCAACGACGTGTACAAGCGTCTGAAGTACGAGAGCGGCGTCCACCGCGTCCAGCGCGTGCCGGCCACGGAAGCGCAAGGGCGCATCCACACCAGCACCGCCACCGTGGCCGTGCTGCCCGAGGCGCAGGAAGTGGACGTGGAAATCAAGCCCGACGAAATCGAAGTCACCTGCTGTCGTGCCTCCGGCAAGGGCGGCCAGGGCGTGAACACCACCGACTCCGCCGTGCAGATTCACCACAAGCCCAGCGGACTCATCGTCCGCATCGCCGACGAGCGTTCACAAATTAAGAACCGCGCGAAGGCCATGACCGTCCTGCGCTCGCGTCTGCTCGACCGAAAAATTGCCGAGGAAAATGCGAAGTACGCCGCCCAACGCAAAGACCAGGTTGGCACCGGCGACCGCAGCGAGAAAATCCGCACCTACAATTTCCCGCAGAACCGCGTCACAGATCACCGCATCGAACTCACGCTCTACAATCTCTCGCACGTCATTGATGGCGACATCGACCAGCTGGTTGATCCCCTGCGCGTGCATGAGGTGGAGGAAAAGCTGAAGGCGCTGAACGTGTGAAAAACTGTCCAAAGCCCAAGCTCCAAAGGCCAAGGCCGGCGCGGGATTTTTTTGACCGCGTCGTCGGTCGAAAGCGGCGCCAAAGCGACCGCACTCCAAACGCTGGCGCGCAGCATCCAACGCCCTGTCACTCGCGAAGCGTTTGGAGTGCGGTCGCTTTAGCGCCGCTTTTTCGCACGCTCGCCCAGGCACCACGACTTTCCAAACCTTGGACTTTGGACAAAAAATTATGATTAAAGGCATCATCTTCGACTGCGACGGCACGCTCGCCGACACCATGCCGCTGCACTGGCGCGCGTGGAACACCGTGACCACGCGCCACGGGCTGCACTTCCCCGAGGAACGGTTTTACGCGATGGGCGGCGTGCCCTCACGCGACATCCTCAAATTGCTCCGCGACGAGCAGGGCTTGAACATTGACCCACTCGCCGTGGCCCACGAGAAGGAGGAAGCCTACCTCCAAATCATGCACGACGTGACGCTGATTGATGAAGTTGTCGCCATCGCTCGCGAGCATCACGGAAAAATCCCGATGGCCGTGGCCTCGGGCGGGAACCAGAAGATCATCACGCGTGTGCTGGAACACCTTGGCATCCGCGAACTGTTCGCCGCCGTCGTGACCAGCGAGATGGTGGTGAACCAGAAGCCCGCGCCGGACATTTTCCTCGAAGCCGCGCGCCGCATCGGTGTGGAGCCGCGCTTCTGCCGCGGCTACGAGGATACAGACTTGGGGATGACGGCCATTCGCGCCGCTGGCATGGACGCCGTGGATGTGCGCACGATGCGCTGCCACTCGCAGCTCTCGCCCGCCGCGCTGTCGCGAGCATGACGGTCACGGGCTGGAAATTACTTCTGCGTGGTCTCGGTGCCGCGCACCTCCACCGTGTAGCCGGCGTCCGTCTTGGTCACTGTCGCCAGACGTCCAAGCTTGGCGGCAATCGCTTTAGCGAGATTGGCGCGGGCTTCAGAGGTCGTGGTGACAACCGTCGGCCCGCGACAATTTTCTGTTCTACGGCCTTGGCCCAGCGCTGGTCGGCTTCGGTTGGTTCAGCAGCGATCACCGGAAGGACCGCTGCGACGAGGATGGCGAGACTGATGCGAATGTTCTTCATAATGCCTTAAATTATCGGTCGCGCGCGGTGGAGCCTTGAGCGATCGACATTTTTCATCCGGCCCCCGCAGAGTTGACAACCAAGGGCAAAATCTCCATTTTCCGGCCCGGTACGAATTAAAGGTGCTCTGCTCGCGGCGAAAACTTGCTGATGGAGGGAGGCTCTTAAACCCAAACCCAAACAAAACATCCTATGAACATTCAGTCTAAAACTATCGCCGCGTCCGTCGCGTGCGCGCTGCTCCTCGTCGGCTGCGCCACGCAGCAGCAAACCCAAACCAAGCCCGTGAAGCCCGCTGCGGCACCCACCCCGGCCAAGTCCACGCCGCCCGCGTCCGGCTACGGTCCGCACTACACGACTTATGAAGCGAACGGCGCGAAATTCACGCGCGGTTCCATCGGCTACCCGTCCGGTTTGCGCGACGGCTCCGGTTTGCTTTTGGAAAAGACCGTTCCGGCGGAAGTCCAGGCTGGCGTGCCCTTTTCCTACACCATCAAGGTCAGCAACCTCGCCCCGTGCGAAGTCCGCGACGTGACGGTGATTGACCGCGTGACCTCGAACTTCAAGTCGAGCAGCGCCGAACCCGCCGCCGCCAATGTCAACGACGGTCTCGCGACCTGGAAGATGGCGACCCTCGGTGCCGGCGAATCCGTGACCATCAAGGTCAACGGCTCCTCCGCTGAAGAAGGCACCGTGCTCACCTGCGCCTCCGCCAGCTACACCCCTGTGCTCTGCGAAGGCATCAAGGTCGTGAAGGCCAACATCCAGCTCGTGAAGACGCTCCCCGCCGCCGTCTCGGTTTGCGACCCGATTCCCGCGACCTTCACAGTCAAGAACACCGGCAGCAGCGCGCTGACGATGGTCAAGATCACCGACCCGCTCCCCGCCGGCCTCAAGACGGCGGACGGCCAGAGCAGCCTGACCTTTGACGCCGGCACGCTCGCGCCTGGCGAATCCAAGGAATTCAAAGCCGGCCTCGTCGCTGGTTCCACCGGCAAGTTCGACAACACCGCCACCGTCAACTGCGCCCAGAACGTGAAGGCTGAAGCCAAGGCCAGCGTGGTCGTCACCGCGCCCATGCTCTCCATCACCTGCGAAGCCCCGGCGGAGCGTTTCGCCGGACGTCCGATTGATGTCTGCTTCACCGTGGCGAACAAGGGCGACCGCGCGGCGGGTGCCACTGTCGTGGAAGTTCCGCTCCCGGCTGGTGCCACCTTCTCGTCCGCCACGGCAGGTGGCAGCGTGACGGCGGGCAAGATCGTCTGGAACATCGCCTCCCTCGCCCCCGGCGCGTCCACCAAGGTCTGCGCGACCGTCGTGCTCCCGAACCCCGGCAGCGTGACCGCGTCGGCCACGGCCAAGACCGCCTGCTCGAAGGACGCCGTCACCGCCTGCACCACCAAGGTCGTCGGCATCGCAGCCGTCCTCCTCGAAGTGGTGGACATCGAAGACCCGATTGAAGTCGGCAAGAACGAAACCTACGTCATCAAAGTCACCAACCAGGGCACGGCGGCGGACAGCAACATCCGCCTGACCTTCAAGCTCGAAGATTCGCAGGACTACGTCTCCGGCACCGGCCCCACGGTCGTGACGGCGAATGGCCGCACCATCACCACCGGGCCGCTGGCCACGCTCGCGCCGAAAGCCGAGGCCGTCTATCGCATCGTGGTCAAGGCTAGCAAGGCCGGCGACGTGCGCTTCACCACCTCGCTCCTCACCGACCGGCTCAACCGCCCGGTCGATGAAACCGAGTCCACGAGCCAGTACTAATTGGTTCCCGCGGCTGTGAGCCGCGAATTTCACGGGGGCCGGCCTACGAAGGCCGGCCCCTTTTTTGCGGGCGTGAAAAATTCAAATTCCAAAATCCAAATCCCAAACAAACTCCGAGGAACTAAATTCCAAAAAGCTGCGGACGCGTTTCGCGCTCGCCGACGTGATTGGAATTGGGCGCATCTTGCAGGTCCCGCCAGCATCGGAGCGCTGGAGCGCGGGCGTCCCGCCCGCCCGAATGCCACCCGACGCCACTCCGCCGAGCCAGCGTGTGGAAAGCCCAGAGCCTTCGCGCCGTCGGGCGGGCGGGACGCCCGCGCTCCTCTGGCGGCACCTTCAAGATGCGCCCATTGGAATTTGACCGGTTGGAATTTGTTTGGTTTTTGGTTTTTGGTTTTTGGACTTTTCACCGGCTGCGCTCATCGTCCGCCGTCCATCCCAGCTTCCGTCCGCACCGCGCAACTCACCGCCGCTCTCACCGCGCTCAGTCCCACCGTGGATGTCCACGACGCCGCCATCCTCGCCAAAGTTGCCGTGGAAACTTCCGCCGAACTCGCCGTCACCTACCGCGTGCGCCCGCCCGCCTGGCTGCACAACATCTTCGTCAACAACGGCTGGCGCGCGCGCGGCCTCTGCTGGCATTGGGCGGAGGACTTGGAGGCGCGGCTCGCGCAGGAACATTTCTCCACGCTGGAAATTCACCGTGTCATCGCCCGCCGGGGTACGCGCCGCGAACACAGCGGCGTCGCCATCACCGCGCACGGGCAGGACGTCGTGCACGCCGTGGTGCTGGATGCATGGCGAGAGAGCGGCCATCTCGTCTGGGCACCCTTCGCGGCGGACAAATATCCGTGGGTGAAAAATGATGAATGACCAAGGGCGCTTCCGTTCCCTTCGTCCTTCAGCCCAGGCTCACAGCCACTTCGGCAGCTTCTCGTCTTCCCAAATTGTTTCCACGCCTTGGCGCGGGCGCACCACTTCGGACTTGTTGCCCTTCACCAGCACTTCCGCTGCGAAGCCGCGTGAGTTGTAGTTCGAGGCCATGACGAAGCCGTAGGCCCCGGCGCTCAACAGCGCGAGATGATCGCCCTCGCCGACTTTCGCCAGCGGACGATTCTTCGCGAAATAATCGCCCGACTCGCAGATCGGCCCGACCACATCGCTGGAGATCATCTTCTTCGTCCCCTTCGTCAGCGGCACGATCTCGTGGAACGAATCGTAGAACGCCGGGCGGATGAGATCGTTCATCGCCGCATCCACGATGACGAAATTCTTTTTGCCCGTGCGCTTCACGTACTCGACGCGCGTGGCGAGAAGTCCGGCGTTGCCGACCATGAAGCGGCCTGGTTCGAGGAGAATCTTCAGCCCAAGCGGCTTGAGCAATGGCACGAGCTTCTTCGCGTAGCTGGCCGGCGTGAGTATGTTTTTCGCGGCGGAAGACTTCCACCAATCCGCGGAGCCGCTGGCCAGCGCCGGGTCATAGACGATGCCCAGCCCGCCGCCGATGCTGAAGAACTCGAAGCGGTGCTTCTTCGCCAGCTTCTGCACGAGCGGCAGCACCTTCGTCACCGCCAGCTCGAACGGCTTCACCTGCGTGAGCTGCGAGCCAATGTGCATCTGGATGCCGCGCAGCCGGAGATTCTTCAGCTTGCTGGCCCGCGCATACACGCCCGCGACCTGCTCGAAGGCGATGCCGAACTTGTTCTCGTAGGTGCCGGTCGTGATCTTCGCGTGCGTGCCGGCGTCAATGTTCGGATTCACGCGCACCGCCACGGGCGCGATTTTCTTCAACCGCGCCGCGACTCTGTTGATGCGTTGCAACTCCGGCTCACTCTCCACGTTGAACGAGTAAATGCCCTTGCGCAGCGCGAACTCGATTTCCTCCTCGGTCTTGCCGACGCCGGCGAACACGCACTTGCGCGGATCTCCGCCCGCCGCGATGACGCGCTTGATCTCGCCCGCGCTCACCGTGTCGAAACCGCTGCCGAGATTCGCGAAGGTCCGCATCACGGCGAGGTTCGAGTTCGCCTTCATGGCGTAGCAGATGAGGTGGTCGAGTTCGCCGAGTTCCGAATCCAGCTTCTGAAAATGATCCTCCAGCGTGTGCTGGGAATAAACGTAGAGCGGCGTCCCGTGCTTCTTCACGAGCGACTCGATGCTCACGCGCTCGCAGAACAGCTTGTTACCGACATAACGAAAATCGTGCATGGGGCGGAGTTATGCCGGACGCGAAGTCCAAAGTCCAACGTCCAACGTGCCGCCAGCGTCCCGCTGGTCGGTTTGGTAAATGCCTGAACGCCAGCGGGACGCTGGCGGCACGCTGGTTTTACAAAACCATGACATCCGCGCTTCGCCTCGCTTTCACTCTCTGCTAACCAATGCGCCAACGCCGCGTGAAACGAACCAACCGCAAGCCGAGCTTCTTCTGGCAGGGCGTGCTCATCCTCGCCCCGATGCTGGTGCTGGCGAAACTCGGCGCGCTGGCACTGACGCAGGACAGGCGCATGCAACAGCATGAGGCGGAGTTGCGGGCGCAAGATGTGGCGGAAGAAACGGTCCAAGCCATCTGGAGTCATTTGCAGGACACGAACGAGCCAGCCGGTCTCGCGATTCCATCTTGGCGTGCCGGTAGATGGAGCATCGTTGCGCCGAGTATTAGCAGTGTTGCCTCCAACTCTGGAAACCTCTCAGAAAAACTCTACTTCGTCCGGCGGGTCAAACGCTTGGAACTCGATGCGACGGGTCATCTTGTTCAACCGCCGCCTTACGAGGAGGCACCCGGCCCGCAGCCCCTCAATCCCACCGCGCTCTCGGCGGAACAGCAGCAATTGTGGAGCGAGGCAAACCTTCAGGAATCCGGCGCGGCCTGGCGCAAGTTTCTCGCCTCCGCTCCACCCACGAATTTCACCGTGGATGCCCGTTACAAATTGGGCTGCTGGCTGATGCGCTCCACCAATCACACCGAAGCCATCCACGAGTTCAGCGCGATCACTAATCAGTTCCCGAACCATATCAGCGAAGCCGGGCTGCCCTACGCGACGCTGGCGCGGGTGAAACTTTTTCAGGCCCAACAACTCGCTGGCCACAGCCGTTCGGAAAATCAACAGCGCGAGGCCGGTGCTGCGCTCGTTCGTGATTTGCTGCAACACCCGTCCGCGCTCACCACAGAAGTGCTGCGGCGCGGTTCCATCCCCGAAGAAAGTCTAGTGCTGCCTGAAGACGTGTTATTGCCCGCCGAAGCGGAGTGGCGTGACCACCAGGAGATGCGCCGGATTTACGCCGTCGCGCGACCGCTGCTCCAACTGCCGGACTCACGGAGCATCCTGAGCGTGCCCAATGCAACTCGCTTCAACTTCTCGCCCGCACCGGGAGTCACCGTCCCCTTCTGGATCACGTCGCGAACCAACCGTGCTTACGCGCCGACTCGGGCGCACTATATCGAATCGCCGCCCTCCTGGAAATCGCAAGAGAATGATCCCATCCCGGCTCCGCCCCCGCTGCTCGTCGTGGGAACCAACTGGGGCTGGCAGGATGGGAACATCACTCGGATGATGACCACTGGCATCTACGATCTCTTCAACGAGGACCACTGGCTTATGCTGCGCCACTACACTGAGTCGGGTTCCACCGTGATCGCTCGCAATGGGCTGGCCGTGGCCGATGTCATCGCCTCCGCACTTAAGAAAGTCCGAATGCCCCAGTACTTCGACACCAGCGTGCGGCTCGCTGACATGGATGTGCGGCCCACGAACACGTTGCGCGTACTGGTGCAAACTGCCGGCGGAAAAGGTGCGGGGCAATATTGGCGCTGGGACAAGCCGGAGAGGCCACCGCCCGTCTTCGCTTCCGCCGTGCATTCGGAAGCGGGCCGTCCCGTGCTGACTGTGAGCGTTCACTTAATCTCCCCCGAGTTGCTCTACGCCCAGCAGGAGGAGCGCGCGATGTTGTTCAAGTTGTTGATCGGCGCGTCGGCCCTTGCGTCCGTGGTTGGTTTTCTCACGACGTGGCGCGCGTTTCACAAACAACTGCGGCTCGCCGAAATGAAATCCAACTTTGTCTCCAGCGTGTCGCATGAGTTGCGGGCGCCCATCGCCTCGGTGCGGCTGATGGCGGAGGGATTGGAGCGGGGGAAAATTTCCGAGCCGGCCAAGCAGCACGAATACTTCCGCTTCATCACGCAGGAATGCCGGCGGCTCTCGGCGATGATCGAGAACGTGCTGGACTTCGCGCGCATCGAGCAGGGCCGCAAGGAATACGAGTTCGAGCCGACGGACGTGAGCGCGCTGGTGATGACGACGGTGAAATTGATGGAGCCGTATGCGGAGGAGCGCGGGGTGAAGCTGGTGGCGGCAGGCATCCTGCCTGCCAGTGAGCCGGGCTTCCAGCCCGGCGGAGCCGACGTGAGAAGTGGAGAGAGATTAGAAAGTTCTGACGCACCCGCCACGCTTCAGCCCGATTCCGGGCGGCTGGAAGCCGACCCTCACTGGCAGGCTGGGAAGCCTGCCGCCACCGTGGACGGCCAAGCCATGCAGCAGGCGTTGGTCAACCTGCTCGACAACGCCATCAAGCATTCGCCCAGCGGCAGCGAAGTGGTGGTGACCTTGGAAATCTCCAATCCCAAATCCTCAATCCTCAATTTCTTCTCTCCGTCCAAGACAGCGGCCCCGGCATTCCCGCCGCCGAACACGAAAAGATTTTCGAGCGCTTCTATCGGCTCGGTTCCGAGCTGCGCCGCGAGACGCCGGGCGTCGGCATTGGCTTGAGCATTGTGAAACACATCGTCGAGGCCCACGGCGGTCGCGTGCGCGTGGAGAGCGAAGTGGGGAAGGGCAGCCGCTTCACGATTGAACTGCCATTTACCGTAGAGACACAGAGGCGCAGAGAGGCGGAAGGGGAAGCATGAATCAGTTTTTCTCTGCGCCCTCTGTATCTCTGCGCCTCTGCGGCAAAAATGCGTACCTAAGTTGCGAGCAGCGTGTTCAGTCCCGGTGCAACGTGCCGCCAGCGTCCCGCTGGCGTTCCGATCCGGACACGGAAAAACGCCAGCGAGACGCTGGCGGCACGTTATGAGCAGCGCCCGCATCTTGATCGTGGAAGATGAACTGCCGATGCGCACCGCGCTGGAGGATTGCTTGAGTGGCGAAGGCTTCCGCGTGATCACGGCGGCGGATGGCGAGCGCGGATTGGAGCGCGCGTTAAAGGAGAAGCCCGACCTCATCCTGCTCGACGTGATGATGCCCCGCCTCGATGGCTTCGCCGTCTGCGCGGAGTTGCGCCGGCTCGGCCACGCCGCGCCCGTGCTCATGCTCACCGCCAAGGGCCAGGTGCGCGACCGCGTGAACGGACTCGACTGCGGCGCGGATGACTACTTGGTGAAGCCGTTCAGCACGGATGAATTGCTGGCCCGCGTCCGTGCCCTGCTGCGCCGCGCGCAACGGCCCGGTGCGTCTTTGACCGAACTCACGCTCGGCGAGACGCAGATTGATTTCGCCCGCCAGAGCGCGACGCGCAAACGTAAGGCGCTGCATTTCACGGCGAAGGAATTCGCCATGCTGCGGTTGCTGGCCGAGGCGCAGGGCGAGCCGGTGTCGCGCGAGAAATTTCTCGATGTGGCCTGGGGTTATGCGGCCTTTCCGACCACGCGCACGGTGGACATGCACATCGCCTCGCTGCGCCGCAAGCTGGAGAAAAATCCCGATGCGCCGCGTTGGATCAAGACCGTGCATGGCGTGGGCTACCGACTGGAGAGGGAATAATGGGGCGCAAGAGAATGCAATGTGCCGCCAGCGTCCCGCTGGCGTTTTTGAAGCCCGACCAGCGAGACGCTGGCGGCACGCTGCGGCCAGTCCCAATTTACAAAAGCATGACAACGCAACCGCCGCAGTCGGCTAGGAATTCAACGCAGAGGCGCAAAGGCGCGGAGACGCAACGTATGAAAAAGATAAACCTGTTCGTGGTGGTGCTGGTGTTCACAGTCAACGCGTTCGCCGCCGACCCGCTCACCGAGCGACTCCAGCGCGGGCTGTTCGAGGAGGAGGCGAACCGCAATCTCGACGCGGCCATTCGCGAGTATCAATCCGTGGTCACGCAGGCGGACGAGCAGCGGAGGGTGGTAGCCACGGCGCTGTTCCGGCTCGGCGAGTGTTACCGCAAGCTGGGACGGACGAATGACGCCGCTGCCTTCTACCAGCGCATCGTGCGCGAGTACTCGGAGCAGGAGCAGCTTGCGGCTTTGAGTCAAAGTCAGTTGCCCTTGCGGCGAGAAAACTCCGCAAGCGTGAACACCGTTTCCGATCCCGCCGTCGTCAAGTTGCTCCGTGAAGAGATTGGCCTGACCGAACGGCAGGTGGAGATGGTTGAGAAGAAGTTCAGCGCCGGCAAAGCGGGTCTTTTCGAACTGCTCGACTCCAAGAAGGAAGTGCTCCGGCTGAAGCGGCAACTGCCGGAAAGCGCGTCCGCCAGTCAGCAACGCGCGCTCATCGAAGAACAAATCAAAATCGTCCAGCAACTGCTCACGGAGTTTGAAAGGAGAATTCAAGTGGGCACTCTGGCGCCGCAGGAACACCTTCCGATTCAACGCGAGATGCTTTCCCTCCAGCGCGAACTGGCCGTGGTGGGCGATGCCACGAAATTGCCGACTGGCGCTGAGACCGCCGCCACCGACGACGAGGAGAAGGAAGTCCGCCGCATCCAGGCGATGATCAAGGACAGCCCGGACTTGATCAACGCACGCAACAGCGACGGCCTCACACCGCTGCATCTCGCCATACTGCGCGCGCAGGCGGTCGTGGCCAAGTTTCTTCTCGCGAGCGGCGCGGATGTGAATGTGCGGGCCAACAATGAGACGCCGCTGCACATGGCGGCGCGGCTGGGCCACAAAAGCCTAGTGGAACTGCTTTTGAACAATGGCGCGGACGTGAACGCTGGCAAAACCAGCAGCGACACGCCGTTGCACCAAGCTGCTGGAAAAGGTTTCCGCTCCGTGATCGAAGTCCTGCTGACCAACAAGGCGGATATCAACGCGCGTGACCTGAACGGGGAGACGCCCTTGTATCGGGCGGTGGGGCGGGGCTTCAAAGCCATCGCGGAACTGCTGCTCGCGCAAGGCGCGGACGTGAACGCGAAGACTTCGAGCGACGGCACGGTGTTGCAACTAGCCGCGCGCAATTCCAATCGTGACCTTGCGGAACTGTTGCTCGCGAAGGGCGCCGTGATTGATGCCAGTGATAAACAACAGCTCACCGCGCTGCATCTTGCGGTGCAGAACAAGAGTCTGCCCATCCTCGAACTGCTGCTGGCGAAGAAGGTCAATCCGAACCTCGCGGACCAGAGCCGCACCACGCCGCTCTCGCGCGCGGTGCAGGATGGCACGGTGAATTTGCTGGAGCCGTTGCTCGCGGGCGGCGCAGACCCGAACCTCGGAGATCGCAACGCGATCACACCGTTGCACTGGGCGGCGATGCTGCCGGGTGGGGAAGTGAGTGCAGAAGTGCTGTTGAAGAATGGGGCGTCGGTGACGAACAGAGTGTTGTGGGCTGCGGGGACGGCCCCGAAAAACCGAGGGCAAAGCGCAAATGTTCCAAACGGGATCACGCCGCTGGGACTAGCAATTGGCTACGGACAAGTGCGGACGGCGCAACTGATTCTGGATCAGGGCGCGGATGTTGAGACGATGGCGGACCACGTGAATTATAATGGAACCCCTGGTCCGGGGTTGGAAGTAGCCATCAGCAAAAACAACCCGGCGATGGTGAAGCTGCTGCTGGAGCGGAAGGCCAATCCGAACATCAAGATTTACAACGGCTGGACCCCGCTGATTCAGGCGGCCGCTTCCGGCCACAAAGAAATTGTCGAACTGCTCCTGGCCCACGGCGCGGAACTGAATGCGCTCGCGCCGGGCGGCTGGAGTCCGTTGTTTGCTGCGGTGAATCAAACCAAGCCAGAAGTTGCCGAACTGCTCCGCCAGCGCGGTGCTATCGAAGACTTGGCGCGCTCGTCCAGCATCACCGTGGCGCGCGGCGGGACGAAGGTGACGGCGTTCGAGAAGGGCACGAACGACCTGAACCGCTTCACGATCTTCGAGGCGCTGGCGCAACATTACGCGCCGGGCGGCAAGCCGTTTCACTTCCCCGATTTTGCGCGCGTGCAGGTGCGCTCCATCCGCAGCAAGCCCGGCGAACCGGGCCGGATGATCGATCTGGACACGGCCTTTCGTTTCACGAACTGCGCCGCGAACGTCGCGCTGGAGTGGGGCGACTTGATTGAACTGCCTGAACAAGATCATGTGGTGAACACGGGGTGGCCCGGTCTCGCGCCCACCGCGCTGGCGACGCTGCAAGAGTGTCTCCGTAAGCAGGTGCAAATCGTCGTGAAGGGACAGACCAACCGCGTGGTGCTGACGCCGCCGTTGGCGGATAACTGGTGGCGTCCACCGGGAGTTATGCCCGTGGGCAGTCCCTTTCCTGTGGGGCAGCCGGAACCTGTGCCCGCGACCTCTCTGACCGTCCAGCGCCTGAACGACGTGGTGCGCGGCGCGAACGTGATCCGTTCCTCGTCCGATCTCACGCGCGTGAGAGTCATCCGCTCCGGCAGCGAGCCTTGGGAAAAAGTTTTCGACCTCACCAACACGGACAAGACCACCGACCTCTGGCTGCGCGACGGCGACGTGATCGAAGTGCCGGAGAAGCCGTAGCCAACGTGCCGCCAGCGTCTCGCTGGCGTTTTTCCAGAAGGACCGACCAGCGAGACGCTGGCGGCACGTTGAGAATTTTTCCGTGCGTCGCCTGCCGTGCCTCCCTATTTTCCGCGCCCTGATTTATGGCAAAGATTCAACCGTTCCCCGCGTTGCGACCCCGGCCCGAGCTGGCCGCGAAAATTTGCGAGCTGCCTTATGACGTGATGTCGTCCGAGGAGGCGCGGCAGATGGCCGCCGGCAACGAGCTCAGCTTCCTGCACGTCAGCAAGCCGGAAATTGATCTGCCGTCCGGCACCGACCTTTACTCCGCGCCGGTCTATGCGCGCGGGAAGGAGAATTTGCAAAAGCTCATCGCGCAAGGCGCGCTGCGGCAGGATCGCGCCGCGTGCTTTTATCTCTACCGCCAGGTGATGGGCGCGCATTCGCAGGTCGGCATCGTGGCGGTGGCGAGTTGCGAAGAATATCTCGCGGGCACGATCAAGAAGCACGAGCTGACGCGCCCGGACAAGGAGAACGACCGCGTGCGCCACATCGAGACGCTGGCGTCGCAGACGGGGCCGGTGTTCCTCACCTATCGCGCGACCATCGGGATCGATGCGTTTGTGAACCGTCGTTTGCAGGAAGTGCCGGACGTGGATTTCACGGCGGCGGACGGCGTGCGGCACACGTCTTGGGTCATCGGCGATCTGGCGAGTGTCGAGGCGCTGGAGCGGGAGTTCGCGAAGGTGCCGGCGCTTTACATTGCGGACGGGCATCATCGCAGTGCGGCGGCGGCGCGCGTGTATCAGGCGCAGCGCGGCAACCCGAATGCGGGCTGGTTCCTCTCGGTGATTTTCCCGCACAACCAGATGCAGATTCTGCCCTACAACCGCGTGCTGAAAGATTTCAACGGCCTGACCAGCGAGCAGTTGTTGGAGAAGCTGGATGCGGTGTTCGTGATTCAGAAGAACTCCGGCGCGGCCAAGCCCACGCAGAAACATTTCCTCGGACTGTATCTCGGCGGGCAGTGGCACACGCTGTCGTTCCGGGAACATTTCGCGCGCACCAGCGATCCCATTGAGAAGCTGGACGTGACGCTGCTCCAGAAATACGTGCTCGCGCCCATCTTCGGCATTGATGATCCGCGCACGAGCAAGCGGATCAATTTCGTGGGCGGCATTCGCGGCACCGCAGAACTGGAGAAGCTGGTGAATGCGGGCGAATACGCCTGCGCCTTCAGCATGTTCCCGACGAGCATTGACGACTTGATGACCATTGCGGACGCGGGCGGGATCATGCCGCCGAAGAGCACCTGGTTCGAGCCGAAGCTGCGCGACGCGATGTTCTGCCACATGCTGTGAGAGTGAAGTAATCAGTTTGCGATTCGTGCGCGGCCGGTTCACTGATGACTGACTTACTGATTACTGATCACTCCGTTACTTCTTCAGCCACACTTCCTCGATGTTCCACAGCACGCGGTTCGGATCGAGCGTGCTGGCGCGCACGTTCTGCATGTCATTGCGCACGGCGGAGAAGGCGCGCATGGAGGCGAGAAAAATCATCGGCTGCTGCTCCGCGAGAATCGCCTGCACTTCGTGGTAAAATTTACGGCGTTGATCGAGGTCGAGTGTCTTGAGCTGCGCGGAGATGAGATAATCCATGCGCGCTTCCCAGTCAGTCGCCGGGACTTTCTGCTGCGGAAACCAGGTGTGCGTGAACCCGGTCGAGAGCACGACGTTCATGCCGTAGGTCGGGTCGGGCGGGCCGCCGCCCCAGCCGAGCGAGAAGCAGTCGAAGTCGAACGAGTTGCTCGTCTTGTCCACCAGCGTGTTGAAGTCCACCGGCCGCCACACCAAGTTGATGCCGATCTTCTTGAGATCCTGCTGGATGATGACCGACGACTTCTCGCGCCGCGTGTTGCCGGTGTTCGAGATCATCACGAACTCGACGGGATGCCCTTCGCTGTCCTCCACGATGCCGTCGTTGTTGCGGTCGATCATGCCGATCTCCTTGAGCAGCGCGCGTGCTTTCTCCGGGTTGAGCGGATAAGTGGCAATGTTCGTGTTCAACCAGTGCGAACCGGGTGTGGCGTAATTGTAATTCGGCTCGCCATAGCCGGAGAGCGCGGCACGAATGATCGCCGGCCGATCAATGGCGAACGAAACCGCCTGACGAAACTTGGTGTTGCGAAACCATTTCTGTTTCACCGGATCGAGGTAGGGCTGGCCGGTCTTCGGATTCACGTTCGTGTTCTGGTTGAAGCAGATGTAATCGCGCTCGCTGGCGAGGCCGATGTCGAGCAGTTGAAATTTTCCTTTCGCCGCCTCGGTTTTGAAGCGGTCGATTTCCTCGGGGCGTACGAATTCAAGAATGTCCGAACTGCCCGCGAGGAAACGCAGGCTCTGCGCATTCTGATCCGGCGTGGAGGTGAAGATAATCTCGTCGATATAAGGCAGACGAGTGCCTTTGGAGTCCACCGCGAAGTAGTGCGGGTTGCGTTCCAGCACGGTGAGTTCGCCGGACTTGAACTGCTTCAGGCGATACGGCCCGCTGCCGACGACGTCCTCTGGCTTCGCGTTCACGCCGTAGGCCGAGGGGAAATTCTTTTGCGCCACCGCGCCCAGCAGTTTGTGCTTCGGCATGATCCGCACTTCTGCGCCGGCGAACTGGAGGAACGGCGCATAAATGTCCGGCGTCACGATCTGCACCGTCAGGTCGTCGATCTTCGAGACGGTGAAATCCTTGCCGTCGATCTGCACGGCGTCGCGCGTCACGCTCACCCAGTTGGTGCTGTAGATCAGTTCGTTGTAGGTGAAGACCACGTCGTCCGCCGTAAGCGGCTGGCCATCGCTCCAGCGGAGATTTTTGCGGAGCTTGAAGGTCCAGGTCTTGTTGTCCGCGCCGACCGTCCAGGACTCGGCGAGCGCGGGATAAAAAGTCTGCGTCGGGACATCCACGGCGGTCAACCCGGCGAACATGCGGAGCAGCACGTCGGTCGAGGAAGTTTCGTTGGCCGTGATGGGGTTGAAGGTTTTCGGATCACCAAGCTGCGCGATGACAAGGCGTCCGCCGGGCACGCCCGGCTCGCACTTGGAAACGTAGGGCGGCTCCGGGAGTGGTGTGCTTTGCGCCGTGCCGCCGACGGGAGCTGAATCCTTTTTACCGCAACCGACCAGCAGGGCCGCGACGAAACCCAGCGCGAGGAAGCGGCGCGTGAGCAGAAAATAGTTTTGCATGACCCCGTGACGTTACGCGCGCGCGGGTGCTTGAAAAGCCGCCAATGTGTGATTCAGGCCCGGTGCCGGAGCGCGGGCTTTCCAGCCCGCAGCAAGGTGATACGAAGGCAGGCCCGGGCAAGTTTGCAAGACGTCAGCCGGTCGAGGCTGGCTGCGGGCTGAAAACCCGAGCTCCCTCCCTTCACTCCTCGTCCGCGTCCGCCACGATGCCCGTGTCCGAGCAGATGCCACGGCGCGAGGCGGCGACGAAGTCGAGCATCACGCGGTCGGCGTCGCTCTTGAATTCCTCGCGCGCCTCCTCGATGGCCTCGCGCAACTTCCGCCCCCCGCGGAAGAGCACGAGATAAAGCCGCTTCAATTCCCGCCGCTGTTCCGCCGTCAAGCCCGCGCGCCGCAGGCCCACAACATTCAATCCACAAATGCCGTTGTCCCCGCGTGCCACGGTGAAGGGCGGCAAATCCTGACTGATGCCCGAACCGCCCTGCATCATCGCCAGTGTGCCAACGCGCACGAACTGGTGCAGGAGACAATTGCCCGAGATGAACACGCGGTCGGCCACGCTGACGTGTCCGCCCAGCAGTGCGCCATTCGCGATGATGATGTGGTCGCCGAGGTGCGAATTATGCCCGATGTGCGAGTGCGCCATGAACAGATTGTTCGAGCCAATTACCGTGTCCTCGCGCGTGGTGTTCGAGCGATGCACGGTGACGTGCTCGCGAAAGACGTTCTGGTCGCCGATGCGCAAACGCGTCGGCTCGCCGCGATACTTCAAATCCTGCGGTGCCTCGCCAATGATCGCGCCGGCGAAAAAATGATTTTTCGCGCCCGCCGTGGTGTGGCCGGTGAGGTAAGTGTGCGCGCCCACGATGCAGTCCGCGCCGAGCGCGACATGCTCGTCAATGACCGCATACGGTCCCACGCTGACGCGCGCGCCGAGTTTCGCCTTTTTGTGAACGACCGCTGTTGGATGGATCATGCGCGGGAGAGATGACACGGCGGCGCGGGGAATGAAAAGGGGGATTTGACCGTTCGTAGTTTTGGAACATTTCTTTTTTGCCAAACACAATTAAAGCGGACTGGATTTTGCCCCGACCACCCCTCACCTTACGTCTATGAAATTGATCATGTCGGCGCACAACGTCACCCTGACGAAAGCCATCGAAGACCACATCCTCGCCAAGCTCGACAAACTGGAACACCTCGACCACCGGGCCATCAGCGCCCGCATCACGCTGGAAACCGACACCGCCAAGACGACCGACAAGCGTTTCAAATGCTCCGTGCGTCTCGACGTGGCCGGCCCCGATCTCTACGCCGAGGACTGGGAGGTGGACCTCTACGCCGCGATTGACCTCGCGATGAAAAAGGTCGAGCAGCAAATCCGCAAGCGGCACAACAAGTTCAAGGCCCGCAACCACAGTGAGGCCGCGCGCGGCAAACGCCGCCGCCAGGACGCCGCAGTGTGATGAGGTGAGAGTTTAGAGAAGCAGGTTTCTCCGACTCTCAACTCTCAACTGATCCAAATGCTGCTCCGCGCTCGCACCGTCCTCCCCGTCTGCGCGCCGCCGATTGATGACGGCGCGGTTCTGGCGCGCGGCGGACACATCGAGGCGGTCGGGAAATTTTCCGAACTGCACGGCGCGGACTCCGGCGACGTGGTGGACCTCGGCCACGCGATCCTTCTCCCCGGACTCATCAACGCCCACTGCCATCTCGACTACACCCACATGGCCGGGCAGCTCCGCCCCACGCGCCATTTCTCCGACTGGATCAAGGCCATCGTCGCGCTCAAATCCGGCTGGAGCTACACGGAGTACGCGCTGTCCTGGCTGGAGGGCGCGCGCCAGCTTCTGCACAGCGGCACGAGCACAGTGGTGGACATCGAAGCCGTGCCGGAACTGCTCACCGATGTCGTGCCCGCCACGCCGTTGCGCGTGGTGTCTTGCCTCGAACTGCTCTCCGTCCGCAGCCGCCAGACCGCGCGCCAAATGGTGGATGCGGCAGTGGCGAAACTCGACGCGCTCCCCGGCGAAACGCCCGGCCTCTCGCCGCACGCGCCGTATTCCACGTCGCCGGAATTGCTCCGCTCCGCCGCCGTCGCCGCGCGCGAGCGCGGCTGGCTCCTCACCACGCACGTCGCCGAGTCCGAGGATGAGTTTGAAATGTTCCAAGTTGGCAGCGGCTCGATGCACGACTGGCTGCGGCCCCAGCGCGACATGAGCGACTGCGGTCACGGCTCGCCCGTCGCCTGCCTCGCGCGGCACGGCGTGCTCTCGCCGCACTTCCTCGCCGTCCACGCGAACTACCTCGCGCCCGGCGACGCCGCGCTGCTCGCGCTGGCGGGCGCGTCGGTCGTGCATTGCCCCGGCAGCCACGCGTTCTTTGGTCATCAAAAGTTTCCGCTCCACGAACTGATCAAAACCGGCGTGAACGTCTGTCTCGGCACCGACAGCCTCGCGACCATGCCGGCCAAGCGAAATGAGAAGCCGGAGCTAAACCTGTTCACCGAGATGCGCCGGCTCGCGGAAAAGTTCCCCGCGCTCAAACCGCAGCGCATCCTCGCGATGACCACGGTGAATGCCGCCCGCGCCATTGGTCGCCCCACGGAACTGGGCCGCCTCGCGCCCGGCTCCTGCGCCGATCTCGTCGTCCTCCCGCGCGGCAAGACGCGCGATCCCTACCAGGCCGTGCTGAATCATCGCGGCCCCGTGCAGGCCACACTGCTGCGCGGCCGCTGGGTATGATTCAGCCGCCACGACGACTCTGCGAACGAGAGCGTCATCAAGTCCATGTTGGTAGGGCCTCGCTGTCCTCAGCGCGCCGGGCAACGACGATACATGGCGGCGTCGAACTTCTCATGCCTCACCCCGGCGCGCTGAGGACAGCGACGCCCTACCGGTCTTGCCCATTCTCTCCGCCCTTTGCGCCTTTGCGCCTTTGCGTTAAAAAATTCCGCTCACGACAACGACACCCATGAATGCCAACCCCGCGAACCAAGTAGCCCTCATCACCGGCGCGAACGGCGGACTCGGTCGCGCACTCGTGCAGGAATTTGCCGCGCAAGGCTGGCAGGTCATCGCCGCCGCGCGCCAGTTGTCGGAGACGACGGACGCCCGCGTCACGCCCGTGGTGTTGGACGTGACGAACGCGAAGCAAATCGAGCGCGTGCTCGCCGAGATCATGGAAAAATTCTCGCGCCTCGACGTGCTGGTGAACAACGCGGGCGTGACGGCAGACGCCTTGATCCATCAGATGAGCGACGATGATTGGGAGCGCGTGCTGGAGACCAACTTGAACGGTGCCTTCCGCTGCTGCCGTGCCGTCGCGCGTCCCATGATGCGCCAGCGAGACGGTCACATTATCAACATCTCCAGCCACTCGGCGTTGCGCGGGCCGCGCGGGCAGACGAACTACGCGGCGGCCAAGGCCGGCCTGGTCGGCCTGACGCAATCGCTGGCGAAAGAACTTGGTCTGCGCAACGTGCGGGTGAACGCGATTTTTCCCGGCGTCATGCCCACGCCCATGACGGCGCAGATGAGCGAGGAAACCATCGCGGCCTTTGCCCAGGCCAACGCGCTGGGCCGCATCAACGCGGTGGACGAGGTCGCGCGCTGCATCGCCTTCCTCGCCACCACGCAGAACATTTCCGGCCAGGTCTTCGCGCTCGACAGCCGCATCACGCCGTGGACTTGAAGTGCAGTGGGACAGCCGCCCCCGGCTGTCGCCGGTCCTGCAAGCGCCCCCGCTTGCAGAACACCAAGCGGGGGCGCTTGGTGGACAAACAACCGGCGAGGGCGCCGGTTCCACTGTGCGCTCGACCCATCACGCGGCGCGTGTCACGAACAGCGCGTGAGTTCATTCGATGACGCCCTAGCGCAAGACCTCGCCGCGATCCGCGAGGCGGGACTATTGCGCGCCTTACGTCGCGTGGATTCACCCCAAGGCCCGCGCGTCACGCTCGACGGTCGCGAGTTGCTGAACTTTTCTTCCAACGACTATCTGGGTCTCGCCAATCACCCCGCGCTGAAAGAGGCGGCGATCAAAGCGGTGGAGAAATTCGGCGCAGGTGCGGGCGCATCGCGGCTCATCTGCGGTTCGCTCGCGCCCTTCCAAGAACTGGAGGAGGCGCTCGCGGCGTACAAGAGATCGGAAGCCGCGCTGACGTTCTCGACCGGTTACGCCGCCGCGCTCGGCACCATCGGCGCGCTCGTCGGCAAGGACGACGTGATCATTTTGGACAAGCTCGTCCACGCCTCCATCGTGGATGCCGCGAGGCTCAGCGGCGCGAAGTTGCGAGTCTTCGCGCACAACGATTGCGCTGACCTCGAAGAAAAGTTGAAGTGGGCGCGGGAAGTCCAAGGTCCAAAGTCTAAGGCGCAAGGGCACGTCGCGCGCATCCTCGTCATCACCGAAAGCGTTTTCTCCATGGACGGCGATCTCGCGCCGCTGCGCGACATCGTGGAGTTGAAAGATCGTTATGGCGCGTGGCTGATGGTTGATGAGGCGCACGCCACCGGCTTGTTCGGCGTGCAGGGCCGAGGACTTGCCGACGCGCATGAAGTTTCATCCCGCATCGAGATTCAAATGGGCACGCTCGGCAAGGCGCTCGGCGCAAGCGGCGGCTACGTGGGCGGCTCGCGCGCGCTCGTGGACGTGCTCGTGAATCGCGCGCGCAGTTTCATTTTCTCCACCGCGCCCGTGCCGGCGGCGGCAGCGGCGGCACGCGCGGGGATTGAGTTGCTGCAAACGAGCGAGGGGGAAGAGCGGCGTGTGCGGCTGTGGTCGCTGATTGATCAGTTGAAGAACGCGCTGGTCGGCGAACGCTGGCAACCGCCCGTGGTGCAGAGCGCGATCATCCCGTTGCTCGTCGGTGCCGAAACGGAGGCCGTGAGTCTGGCGGCGAGCTTACGCGAAAAAGGCTTCTTCATCCCCGCCATTCGTTATCCGACGGTGGCGCGCGGCACCGCCCGTCTGCGCGTCACCCTCACTGCCGCTCATACCGCCGAGGATGTGCGTGAATTGGCGGGCGCGCTGGACTGCGACCACCATCGGAGCGCGGACCGCTGTGTCCGCGCGATCATCACCGACCAAAGCGCGGATTCTGGCGGAACAAACATGAACACGCGGACTCGGCGGTCCGCGCTCCGACAAACAATTTCTCTCCGCGTCGCGGCGGCTCTGCGCTAAATCTCCCGCGTGCATAAACTGGCCGAACTCGATCACCGCCACGTCTGGCATCCCTTCACGCAGATGAAGGACTGGCTGGCACGCGAGCCAATCGTCATTACGCACGGCAAGGGCGCAGTGCTGCGCGATGTGAAGGGCCGCGAGTATCTCGACGCGAACTCCTCCATCTGGACCAATCTCCACGGACACAATCATCCGAAGCTGAACGCGGCATTGGCGAAGCAGTTGAAGAAGATCGCGCACTCATCCGCACTGGGTTTTGCGAACGAGCCGGCCAGTTTGCTGGCGGCGGCTTTGGTGAACGCGACCGGGAGACAGGGAGACAAGGAGACTGGGGGACGACGCGCTCAGGTCTCCAAGTCCCCTCGTCTCCCTGTCCTCCTGTCCAAAGTCTTCTTCAGCGACGACGGCTCCACCGCGCTCGAAGTCGCGCTCAAGCTCGCCTACCAGTTCGCGAAGCGTGCGCGCGGTTTGAAGAAGCCGAAGTTCTTGTCGCTCGATGGTGCCTATCACGGCGACACCGTGGGCGCTGTGAGTCTTGGTCACATTGACCTGTTCCACAAAAGCTACGGCGGGCTGCTGTTCAAGTCGGACCAGGCGATGTCGCCCTACTGCTACCGTTGCCCGTTCAATCGCGCGAAGCCCGAACGCGACGACGCGCGGAAGTATCGGAAGTGCGGCTGGGAGTGTGTGCAGAAGGTGGAGCAGAAATTCACCGCCCAGAAGAAACGCGGCGAACCGTACGCGGCGTTTGTCTTCGAGCCATTGATGCAAGGCGCGGCGGGCATGATTCCGCAACCGTCCGGCTGGCTGAAACAAGTCACCGACCTCGCGCACGCCCACGGCGCGCAACTCATCGCCGATGAAGTGATGACCGGCTTCGGTCGCACCGGCGTCACCTGCCACATCACGGAGAAAACCATCGCCCCGATCCTCAAGGCACCACACGAGACAAAGCTGTTCGCCACCACGCGCGTCGGCATCCCGGTGGATTATCTCTGCCTCGCGAAAGGACTGACCGGCGGTTATCTCCCGATGGCCGCCACGCTCACCACGCAGGAAGTCTTCGACGCCTTCCTCGGCAACTACGACGAGTTCAAAACCTTCTTCCACGGCCACAGCTACACCGGCAACCAGCTCGGCGCGGCGGCGGGCCTGGCGAGTCTGGAATTGCTCCGCACCGAAAAGTCCGTCCGCGCGCGCGCCGAATTGCAGCGCGTGCTGGATGAAGAATTGAAAACTCTCTGGTCGCTGCCACACGTCGGCGACATCCGCCAAGTCGGCTTGATCGTCGGCGTGGAACTCGTCCATGACTGGCGCACGCGCGAGCCATTCGCCCTGCACGAACGCGCCGGCGTCCGCGTCTGCAAAGCGATGGCCAAACGCGGCGTCCTCACCCGCCCCATCGGCAACGTCATCGTGCTCATGCCGCCCTACTGCACGACGAAGGCACAGGCGCGGCGGATGGTGAGTGCGCTGCGGGAGAGTGTGGAGGAGACTTTTGGCTCGACCGATACGTCTGCGCCGCCGACTTACGGTCAAAGTCGCTGAACACGGCCGTTAGCGAATTGTAGAAAATTGATTGCTGGAAAATTCCTACTTACGCCAACCGTGCTGCTCAATTGCAGTTCGGATGTCCTGCTCCAAGGCGGCGAACGCTGAGAGACTACGAAGCGGACTGAAGTCGCTGACCAGATCGGCCAGCCGGTGTTTTGCTTCTCCAGGACTAAAGCGGTGACGGCGATGAACTTTGTGACCCTTGGCCTTCCACAAAACTTCTTCCAAGAATTCTTTGGCGCGAGAAAGATTTTCCAGCTTGGAAAGAGGTGGCAGACGCAACTCGGAACTGCCGAGCGGATTGCTGACGGCTTCGCGAATGGCCGGCTCATCAAACAGAAACCACGTTTCTGTTTCTTGCACCGGTATGACACAAATGTGCGGCGGCACTTGTTGAAGCTGGCGGCTGACCTTGCCAAACGCGGTCTGAATTTCTTTGCAACGATCCTCCCTGAGACCGTTATCGGAGTCCCGATGCACAAACAGCAGTTCACAGGGATAGTTTTCCAAGGCGGCTTGAATTTCTGCCGCCAGACCTTTCGGCTTTTTGTGTAGCAGTGAGAGGTCAGCCCATGCCGGGAGCAATGGCCTTCTTACGCCATTGGCTTCCAAAAGCCACCGCACCACTGGGACGAGCATCGCGTCGGAAGAACCCTCGCCCAGCATGGTGAAGGAGAGCGTCGTCATTGATCAACCAAGCCCGGCAGCAATTGTTGAAGATCCGTCCGGTCCATGACCCGCTTGGTGGACGGACGCGGCGAGCGGGCTGGACCGATGGAGTTCAGATAACTCAACAGTCCGCCTTTGGTGGTAATGCGCTGATTGCCTTCCAACTGTTCCCGCCAAGTGCCAGACAAACAACTGAACGCCAGTTTTCGGAACCGGACATCCTGCGACGTCCCTCCGGTCGCGATGGTTCTCACGTCAGGGATCAACTCGGCCATCAACAGACTGTCCTCGGGCGTCTGGAGCACCACCAATGGCGAATGTGTGTTGATGAGTACTTGACGCAGAGGGTTTTCCTCATTGCAGGCCATGCTCGTATCCACCGCAAAGTCTTGCAGCAGCTTCATCATGGGGCGGATGCGCTGCGGGTGAATTCCGTTCTCCGGCTCTTCCAAACAGAGCAACCCTCCCGATTCGCGATCCATTTCCATCACGGCCAAAGCCAGAAAGCGAAGCGTTCCGTCGGACAGGGCGTTGGCCGGGAACGGCGTTCTCTCGTTGCCGGAAACGAGCAGGGTTAACAATTGCCTCCCTTCGTCGCGATCCACTGAAACGGAACGAACATCATCCAATAGTTGGGCCAGACGGTTCGAGACTTCGGCGAAGATGGCGGCAATGGCCGCGTCCCGTTCCACAGGATTCCCAGTCCGCTCCGCAGCCCGCTTGGCCAAGCGCTGCAAGGTCGCAGGCAAATGTGAGCCGTTGGACGAAAGGCGATCTGGAGCATCGAAGGAATCCGCCCGACGCAGTGCTGAAGTCTCCAATTGCAAAACGCCCCACGACTCGATCTCCCGCCGGGCCAGGACCGCCGTCGGATACTCGGAAGTCTGGACAGTGCTCAACATGGTCCGGGGCAGAGTGGCCGTAGGAGCGTTGAACGCCCGACCTTGGCGATTATCCTGATAAAGCCGGACCGCCCGTTGGCCAGACACTTCTTCGGTGGCAATGAAGAAAGGGTTCTTTCGAGACCGGGCAATAAGAACCGAGTCGCTCCACTCCTCGCTGTGAGCAAATTTGATTTTGGATTCCCAATCGGATTTGGGAATAGGCGCGAGTTCTTCTGACACGACTTCCAGTGTCCCGGAATCTCCTCCTATGGTGGCTGGCTGCCGATACCTGAGCCGAAGGGCATAGCGAACCCAGGTGTGAGTCGGCTTTGTCTCTTGCCCCAAATAGTCTTTCCCGGCATTGGGCAGAATCATCTCAGCCTCGAAGCTGATTTCGTCGGTCGTCGTTTGATTGCCGACCCGGTGAAAGATAGCTCGAACATTCCCGGCCCGCTTGTCTTCATCCCGAATGGACAGCGCCGCTTCCACCAAAGTCATCTGGCTCGCGGTCGCACTGAGAAAACGAAAGGCATCAAACAAGTTAGATTTTCCAACGCCGTTGCGACCCGCAATGCAAGTGAACGGTCCAAAGTGGACATCCACGTCCACCAAGTTCTTGAACCCCGAAACTTTGAGCCGTGTGAGCACGGGCGCAGCTTACGCAGGCTTGGAGAGATTCCTAGCCCCATTCACCGTCGAGTTCACGCGCAGGCGCAGGCCGTTCAGGCGAATGAAACCGGTGGCGTCGTCCTGATTGTAGGCCTTGGTCGGGTCGGCTTCCATCGTGGCGATGTGCGGGTTGTACATGCTGAACTTGCTCTTGCGGCCCGCGACGTAGAGGCCGCCTTTGTAGAGCTTCACGCGCACGGTGCCGGTGACGTTCTTCTGGCTCTCCTCGACGTAGGCCTGGAGCGCGAGACGCTCGGGCGCATACCAGAAGCCGTTATAGACCAGCTCGGCATACTTCGGGATCAAGGCGTCGCGCTGGTGCATGACTTCGCGGTCCATCGTGAGGCTCTCCATCTGGCGATGCGCGTAGTGCAGGATGCTGCCGCCGGGGGTTTCATAAACGCCGCGGCTCTTCATGCCCACGAAACGGTTCTCGACCATGTCCACGCGGCCGACGCCGTGTTTGCCGCCGAGCTTGTTGAGGAACTTCATCACGGCGAGCGGCGAAAGTTTCTTCCCGTTCACGGCCACGCAATCGCCTTTCACGAAATCGAGTTCGACGAACTCCGCCTTGTCCGGCGCGTCTTCGGGCAGCACGGAGAGCGTGGTGAAGTAATCGCGGTTCTTCTTCGGATCGAAGCTGTCATACCACGGGTCTTCGAGGATGCCCGCCTCGTAGGAGATGTGCAGAAGGTTGCGGTCCATCGAGTAAGGCTTCTTCGCGCTGGCCTGCACCGGGATGCCCTTCGCCGCGCAATAATCAATCATCGCCTGGCGTCCGGGGAAATCCTTGCGGTAACGCTCATCGCGCCACGGGGCGATGATTTGCAACTCCGGCGCGAGCGCGGCGGCGGTCAGCTCGAAGCGCACCTGATCGTTGCCCTTGCCCGTCGCGCCGTGGGCGATGGCGTCGGCCTTCTCGGCCTTGGCGATCTCGACCATGCGCTTGGCGATGAGCGGGCGCGCAATCGAAGTGCCCAGAAAATACTGCCCCTCGTAAATCGCCCCCGCCCGCAGCATCGGATAGATGAAGTCGCTCGCGAACTCCTCCTGCAAATCATCGATGTAAATCTTCGACGCGCCCGTCTTCTTCGCCTTCGCGTTCAAGCCTTTGAGTTCATCTTCCTGCCCGATGTTGGCGCAGAAGCAGATCATCTCGGCGTTGCCGTAGGTGTCTTTGATCCAGGAGAGCAGCACCGAGGTGTCGAGGCCGCCGGAGTAAGCGAGGACGATTTTCAT
>JAYVQC010000105.1:0-7619 GCA_043757045.1 Akkermansia sp. | reverse complement strand
GAGCGACCTTGCTTCCCGGCTCAGCGCATTCCACCAGAACGGCGCGTCGTATGTGCGCCTCCGCATGGAGATCAAGGGGGCGACCACGGAAACCCTCCAGCTTCAAATCAAGGCACGCCGAACGACCAATTCATCCGAGGTCGTGTATCAGGTGCTTTATCCCAAGGAACGCAAGGGCGAATCCGTGCTCCTCCGGAAAATTGGAAACGGTCCCGCCAGCGGTTCCGTGTTCGTGCCGCCGAACACCCTGCGCCCGATCGGCGACCTGCAAGAGCCATTGCTCGGCAGCGACCTGTCGTATCAGGACGTCGTCGACAATTTCTTCGCGTGGGATCAGCAGGCGATCGTCGGCACCGAGAAGGTGGACGGCGTGCAGTGCTCAATCCTCGAGTCCAAGCCGGGCAAAGACGAACGCTCGATCTATGGCAGCGTGCGAAGTTGGATTGATGTGCGCCGCCTCGTCCCGCTCCGTGTGGAGAAATACGACCGATCCGGGCAATTGCTCCGCCGTATCGACACCACGCGCGTGACCGCCGCCGGCGACCACAAAATCCCCGCCGTCCTCACCGTAAGCGGAGCGCGAGAGAATTCATCCACCCTGCTCGATGGTTCTAGTATCAGGTACGATGTGACCTACACCGACCGTGATTTCACTGTCGAAAGCCTTAAAGAACTCCCCACTCCGAGCAGGTCGTCAAACTAATTTTCAGGAACGAGCGAGGAGTGTTTGCGCCCGCTTGTCTTCCGAAAGAACGAGCCGGCGAAAAGCGGTCGCAAGATCGGTGGTCAACCAACTAGGAAATCCAAGCGCACAGATCGCCTGGTTAAACTAGAAGTATCTCCGGAATCCGTAGGATCCCCCATCACCAGGCTGTCTGCTGGCCGTGGAAAATTGCCATCACACTCTGGAACCCTTCGTCCTCGCTCATTGTGCTCCTGCCGACTCGGCGAAGCCGCGCCGGTCCATCGTTGCCCCCCAGTAAATCCTCAATTTGCGTGGACGCATCGCTTCCGCATTGCAGCCGTCGTGCCCAGCGCCGTGAACCACTCAGCGTCAAAACCACGGCGGGCGTCTCGAAAATGGCAGCAAAGTGGCAGCGAAAAAGATTTTCCCATTCGGAAACGGAGCGAGCGGAAACTTTAAATACCATTGCAAACAAAGGATGGATTGAATGGTGCACCCAATAGGAGTTGAACCTATAACCTGCTGATCCGTAGTCAGCCGCTCTATCCAATTGAGCTATGGGTGCCCCGAAATGGAGGCGCAACTTACTCAGCGCATTTTCGCGGTGCAAGACGTTATTTCCCGCCGCGCCCCTGCCTTGTGGAAAGGCCCTGCTGCAGTGGAATTGTGCGGTGACGCGAACCCCACAACCCGTCTGTTCTGCTTCGGGGCCCTCTACAAAATCTCCTTCCACTTTTTCTCATCCTTCAACATGCGTTCGCGCAGGAGCGGGAGCGGAGGCATGCCGTGGCGCAGGAGTTCGTCGTGGAAATTTTGCAGGCTGAAGCGCGTGCCTTGCTGGGCCTGCCAGTCGGCGCGGAGTTTCAGAATCATCAGCTTGCCGAGGGTGTAGTTCAGGTAACCGGGATCGAACGTGCCGCGCACCGCCTCCTGCCGGGCGGTCTTCTCCTCGTAGTAACAGTTCTCCATGAAAAATTTCGTCGCCTCGTCCACGGTCATGTTTTGCGTGTGCAATTTGATCGAGACGCAGAGACGGCAGATGCGCAGGAGCGCCTCGTCGGATTGGGCGAGGCGGTATTTCGCGGCCCGGAGTTTTTCTTCCGGCGTGCCGGCGGGAGGGAAACCCGCGTCGAGAACCATCTGCTCCGTGTAATGCGCCCAGCCTTCAACGAAGGCGTAGCTGGAAAACATCTTCGCCAGGCGGCTCGCACCTGACGCCTTCAGCACCAGGTATTGCACGTAGTGGCCCGGATACGCTTCGTGGATCGAGACGACATCCGTGGTGTAGTAGTTGAACGCGGTAAGCCATTCGTCCTTCTGCTTCTCCGGCCACTCCGGCTCGGTGGGCGTCACGTAGTAGTAGGCTTCCGTCGCATTGGTCTCGAAGACGCCCGGCGAATCCATCGAGGCAAAACTCGTGCGCCGGAACGGCGGCGGCGTCTCCTCCACCTTCACGCGCACGTCGGACGGGATGGTGATGAGCTTATGCGCGACGGTGAACTCGCGGATGGCCTCGAGGTTTTTCCTCGTGTCGGGAATCAAGCCGGCGGACGTGGGATGATCTTTCTGGATCGCTTTGAACACATCATGCGGCTGCTTCGTGGCATCAATGAGTTTCGCGGCCTCGGCGAAGCGCTGCTGCTCGGCCTTCAATTCGCGCAGCCCGATTTCCAACAACTGCTCCGGCGTCAATTCGACGAACTCCGTGAGGCGCATGAACGCGCGATACTTCTCGCGTCCGAGCGCGAAGCTGCGGTCAGCCTGCGGCAGACGTTCGCGCTGGAGCCACGCGACGTAGTTGCTGAGTTCGGTGAGCGCGAGGCGGTTGGCGGCGGTGAACTCGGCGAGCAGCTTCGCGTCGTTCACGGACTGCACGGCCAGCGGCAAATCTTTTTCCAGGAACGAAATGTTTCCTTCCGCGACTTCGATGGCCGTCTCGACGAGCGGCTTGGGCAGCACGCGCACGAGGTTCGCGCGCGCGGCGCTAAAGAGCGCGGTCGTCTGCTGCTCGATGGTGATGATGGCGCGCACGCGCTTGGCGAGCGGTGCGTAGTCGCGCTTCACGTATTGCGTGAGATCCATCGCGCCCGCATAGGTCATCGGGTCGCGCGTGAAGGATTCGTCCTGCTCGAAGTTAAAAATCTCGGAGCGGATATTCGCCTGTAGCACGCGGTAATCAAACGCGGCCTCGCGCGTAAGTTTCTTCGGCGAGAGTTTCGCGAGTTTTCGATCAAACTCTTTCAGCCGGCGCAGTTCCGCATCCAGCGACGCGCGGCTGAAGTCGGTGATGCGCCCGTCGTATTCGTGCAGGCCGAGCGTCATGCCGGTGGCGGGCCGCCACGCGAGATAGCCCGCGAGATACTCATCGGCCACACGACGGAACTCCGCGTCCGGCGCAGGGCGCATTTGCGCGCAGCCGGGCAGCCACCAGGAGATGAGTACGGCGGACAGGAGAAACCAACTGCGAGCGAGCGATACCATGCGCGTGTGTTAGCGCAACGCGCCGCGCGGCGGCGAGCGGAAAGAAGGCGCGCGCGCGGCGCGGCCCGCCGCCGGCTGACCGATGGTGAAACCGCTGAAATGTCTCATGTGCCGTTGGATTCGGGGCCGCTGCGGAGAGGAAGAACCGTGTGGGTTCCCCGTGTTTCCCTGACCAACCGGCATCGGGGACACCCGCGCCGCCCTTCGCTAAAGTTTTCGCGTGTGGGACTGGACTGATAAAAACGGCATGTATCTCGAAGCCGCCCGGGGCTGGCTTGAACTCGGCGATCCGCGCACGGCGGCGGATGAGCTGACCAACATCTCCGGCCTGCGCCGTGCGGAGCCGGACGTGCAGAAGGTACGCCTCCAAATCGCCGTGGACTGTGACGAATGGCCCAGCGCCTTCGCCCTCGCTCAAGGATTGATCCAGGTCAAACAGCGCGACGCGGAAATTTTCCTCTGGCGCTCGCAGGCCGCGCGGCATTTGCCCGACGTGGGACTGGCGCAGGCGCTCGAAATGTTGCTGGAAGTGGCAAACGAATTTCCCGAGGACCCGGCCATTCCTTTTCACCTTGGCTGCTACAACGCCGCGCTCGATCAGGAATCCACCGCGCGCTGCTGGCTCGCCCTCGCCTTCGACGCGGCCCAGCGCCAAGGCACGCTCAAAAAATGGAAAGCCTCCGCGCTCGTCCACCGCGATCTCGCCCTGCTCCATAAGAAGACCGGCGCGATCTCCAGCCTGTGGGTGTGAGCCACGCCGCGCGCGTCAAGATTTCTCCCCGTTGAACCTTGAGGTTTGGGATTTTACAAATTCGCCTTGTGGCGCTGGTGGCCCCGCCCGGAATTGAACCGGGATCCTCGGTTTAGGAAACCGCTGCTCTATCCATTTGAGCTACGGGGCCAGCCTTGATTTTATCGGCTACTTTTGCGGTCTTGCGGACGGCGCGGAGTCGAAAACCGGGCCGCACCAAGTTGCTGAAAGCCTTTGCCAGCATGAATCATCGGGGACTTACTACGGTTTGATGAAACGCAGCGGCAAGCAGTTTCGCCGTTCCCTCGGGACGAAAGACCGCCTGCTTGCCAAGCGCCGACTTTCAGAGCTTCGGGAAAAGGTGGGGGATTTGAGCCCCATCACAAACGCCAAACGAATCATCTTTGCAGAACTGGCGCATCTTTGCGGGACACGACACTAAATCACTTGGCGCAATCCGGCGGCACGGCTTCAATGCCGCACAGCCATGCGCCAGTTCACCACACTCCTGTCGCTCGCATTTTGCGCGGGCCTTTCCCTGCCCGCCGCGCAGTTCCATATCGGCGCGCACAACTTCACCTTGCCTGACGGCTTCGAGATCGAACTCGTCGCCGGCACCAATCTCGCCCCGCGCCCCATCAACGCGAGCTTCGACGAGCAAGGCCGCCTCTACGTCACCGATTCGTCCGGCTCGAACGACAAGCCGGAGAAGCAACTCGCCGAGAAGCCGCATCGCATCGTGCGACTGGAGGACACCGACGGCGACGGCAAGTTCGACAAGCAGATCGTCTTTGCCGACAAGATGATGTTCCCCGAAGGCTGCCTGTGGCACGACGGTTCGCTCTACGTCGCCGCGCCGCCGAGCATCTGGAAACTCACCGACACCAACCACGACGGCGTGGCCGACGTGCGCGTCGAGTGGTTCCAGGGTAAGACCCTCACCGGCTGCGCGAACGATCTGCACGGCCCCTACGCCGGGCCGGACGGCTGGATTTACTGGTGCAAAGGCGCGTTCGCCAAACAGACCTACACGCTCCCGAACGGCAAGGAATTCACCACGCGCGCCTCGCACATCTTCCGCGCGCGCCCCGACGGCACCAGTGTCGAGCCGGTGATGACCGGCGGCATGGACAATCCCGTCGGACTCGCCTGGTCGCCCGAGGGCGAACTGTTTCTCTGCGGCACATTTTTCCAGCACCCCGCCGGCGGCCAACGCGACGGCATCATCCACGTCCTCTACGGCGGCGTGTATGGCAAGGACCACGACGTGCTCGACGGCCACCCGCGCACCGGCGACCTGCTCCCGATGATGACCCACCTCGGTCCCGCCGCGCCGAGCGCGATTGCGCGCTACGAGTCCGACGTGTTCGGAAAAACTTTTCAGAACAACCTCTTCGTCGCCTGTTTCAACATGCACAAGATCGTCCGCTGCGAGATGCAGCCGTACGGCGCGACCTACAAAACCACCGACACCGATTTCCTCGTCAGCGACAACCCGGACTTCCATCCCACCGACGTGCTCGAAGACGCCGACGGCTCGCTCCTCGTGGTGGACACGGGTGGCTGGTACAAGCTCTGTTGCCCGACCTCGCAACTGGAGAAGCCGGATGTGCTGGGCGGAATTTATCGAGTGCGGCGGAAGGGCGTCGCGATGACTGGCGATCCACGGGGACTCAAAATCCCGTGGTCGGAGATGAACGCGACGGACCTCGTCGGTTTGCTGAATGACTCGCGCTGGACGGTACGGAACCGAGCGATCGCAGAGCTTTCAAAGAGAGGCACGAATGCTGTCCCTGCACTTCAAAGGGAACTCAGTTCGCCAAACGGATCGCCTGAGAGTTGGAAAAGCGCCATTTGGACGTTAACGCGCATCAACAGCCCCTCTGCCAGGGAGGCGCTGTTTTCACTGCGAGACTTGCCACAACCAAGAAAGCAAATACTACCGCGCCACTATGCTTTGCTAAACCCGCTGACTTTCTTCACAGCTTTGCAGTCGGTCTCGCTGTGGCGCGATACGAACGCGGTGCCGTGGTTGTGCGACGCGCTCACAAATTCTTCAGGTCTTCCAAATCTTGCGCTTACGGCTGCCGAAGCGCTGGGACGCATTGGTGATGAACGAGCTGTCCCTGAATTACTTAACAGGATGGAACGCACCGGGACCTTCAGATTGCGATTTCCAGAATCCGATCCGTATGCCGACACACGAGCAGTGCGCGCAATGGATCACTCGATTATTTACGCGTTGATTGAGATCAATGCTCCGCCTGCGACGAGAGCCGGGTTGGATTCCAAAAATCCGTATGTTCAGCGAACTGCACTTATCGCGCTCGACCAGATGCCCAACGGCGGCCTGAACGCGGCAACGGTTTTCCCGTTTCTTAATTCAGCCAATGCGCTGCTGAAGGAAACCGCTTTTTGGATCATTAACCACCATCCCAAATGGGGCGGCGAGATGGCGCGGTGGATTCAAGAATCGTTCAAGGAGGTGAGTTCCACAGCGGAGCAGACGCAGTATGCCGACATGCTTGCGCGCAGTGCCGGGCAGGCGGAAGTGCAGCAGCGCATCGCAGAGATCGCGTCGCAGCCGGCGTCGCAGGCGACAGCTTTAAGCGCAATGGCGCGGAGCCGGTTGAAGGAAATTCCCGACGCGTGGACGGACGCGGTGCGCGCGGCGCTGGACTCGAAGTGGGGCGAGAACAACCAGCGGCTGGCCATTGCCGCCGCAAGTTCCTTCGCGGGCGCGAAACGAAAAGAGCCGGAACTCAATGCGGCGTTGCTGGACTTGGCCCGCGATGAGGCGAGGGTGAAAAATTTGCGACTCAGTGCGCTGGCCGCCCTTCCTAGCCACGCCATCCCTTCCGACGCGAGCCTCTTCAATTTCCTGCGCCGCGCCCTGACCTCGGACAGTTCGCTTTCGGAACGAAGCGCCGCCGCGAGCGTGCTGGCGAAGGCGCGATTGAACGATGTGCAATTGCTCGCGCTCGCCAACTCCGTGAGAAGCGCCGGACCCATCGAACTGCCGAAACTGGTCAGCGCCTTCGGGCGGGCCACGAACGAGAACGTCGGCCTCGCTTTGGTGGAGGCGCTCGGCGCGAGCCAGTCGCGGGCGGCGCTCCGCGCAGAGACGTTGAAGCCCGCGCTCACGAACTACCCTGCCACCGTGCAGCAAAAGGCCGACGCGCTCCTCGCCACGCTCAACACCGACGCGACGCAGCAGAAGCAGCACATTGATGACATGCTTGCGACCGTGAAAGGCGGCGACATCCGGCGCGGGCAGGCGCTCTTCAACAGCCCCAAGGCGGCGTGCTCGGCGTGCCATGCGATTGGTTATCTCGGCGGGAACGTGGGACCCGACCTCACCAAGATTGGGACGATTCGCAACGAGCGGGATTTGCTCGAAGCCATCGTGTATCCAAGTGCGAGTTTTGTCCGCAGCTACGAGCCGATGATTGTCGCTACGAAGGGCGGCGAGGAATTCAGCGGCGTGTTGAAGAAGGATTCCGCCGAGGAAGTGGTGCTCGCCACCGGCCCGAACACCGAACAGCGCCTCGCCCGCGCCGACATCACCGATATGCGGCCGGGGAGCGTTTCCGTGATGCCTTCGGGACTCGCCGATCAACTCACGAAAGAAGAACTGGCGGACCTGCTGGCGTTCCTGAAGGCGACGCGGTGGTGACATTCCGCGTAGCTGCGTCTCGGCAG
>JAYVQC010000104.1:0-7662 GCA_043757045.1 Akkermansia sp. | reverse complement strand
TTCGCCAGTCAGCGGCTGGCGAATTGCCAGCAGGGCCTGTGAAATCGGCCAGCCCCAAGATTCGTCAGACAGTGTCTGACGAATTCACTGACACCGCTTCCCAGATCCACCAGACACTGTCTGGTGGATTGGCCGTGGCCCTTCCTGCGATTCGTCAGACGGCGTCTGACGAATCTGGCCTGCTCCCTCCCGGCATCAAACCGCTTTCTCCGCAGCTTGTCTTGCAACTGACCTGGTCGCATCTGCTGGAACTCCTCCGCCTCGACGATCCGCTCCGTCGCGCTTTCTACGAGAACGAATGTCTCAAGGGCCGCTGGTCCGTGCGCCAGTTGCAGCGCCAGATCGGTTCGCTCCTGTTCGAGCGCACCGGCCTCTCCAAGGACAAAGCCGCCGTGCTGCGCCGCGCCCAGCTGCAGAACCGTGTGCCCGACATCGCCGACCTGCTGCGCGATCCCTACGTGCTGGAGTTCACCGGTCTCGCCGAGAAGCCCTCCTACACCGAGAACGACCTCGAGAGCGCCCTGCTCGACCACCTGCAGTCCTTCCTGATCGAACTCGGCGCCGGCTTCTGTTTCGAGGCCCGGCAGAAACGCATCACCGTCGGCAACCGGCACGAGCACGTGGACCTCGTCTTCTACCACCGGTTGCTGCGCTGCCATGTGCTGCTCGATCTGAAGATCCGCGCCTTCGAGCACGCGGACGCGGGCCAGATGAACTTCTACCTAAACTGGTGGAAGAAGCACGGCGTAGCATCCGGCGACAACCCGCCCGTCGGCATCGTCCTCTGCTCCGACCAGGACCAGGCCACCGTCGAGTTCGCCACCGGCGGCCTCGACCAGAAGCTCTTCGTCTCGCGCTACCTCGTCGCCCTGCCGTCCGCGAAGCAGCTCACCCGTTTCCTCGAACAGGACCGCGACCGCTTGGAAGCCCTCTGGTCCCGCCCGTCGGTGAAGCGGTCCCCGGCCGGCACCGCAGCGAAGAAACCCGCCCGCCGGAAGATCGCGAAGCGCGCGACAAGGGATTGAAGCGCATTCCATTTCGTGAAGATCAATCCGCAAACATTCTTCAACTTCTGCGCTGCGCATCCGGTGCTGCTGCGCGCCTTGGCCGAGCGCGGCGGTGAATTCTCCGAGGCGGAAACCCTGCGGCTCATCCGCGCGAATCCGGGCGCGGCCGAGGAACTCCCGGAGACCGCGTGGCGGCGCTTGCGTGAGTTGCAAATCCTCGTGCCCACCGAACCGGGCAGCGAGTCCCACTTCCTTGCAGAGCCGGTCGCACGGTTGCTTTCCTATCTTTTCAACGAAGCCAATCCCGCCACGCCGGAGATGATTCGCGGCTACGTGCTTTCGCTCGACACCACTTGCAAGCGACTCGCCCGCGCCCTCGACGAGGAGGACATCACGCCGATCAAACTCGCCTTCGATGAAATCAGCCAGACACTTCGCCGCATCCACGCCGACCTCGACGAGACGCACCACGCCATCCTCACCGAAGTCGCGCGCTACAAAACCGAGCGCGCCCGAGTCTCGGTGCGCGAGAAGTTCCGACGCATAGTTCATTGGATGGACCGGTACGTTGAACCGATGATCAAAATCATCGATGCGGGCGGGCCGCTACGAGCGACGTTCGACGAAACGGAGCGACTGCTCGGTCGCGCCCGCGCGGAAGCGCTGTTCAACGACCATCCGGCGCTGGCGAGAAATCTCCGTTTTCTCCGTCTCATCCGCGACCATGCACTGCGTGTCTTCACGCAATGCCGCAAAGAAATCCAGCCGCTCTACGAATCCCTGCGCCGCTCCAGCGCCATCGCCGAGGGTGCGGCGCGAGCGCTGGAGAAACTTCAGAATGAAGGCATAGCGCAGTGGGGCAACATGCCGCTCATTGGGGTCTGCGCGCTGCGGTTTCAGAACGTGCCGGGCGATTCCGCCATCGGGCACGCGCTGCGACGCGTTGTCGAGCATCCGCCGGAGCCGCCGCCGGTGCTTGAACTCACCTCCGAGGAGACCACGCCCAGCGCGTTGCTACGCCGTCGGTGGCTCGATGCTTTGCCGGAGCGCGTCGCGACCGAGCTGCCCATCGAGGATTTGCTCGGCTGGATGGTCGAGCGGCATCCCAGTCAGGACACAGCGCAAATCCTCGCGGGCCTCAGCGAACTGGTCTTTCACGTCGGCTTCCAGGCGCGTTTCACCAGCAGCACTTCGCGCGCCTATCCGACCGCTGACGGCCAGTTGGAAGCCGCGCCGATCCAACTCACCTCGCCATGACCTCGCTCCCGCATCTCAAACCCGTCTTCGACCGCCTCAAGCGCGGCTACCATCTCGGCCCCGACGATGAGCCGGAGTATTCCGCGCTAGCGGCGCGCTACGACGATTACGCGGCATACTTCGAGGCCATCGGGTTGCGGCTCGTCCGCCACGAGCGCGAGTTCTTCTACTTCGAGCCGGATAACGCGGAGACGGTGCCCGACACGCTGCCGCGTATCGCTGTGTTCTCGTTCATCCTCATCGACCACGCGGCGAACCAGGGCCGACCCATTGAGGAGTTCATTTTCAGCCAGAATTTTATGCTCACCACGCTGCCGCACTTCACGCTCGACCGTTACGCCGCGCTGCTCCGGCAGGTGGACGTGCATGACTTGAAGGACATCAAGAACCTGCTCGACCACATGAAACGCATCGGCTGGGTGAAGTGGCTGGGCGAGGATGAATTCCGTTTCATCCGCCCGTTCCATCGCGTGTTCAGCAAGTGCCTAGAACTCTCCACATCAAGTGGCAGTCGAGGTGACGAGACTGAAACTCCCGCAACCAATCAAAGCCTTCTCACGTCGGCTGCTACGAAGGAATAGCCATGCCCACTGGCCCGCAACGTCTCATCCTCATACAGTCCGGCCGCTACGAATACGCGGAGGTCGAACTTGTCGGCGCACTGCAAATCGTCGGCCCGAACAACACCGGCAAGACCACGCTCATCAACACACTCCAGTTCCTTTACATCGATGACCGGCGCCACATGGACTTCGGCTCCTACACGCCGGAGCAGACCCGTGAGTTCTATTTCCCCGGCCATTACAGCTACGTGCTCTTCGAGTGTCTGGGCGCGACCGGCCAATGCGTCATCGGCTGGCGCGGCCAGAGCAAGACGAGCGGCGGCGAGCCGGAGCGATTCTGTCATCTCGGCCCGTTCGACGCGGCGGATTTTCTCGATGAGAAGAATCAAGTGCGCGAGCCGCGCGACATCAACGCCCGCCTCGCGCTCAAGGAACTCCGCAACCTCAAAGGCGCACAGGAACATCGCGAGTTGCTACTGCCGCCCGGTGGCGATGGGCGCGGCCTCGGCATCATCAGTCTGAAGGAGAGTGACAAGTATCATCACTTCCGCGAGACGCTGAAGAACCTGCTCACACTCGGTGCCATCACGCAGGAGCAGATGCGCGACCGGCTGCTGATGCTGGCGGACATCCCGCCGGACCGCACCGCGCTCGACGCGCGCGAACTCTTCGGCAACGACTACGACCAGATTCGCTCCCGGCGCGAGCGGTTGGTGCGGTTCAAGAAGAACAAATCCCTCGTTGAGAAGCTGGTGAACAAGTTTGCCGACCGCGAAACCGCGCGCGGTGAACTCGTCTGGCGCTGGACGGATTTACGCGGGAAGAAACAGAAGTTCGAGCAGGCCCACACCGAGACGTTGGCCACGCACCGTACGGTAGTGAAGGAGCAAGCCGACCTCGCCCGTCTCGCGGACGAGGAACTCACCGACCGCCGCCGCGACATCGCGGAGTTCTACGAGCAGAAAGGCGTGCTGAGCAAACCGCTACAAGACTTGGTGCTGTTGGAGAAGGAGTTCGCCCCGTTCGTCGAGGACATGGAACGCGCGGCGCTGGCAAATCTCGCGCAGGAAATTCGCTCGCTCGAACTTCGCAAGGATGACGCCGAAGGAACATCGCGGGATAAGGCGCGGCAGTCGCTTGAACTTTACGGCGACCTCGTGCGGCAAAAGGAGCGGACCATCGCGCGATTCGACAACCTCGCCGTAACCGCGCTGCGCCGGCATTTCAGCGACGAGGAACTGAACACGCTGTTCCGCGTGCTGAACCGCGACTTGCTGGAGATGCCGCTCGGCACGGATGGTATCGTCGTGGCTCGCGAGCCGGAACTTCTGGCCGCGTTGCGCGCCCTTTTGGGCCGTGTGAACGACGGCGTGTATCGCGACACGGTTGTTTCCTTCCCGCTGTCGTCTCGCACCGAACCGCTGGCCGGACTGGAGAATCTTGAAACTGTCCGCGTGCAACTGGCCGATCATCGCGAGACGCTGACCCGTTGGCAGAAGCGCCTTGAAGCCATCGAGCAGCGCGAGCGATTGGAAGCGGAGTTGAAGCGCACGAAGGCTACCTACGACGCGAAGAACCGCGCATTGATTCGCTTCGAGGATTTTCAGAAGGCGAAGTCCGAGGAGCCGCGACTGCGGTCTGAGTTTAAGAAGGTCACCGATGCCATCGATACGGCTGACAAGCGTATCGAAAAGCTTACGACATCAGGCAAGGCGGCAGAGACGGCGAAGTCCGCCGCCGAGGGACTGATTCGTAAGGAGGAGAACGATTTCAATGCCGTGATGGGCCGCTTCAACCAGTGCGTGTTCCCAGAGTCAGGCGCCAGGGCGGTCGTGGCCGAGAGCATCCCGGATGACTTCGACATGGCCATCGCGCTATTTCTGCGGCAGCAGGAGAAGCAGGAGAAGCTGAGCGACGAAATCGGCACGGCACTGGCCGGACTCGAAGGTTCGCTCGGCGAGGAATTTCGCGGACAGGACGAGTTCGAGACTATTGCCAACCTGCGCGGCGAGCTGGAGGCGCTGGTTGAGAAAGAGGACGCGCTGGCCCGTGATTGGAACGCCCACCTGCATGGCCTGAAGGCGACGTTCGATCTGGTGCTGAAAAATCTGGGCCATGTCGCCGCTGCCGCCACGGACCTGAACCGCGCCTTTGCCAAGGTCCGCGTATCGAATCTCAAGGCCATCAAAGTGGATGTGTTGGAGCAGAGCGATTTGGTGGGGTGGATCAAGCGGTTAGCTGCTTTCGAACCGGGCGGCTTGTTCGACCACGATCCTCAGCAGGAATCAGCAGTTGCCAATTTCCGCGCCAAACTGGAGGGCAATCCCGTCATCCGCTTCGCCGACCTGTTCACGCTCGGCTTCACCGTGACGGGCGCGGATGACCGGCGGCACACGTATCACGACCTGCGACAGATCGAGTCGCACGGCACCACCATCACCATCAAGGTTCTGTTCAACCTGCTCCTGCTGAAAAGCCAGCTTCGGCGCGACGACTGCGCGGTGCCGTTCTTCCTCGATGAAATCCAGACGCTCGATCCGGCCAACCGCCACGCCATCCTGAGCACGGCGCGGCAGCTTGGCTTTATCGCCATCACCGCCGCACCCGAAGCTGTGAGCGAAGTGGACGCGCTCTATTTCCTCCAGCCGCAGAAGGGGCGCATCGTCTTGCGGACCAAGCATCGCGTTTCCGTGAAACGTCCCAATGCCAGCGTTGCATGAAGCTCGCCGTCCAAGCCGAGGTGAAGCTGCGCAATTTGATCGAGCGAGGCGCGCTTCCCGCCAGCCAATGCGGCCGGGCGTTTCTTGACTTGATTGCGCCGCTCTTCGCCAGTGGCGCGGTCGTCGAACAAAAGAGCAGTGCCGGACGCCAGTTCGCGACCGTGAATCTTGCGGTCGTGCGGGAATTCCATCGCCAACGCTTCCCGCTTACCGATTGGCCGCTGAACGCTGGCAGCCGCATCATCGCCGTCGGTCGCTTCCGCGATTCCAAGGCGATGGCCAACGACACCGGTGAAATCGTTTCCTTCCGCGTCTGGCGTGACGACGCCTTGTTCAAGGCAGGAAAACCCGTCAGTGCAGTGAGTGCCACGGCCATGCACGGCGTGTTCTCGTTCCTGTTTGCAGACAAGTGCGCTTACGAACTGCGCGGTGTCTGCGCTCTGGTGGAGAACCCAGCCATGCTGTTCGCCTTTGAACAACTGCGGCTGGACATCCCGTTGGCGCTTTATGGGGGCGGACGAATTTCAGGGCGAGTGGGGGAGTGGCTTGCTGGTCAAAAGGCTGCGGGCTTTCGTCTGATTCACTTTCCCGACTACGACCCTGTCGGGATGAATGAGCATCTGCGACTGCGTGCTCTCTTGGGCGATCGTGTCACGCTACACCTGCCCGACGACCTGGCAGCGTGCTTCGACCGCTTCGGAAACTCACAACTCGTCCGTCGTCGCGCGAGCCAAGCGTTATTGCCGAAGCTGCGTTCCTCCGTCGTCGCCGAAGTGAAGTTCGTGGTGGAACTGATGGACCGGTACAACGCCGGTCTGGAACAAGAGGCGCTGTTGCTCAGTTCCGTCCATTGAGAAGGCGAACCTTGGATGAGACCACCAGTCACAATCGCAAGGAGTGGTTCCTTGGAGGTCCGTCCACCGCGGCTCCTGTCACGCGCCACGGCCGTGGATGGCGACGACCCAGCTCGACGCGAAGATTGCGGATGGCTCGGGCCGTCGGAGGCGGAAGCATGGGCCGTTCTCTCCTCCGGAAAGCGATTGGCCCAGGAACACGTCGGCTGGGAGTTTCTTCAGGGACAAGACCATGTCGGATGACGACCAACATGTCCGCCTGACGGACGACGAGGCCGAGACGCTCTTCGACGGGTTGTTCCCGCAGGGTTTCGCCGGGGCGGATGTGCTCGCGGACCTCGCGCCGGAAGGTTGGGAGAGATCGCCGTTGTTGGCGTGCTTCCATCCGTCACCGGAGCAGGTGTTCCAAGAAGCGCTGCAGATGCATCGGAACATCGAACGCCTCCTACGAGCCCGCCGGATCCGCGAACCGGACAATCCAAAGCTCGCATCGAGACCAGAGCCGACACCCGAAGCGGTGCGCGCCGATTGGCAGGACACACCGATCAAGCTGACGGAAGAAGTCACGCAACTGGTCGGGCTGTGTCTTTGGGACGTGTTCTCGGACAACCACGAGGTCATCGCGGTGGACGGGCGGGTGGTGGACATCGGCTCGTTCCGCGGAGCGGCGGGCTTCATCGCCGGATACATCAGCGGGCCGGGCGACCCCCTCTGGAGCATGGACTACATGCAGTTCTACATGGGCACGATCGGGGTCGGGCAGCGCGCGGACCTGACGCCGGTGTATCGGATGATCTTCCATCGGCTCAAGGTGCAGGGTGCCGATTGGGTGTTTCACTTTCCCGAACTGGGCTTGGTGGATATGTCGCCGTTGCGGGAAGCCTTGCCGTCGCCGAAGCCTGAGGACTACTCGCCGTCGGAGGCCTTCGCGCAGGAGCAGGCGGAGCAGGAAAGGCAGGCCGGGTTGGAGCGCGTCCGCGCGGAACTCGCCGAGGGCAACGCGCAGTCCCGTGCCGAAGCGATGGACCGTCCGCCCCCTGCGATCGTGCGCGCCTACGAGGATGTTTACGGATGCGAACCTAAAGGCTGGCCACCGGCGTGACGCGGCTGAGGCGGCAGGCTGCTTGCAGGTCGCAGACCGGGTGCGATCCGAAGTGGCGGCCAGAGGATCGGGAGTAGCGCAGAGTTGCACTCTGCCGTATCGCGGATTTCCAATCCGCAGACGCCACTTGCGTCCAGACCCACCGGCCTCTCCGCACGC
>JAYVQC010000103.1:0-7704 GCA_043757045.1 Akkermansia sp. | reverse complement strand
ATTTCTCGGCCGGCCGAATCCGGACGCGCACCTTTTCCGTTTCGGGCGGTAGTGCAGGGACGCACCATCCGTGGATGGAGTAGGGCGGGTGGAGCGAGAAATCCCGAACGCGCGTCCGTGGCCGGGTAGCATAAGACCCCATAGTGGCCCCACATTCTTTCCGCCACTTTCCACGCTCAAGGAAACAAAAAGCAGCCAACAAAAACAAACACCCACGGAAACAGAAAAAGCCATTATGAAAAACACAACCAATCAATCCGGTGTCAACCGTCGCTCGTTCCTGCAGCGTTCCTCCATGTTCGGAGCCGCTGCTTTCCTGCCCCTCGCCGGGCTGCTCTCCACACCCGGAGTCGCCCGCGCCGTCGGCACTCTTTCGAGCGGCGACGTCGCGGTCTTGAAATTTCTCGCGGCTGCGGAACTCGTGGAGACAGATTTGTGGCAACAGTATTCGGAACTGGCGGTCAACAATCCCCGGTTCCGCCGTGCGTTGCAAACCATTGACCCGGCTCTGCCCGAATACATCACGGGTGACCGCGATGATGAAAACAGCCACGCCAACTTGATCAACGGCTACCTGGTCGCGATGGGGGAAACCGCCGTCAACCTGGATGCGTTTCGCACCCTGCCGAGTGTGCCCGTCCGGGGCGTGGCGCAAATCGGTCGCCTGACCAGTTTGACCAACCTCACTGTGGATACGAGCTGGTACGCGCGCTATCGCGGGGCCGGTAATCCCGATTTCGGCGACACCTTTCCGCAAATCGTCACCATTACGGATCAACCAACGGTTCCTGAAAATGACCGGTTGAGTCAGGTGGCTCTTCGTTCGATCGCGCAGACCGCAGCCTTTCACTTCGCGGCCATTGAACAGGGTGGGGCCAGTCTTTATCTCTCGCTGCTGCCGAAGGTGACGCACCTGGACGTCGTATCCATCCTGGGCGCGATTGGGCCGACAGAGTTCTACCACTTCGCGATTTTTCAAACCGCGTTGGAAAACATCACGTCACGCCTCCCGTCCCGAAACTCGGTGGTCTTCCCCGAGCTCAGAAAGGGCCGGCTCGATTCGAGAAAAGTCACGCCTGCGCCGTGTAAGTTCCTGGAGGCCAGCCTGCCGCTATGCTCTGTCATTCGCCCTTCCAGCACGGCCAACGCCGGGGCCGTCGCCGCTGCCACCGGCCTGGTCAACTCCGGTTTGTTTGCCGGCCAGAGTTCTGACTTCTTGAATGCCGTGGTCGCACTGGCCTCGGCCGCCGACGCGGCCACCCGCGGCCCGGTGTAGAGCACTGATGGCAGGAGTTCGTTTATGAAAGCACTCGTCGATCACGGGCCGCGCGAGGTCAGTGGGCAGGAAGTGCCCGACGCGAAGATCGAGAAGTCCGGCTTCGCGGGCCTGGGTCCATGCAGTGGCGGACAGGCGGAGTACCTGCGCGTGCCCTTCGGCGATCACAACTGCCTCAAGCTCCCGGAGGACGCGAAGGAAAAGGAATCGGACTACGTGATGTTGTCCGACATTTTTCCCACGGGCTGGCACGCCACCGAACTCGCGGGACTCAAGCCTGGCGAGTCCACCGTCATTTACGGCTGCGGCCCGGTTGGGCTGATGGCCGCGCATTCGGCGATGATCAAGGGCGCGAGCCAAGTTTTCATCATCGATCATCATCCTGATCGCTTGCGGTTGGCGGAACGGAAACCAGTCACGCGTCGCGAACTCGCACACGTTCACTGAAAAGGAGAATGGCTATGCCTAAAAATTCCGAACCGACACGGAAGATAAACCCGACGGCGACCAATTCGTCTCTGGCCGCAGGAAATGCAAAAGCGAAACCGCTGCCTGCCCCAGTCCCGGAACAAATTCATCGCCTGTTTGAAAAGCAGCAACGCCTTTACACCCAGGAAGCCCTCAGTCCTTCCGCTCTGGAGGAACTCGCCTTCACTAATTTGGAGTGGGAGCAGTGTTGGGAACTGTGGTGTCAGGACCAGGCCGTGCTTTATGCCGAGGGGCCGTCGGTTCCACCGCGCGTGCGACCGGCGAAGGTCGCAATGAAAACATCCAAGGCCGCCGCCGCGCCGCGTTCCACGGCGGGGACATCTCCTTCTTAAACCAAACAAAACAAACCATGAAATCCATTCTGACCCCCGCCACGCTCGTGGCTTCCGCGTCCCTCCTCGTCGCCGCCCATCGTCCGTCGCCGGCCAATCCGCAGATGCAGGCGGTGCTCGACCAACTGGCCAAACTCGGCGGCAAGCCCGTGGAATCGCTGACGCCGGAAGAAGCGCGCCAGCAACCCTCGCCTGCGGATGCGGTGAAAAAGCTGTTGCAAAGCCAGGGCAAGAGCACGGAACCGGAGCCGGTCGCCAGCGTGAAGAACCAGACCATTCCCGGTTCGGGCGGTGACATCGCGATCCGCATCTACACGCCGAAAGGGGATGGCCCGTTCCCCGTTATTCTTTACATCCACGGAGGCGGTTGGGTCTTTGCCGACCTCGACACCTACGATTCTTCGCCGCGCGCGCTCGCCAACGCCGCCGGGGCCGTCGTCGTTTCCACGCATTACCGGCAGGCGCCGGAGCATCCGTTCCCGGCGTCGCATGACGACACGTTCACCGCCTACAAATGGGTGCGTGAGCACGCGCGCTCCATCAATGGCGATCCGAGTCGCCTCGCCGTGGCGGGCGAAAGCGCGGGCGGCAACATGGCCGCGGCGATCTGCTTGCGGGCGCAGAAAGAGATGGTGCCTTTGCCCGTGCATCAACTCCTCGTCTATCCCGTGGCCGACACGGACACGACCACGCCGAGCTTCATCGAGAACGCGAACGCCAAGCCGCTGAACAAGGCGATGATGGAATGGTTCGGCAAACACGAGTTGCCGAAGCCGCAGGACAAACTGGACCCGCGCATTGAACTGGCGAAAGCCAACCTGCGTGGGCTGCCGCCCGCCACGATCATCACCGCCGAAATCGATCCGCTCCGTTCCAGCGGCCAGTTGCTGGCCGAGAAGCTGAAGGCCGATGGCGTGGCCGTGACCTACAAAAATTACGAAGGCGTGACTCACGAGTTCTTCGGCATGGGCGCGGTGGTGGACGAGGCGAAGGACGCCGTGGCCTTCGCCGCCCGTGAGTTGAAGAAAAGTTTCTCCGATGCAGCGCTTCAGCCCGTGCGGGAAAAAAAGACGGAAAAGTAACGCCGCGCAGAGAGGCGGAAAAATAGCGACCTGTATGAACGAAGTGAAATCGCGGCGGCGGTTCATCAAGCAAGTCGGGGTGGTCACGGCTGCGGCCAGTCTCGCGCATTTGGGCGGCAGAGAGGTCAGCGCGCAGGCGGCAGAAAAGTCAGGCGAGATTCCCCGGCGACTTTTCGGGCGCACGGGCGTGCAGGTTTCCATTCTGGGCGTGGGCGGGCACACGATTGGTCAGGCCAAGACCGAAGCGGAAGGGATTCGCATCAATTACTTGCGTGCTGTGGAAGGCTGAACCCACCAACCAAGTCGTTTCCAAATGGCGGGTCTAACGCAAGCCCCGGCGCGCAACGTGCAACACCACACAAAATATCGGGCGGTCTGCAATGTTCGAATGTTGGCGACATCGCAATTTCCAGCCGCTTTGTGCCATTGCTGATGGCACATCTCATGCGGGGATAATCATCATGCAAACCTCCTTGTTGAAGCACGAGCCGAGTGATATTCGCAAACCAGTTCGAACCGAAATCGCCGCTGCCGTTCATCGCTACTTGGAAGAAGCATCACCGTACGGTCATGACCTCAACAACTGGCTTCGCGCCGAACAATAACAAGCATGAAAAAGGAATCACGAACCCAACAGAACAAAGACTCCGCGAGTCACAAACAGCCCTCCGATCCGCGTGAAAATCCCATGGCGCGCGACTCACGGGGTTCAGCGGGCCGCCAAGAAATCCGCGCCAAGACCGCGATGGTTTCCGCTCCGCGCCAATCACAACGCCCCGTGGAACGAAGCGGCCAGAAGCGGGCGCACAAGCGATAAGAATGGGGATCTGCCCGCCTTGTCGCTGCGCTCGCCGCGAAGAGGCGAAGCAAGTCGATGAAGAAAAAAACATTACAAAGGCCAACCTGCTGGACTTCGCGATCAATGTGGATTTCGGCATTTCGGAAGTCTTTCGCCGGCAGGAAGCGGGCTGGTCGTATGTGAAAAGCGGTCATTGAAGGAGGTAACATGTCACTATTCATGGAGCAAATTCACACGCCGGGCATCGCGCAGCTTTCGTATTTGCTCGGCGATGACTCGAAGGGCGTCGCCTGTGTCATCGACCCAAGGCCCGACGTGGAGATTTATTTGGAATTGGCGCGGAAGAATGCGCTTTCGATCACGCATGTTTTCGAGACGCACATTCACGCGGACTTCCTGAGCGGCGGTTTGGAACTGAAACGCCGTTTGCCATCTGCAAAGATTTTTTCCAGCCACGAAGGCGGTGCGCGCTATGGCTTTGACCATGAGAAGCTGAAGGACGGCGATTCGTTCGAGTTCGGCGATTTGATGCTCACGGTGAAACACACGCCAGGCCACACCCCGGAGCATGTCTCGTTTGTCGCGGCGGAGAAGAAACGCCCGAAGTCTCCCTGGGGCGTGTTCAGCGGGGACAGCTTGTTTGCGGATTCAGCGGGCCGTCCGGACATCAAGGGCGGTGAGCGAGAGACGCAGAAACTGGCGGCGCAGCTTTTCACGACGATGACGGAGTTTTACGCGAAACTCGATGAGGGCGTGACCGTTTACCCCGGCCACGGCGCGGGTTCCTCCTGCGGCCCGGATATTGGGGACCGGCGGAGCACGACGATTGGCTACGAGAAAAAGCACAATGCGTTTCTCCAATATCAGAACCAAAAGGAGTTCGTGGAATACACGACTTCGACGGCCACGCCGGTCCCGACTTACTACGTGCCGATGAAGAAGGTGAACCAGAAAGGTCCGCCGACGTTCGGCAACCTGCCGCCCATTCCCGCGTTGCGCGCGAAGAGTTTCAAGGAGGCCATGGAGCAGCGCAGCACCGTGCTGGTGGACACGCGCAGCATGCTCGGCTTCGGGGGCGGCTACATCAAAGGCGCGCTCAACATCGGCGCGCGCGCGGAGTTGTCGCCTTGGGCGGGATGGATGCTCAAGTTCGACGATTCAATTCTGCTGGTCATCGAGAAGGACGAGCAGCTCGACGAAGTGATTCCGTATTTATGGCGCGTCGGTATGACGAAGTTTGCCGGTTATCTCGTGGGCGGGATGAAGGCGTGGGACAACGCCGGTTTCGAGTTGGAACAGATTGCGCAAATCACCGTCCATGATCTGAAAAAGGCCGGACGCAAGATGCAAGTTCTCGACGTGCGCTCGCCGGACGAGTGGAAGGGCGGGCACATTCCCGGCGCGAAACATTTCTTCGTGCCCGACGTGCGCGAGAACGTTGACGAGTTCGACAAAACCAAACCGATCGCCACCTACTGCGACAGCGGCTATCGCGCGAGTCTGGCTGCGAGCATTCTCAAGCAGGAAGGTTTTCAATCGGTTCACAACATTCCCGGAAGCTGGCAGGCATGGAAGAAGGCGGGCTATCCCATCGAAGGAGAAATCAATAAATGAGTCGCGCAACGTTTATTGCCACCGTGTCGCTGACGTTGCTGCCTATTACGACACTCGCGGGCGAAGGTGCGATTGACGCGCGAAATTATCCCGGCCCGGCGTGGTCGCCTTACCTCGTCGGGGCGGGCATTGGCGTGCTCTCCTGGCTGACGTTTTATTTCTCGGACAAACCAATTGGTGCCTCGTCGTTCTTTGCGCAAGTCGCGGGCTTCATCGGCAAGCTGTTCGCCAAACGCCACACAGAGTCGCTTGCCTACTTCAAAGAGAATCCGCCGCGCGTCGGTTGGGAATTTGTCTTCGTGCTCGCGACCATGGCCGGCGGTTTCATCGCGGCGTGGACGGGCGGCGAATTTGAGAACGCGTGGTTGAACCCCATGTGGACGGCGCGATTCGGGGACGGCATCGCGCTGCGCGCCACGGTCGCAGCGGGCGGTGGCGTGCTCATGGCGTTTGGCGCGCGGCTGGCAGGCGGTTGTACCAGCGGCCACGGCATCAGCGGAACAATGCAACTGAACGTCGCTTCGTGGATCGCCGTCGTGTGCTTTTTCATCGGCGGCATCGCGGTGGCGATCCCGCTCTTTTTCTTATGATTGATCCAGGCAAAGCGGTTAAAACTTCCCATGCGCAACAGCCCTCGCCCGTTGCATCTCCCGGCCAACTCATCAGCGGCGTCATCTTTGGTCTGGCGTTTGGTTTCCTGCTGCAAAAAGGCGGCGTGGGCAAATACCACATCCTGCTCGGCCAGCTTCTGCTACAGGACTGGACCGTCGTGAAAATCATGATGACCGCCGTCGTCGTTGGCATGGTCGGCATCTTCGTGCTGCACCATTTCGCCAAGGTCAATCTACATATCAAGCCGACCAAACTCGGTCCGAACATCATCGGGGGACTTCTCTTCGGCGCGGGTTTCGCATTGATCGGTTACTGCCCCGGCACCGGTGCCGCCGCGCTTGGTCAGGGAAGCTGGGACGCGCTCTTCGGTATGGCGGGACTCGTCGCCGGTTCATGGCTCTATGCCGAGCTTTCCGGCACGTTGAAGAAGACCGTCGAGAAATGGGGCGACCTCGGAAAGCTCACGCTCGCCGACGCTCTGCACATCCCACGCGGCGTGGTCGTTGTGGCATTGGCCATCTTGCTCACTGCCACTTTGGTCGCGCTCGAAAGGGTATATCTACGATGAAACTCTCGCCCAATCATCTTAAGCGCTACCAAGAGATCGCGCAGTTGTTCTGGAAGTACGGACGCTCCGATCTCGTGACGCAGATGGGCATCGACGAGTCTGTTGATCCCAAAGAACTCAAGCCGCCTAAGGAGGGAGAGGTCACGCCGGATCAACTGGCCGACGATCTTGAAGCGATGGGGCCGACCTACGTGAAGCTGGGGCAGGTGCTTTCCGGGCGGCCGGACTTGCTGCCGGAACCTTACTTGAAGGCGCTCGCGCGGTTGCAGGACAAGGTCAAACCCTTTTCGTTCGCCGAGGTCGAGGAGATCGTCACCGCTGAACTGGGGGTCAGAATTTCCAAGGCGTTTTCGCGCTTCGATGAAAAACCCATCGCGGCCGCCTCGCTGGGCCAGGTTCACTCTGCGGCGTTGCGCGATGGACGTCTGGTGGTCGTGAAAGTGCAACGGCCTAACATAGCGAAGCAGATTGCGGAAGACTTCGAGGTGCTCACGGAGATCGCCGAATTCTTCGACGCCCACACCGAAATCGGCAAACGCCACCGCTTCCTCAACATCCTCGAAGAGTTCCGCGTCTCCATTCAGCAGGAACTGAACTACGAACGCGAAGCGCAGAATCTCATCACGGTGGGAAATAATCTGAAGGAGTTCGAGCTGATCGATGTGCCGCAGCCGGTGCCCGATTACAGCACGCGCCGCGTGCTCACGATGGATTACGTCCAGGGTCGCAAGATCACCGCGCTTGGCCCGCTGGCCCGCCTCGACATCCCAGGCGCGCCGCTGGCCGAAGAATTGTTCAAGGCGTATCTCAAGCAAGTGCTGGTGGACGGGATTTTTCACGCCGATCCGCATCCGGGCAATGTCTTCATCACCGATGGTGGCCACATCGCGCTGTTGGATCTGGGCATGGTCGGCCACACCACGCCCGCGATG
>JAYVQC010000102.1:0-7745 GCA_043757045.1 Akkermansia sp. | reverse complement strand
TGCCGCGCGGCTACCAGCCGCGCGGAACGGAGGAGGATGTGGAAAAGTTTCGGGCGTTCAGTTCCAAACAAAGCTCCCTTCCATTCCGCCCGGCTGGTCGCCGGGCGGGACGGGCTGGTAGCCCGTTCCACCCATTCCGATTTCGTAGTTCGGGTTTAATCGCGCCCTGAACTGAATGACGGCCAGCCACGGCGAACGGTCACTTGGAATTTGCACCTTGGAGTTTGTTTGGGCTTTGGGTTTTGGGCTTTGAAATTTCCCCCTGTGCCAACGCCGCTCCCGTATGACTGCGCCGCTCGCGCGCGACTTTCTCCGGCGTTCCCACCACCACAATTTCCCCGCCTTCATCACCAGCGTCTGGCCCGAGATCGATCAGCCAGTCGGCGCAGCGGATCAGTTCCAGGTTGTGCTCGATGATCAGGAGCGAATGGCCGTCGTCCACGAGACGATGAAACACGTCCACGAGCACGCGCACATCATCGAAGTGGAGGCCAGTGGTCGGCTCGTCGAAGATGAAGAGCTTCGACTTTTTTGCATCTTCCGCACTTCGATGTTCAGTGTTCGATGTTCGATGTTCGATGTTCCCATTTTTGTATCCCCCCCTCCCGACCGAGTCCGCGAGGTGGCTCACCAGCTTCAACCGCTGGCTCTCGCCGCCGGAGAGCGTGTTGATGGGCTGGCCCGCGCGCAGATAGCCAAGGCCGACATCCTGCAAGAGCTTCATGCTGCCCAGCGCGCGGTCACGATGGCGCGACTCGGGCAGGCCGTTCAGAAAATCCACGACCTCATCAATCGTCGCGTCGAGCAGGTCGGCGATGCTCCAAGAAAAATAATCAGTAATCAGTGAACCAGTAATCAGTGGACGACCGGACGATGGCCGCTTCCCAGACTGATTACCGATGACTGATTCACTGATTACTTTCCCCACCCGCTTCGCCTCCACTTTGATCTCCAAAATGTGCCCGCGATACCGCCGTCCGCCGCACTCCGCGCAGGTCACGAAGATGTCGCTGAGGAACTGCATCTCGATTTTCTCGAAGCCCGCGCCACGGCACTTCTCACACTGGCCCTGGCCGGAGTTGAAACTGAAGGCGCTGGCGTTCAGGCCGCGCTGCTTCGCGGTTTCCGTCAGGGCGAACAGTTCGCGCATCGGCTCGAACGCGCCGACGTACACGGCGGGATTCGAGCGCGGCGTGCGGCCGAGCGGCGACTGATCCACGAGCACGACTTCGCCGAGGGATTCCCAGCCACTGAGGATTGAGGATTGAGGATTTGGGATTTGGGATTCTGAATCGTCGGCGTTCTGATCCTCGGAAGTCTCGCCGTCCGAGGCGGACGGAGCCGATGTACCGCCACCGCCGATTTTTTCTTGCAGTAACGGATAAAGAACATCGCGCGCCAACGTGCTCTTGCCGGAGCCGCTCACGCCGGTGAGGCAGACGAAACGGTTGAGTGGAATTTCCACCGAGAGATTTTTTAGATTGTTCGCGGCGGCATTTTCCAAACGCAGTTTCGGCGTCTTCGCGTTCACGGGACGCGGCGGACGCAGCGGAATCTGTTTGCGCCCGGACAAATATTGCCCGGTGAGCGAACGCGCGTCGCGCAGCACGCCGGCGAAGTCGCCTTCGTATATCACTTCGCCGCCGCTTTCGCCGTGGCCGGGGCCAAGGTCCACGAGGTGATCCGCCGCGCGCATGACCGCCGGCTCGTGCTCGACGACAACGACGGTGTTCCCGAGGTCGCGCAACTCTTGCAGGATGCGGACCAGCCGCGCGGTGTCGCGCGGGTGCAAGCCCACGCTCGGCTCGTCGAGCACGTAAAGCGTGTTGACGAGCTGGGTGCCGAGACAGGTCGTGAGGTTCACGCGCTCGGTTTCGCCGCCGGAGAGCGAGCGCGTCGGACGGTCGAGCGTGAGATAGCCGAGGCCGACTTCGTTCAAGTAGTGCAGCCGCGCGCGGACTTCCTGAAGCGCGAAGCGCAGCGGATCAGGAGCGCCGGACGCTGCCCCGGCAACGCGCGGGACGGCTGGAGCATGAACGTCGAGCCGGGGCGGAGACTGTTCCGGCCGCGCATCGTTCAACGCGAGTGCTTGCGGCGAAAGCACCGGGTAGGGCGCGGTGTCCGCACCGAGCCGTGGTGTCATCTCACGCTGCGGCGCGCGCGGAGCGACACGCCCCACCTCCAGCTTCTGGATGAACGCCAGCGCATCGCGCACGGGCAGGGCGTAGAAGTCGGCTAGGGAGTAATCAGTAATCAGTGAATCAGTCATCAGTGAACCAGTGCCGGCGCGTCGGGACTGATTACTGATGACTGATTCACTGATTACTTTCCCGCGCACCCGGTAGAGCAGTGCGTCCGGCTGGAGCCGTTTCCCCGCGCAATCGGGACACGTCGCGTAAGCGCGGTAGCGCGCGAGCAGCACGGAGACGTGCATCTTGTACGCCTTGCTTTCGAGCCAGCGGAAATAGCCCTTCACGCCGTACCACGCGCGCGGCCATTCGTTCTCCTCGCCCTGGCCGTAATCAGAATCGCCTTCGATGACGAGGCGCTGCGTCTCCGCCGGGAGTTGGTGGAAGGGCGTCTTCATCGAAATGCCGCGCGCCTTGCACATGCGCGTGAGATCGTTCTGCGACTGGAGGCCGTGGCCGACCTGCCACGGTTTCACCACGCCACCGGCGAGCGACTTCGAGCGGTCAGGGAGGGCGCGATTGTAGTCAATGGTGATGGTGCGCCCGAAGCCCTTGCACGTCGGACACGCGCCAAGCGGGTGATTGAAGCTGAACAGCGCGGGCGAAGGCTCGCGGTAATCGAGGTCGCAGGTCGCGCAGTGGAAACGGTTGGAGAATAATGACGAATGACGAATGACGAATGACGAACTGGGGGCGGGCGCGAGGGCATGAATGGTCAGCTTGCCTTTCCCGAAATGAAATGCCTGCTCGCAGCCTTCGATGAAACGGGCGCGGTTCTCCGACGAAAGCTTCACGCGATCCTGCACGACGGTCAGCGACGAGTGAGAGGCGAGCGGTGAGGGGTGGGAGGCAAAGTCTTCGATGCGGACGATGGCGGTGTTCACCAGCAGCCGTTGGTAACCTTGGTTCGCGATCAGCTTCAGTGATTCTGCAAGGGGAAGTTTCTCCGAGAGCGCGAGGTCGAACGTGATGAGAGCCTCCGCCGCCCCCTTCGTCATTCGCCCTTCGTCATTCGTCATTACCCAAGTCCACACTTGGGCCGGCGCTTCCTTCCGCACTTCCTTTCCGCACTTCCGGCAGTGCAGCCGCGCGAGGTGCGGCCAGAGCAGCTTCATGTAGTCGGTCAACTCGGTCATGGTGCCGACGGTCGAGCGCGTGGACTTCACTGAGTTGCGCTGCTCGATGGCAATGGCGGGCGGGATGCCCTCGATGCGGTCCACCTGCGGCTTGTCCATGCGGTCGAAGAACTGCCGCGCGTAGGGGGAAAAAGTTTCGATGTAGCGCCGCTGGCCTTCGGCGAAGAGCGTGTCGAAGGCGAGCGAACTTTTGCCCGAGCCGCTCAGTCCGGTGACAACGATGAGCTTCCCGATGGGCAGATCCAGGTCGAAGTTTTTGAGGTTGTGATGCCGCACGCCCCGGAGGCGAATCACATTGGGCGCGGACGTTTTCGACATGGGCGCGAAATCTACGGGTGAGCGAGTTGATGTCAACGAGCGGGGAAGTCGCGCCCCGTCTTGTCTGTTGAACCACGCCCCACGAGGCGGATAGGGTTCCGTGCAATGTCAGCGTTGCCAAAAATTTCCGTCATCACGCCGTGCTTCAACAGCATTCACACGATCCGTGACACCATCGAGAGCGTGCGGCGGCAGGAGTATCCGAACCTCGAGCACATCGTCGTGGACGGCGGCTCGAAGGACGGCACGGTGGACTTGATCAAAGAGTATCCGCACCTGCGCTGGATTTCGGAAAAGGACGAGGGCCATTACCACGCGATGAACAAGGGCATTGGCATGGCGACGGGCGAGTTGGTGAACATTCTGAACGCGGACGACTGCTTTCGCGCGGGTGCATTGCGCGCGGTGGGCGAGGCGTTCGTGGCGCATCCCGAGTGGGACGGCTGCTTCGGCGACATCGTTTACGTGAACGGCACGGGGCAGGAAATCTACCGGCGTGAGGAAGTGGTATTTGATTACGACGTGCTGCGTTTCAGCGGCGTGTGCAATGTGATTCACCAGACGCTGTTCGTGCGCAAGGCGGTGCATGACCGGCTGGGACTCTACAAGCACAAGGAATTTCTGAACTCCTGCGACTTCGATTTCATCCTCGAACTGGGCCGCGCGAAATGCCGCATGGGCCATGTGCGTGCCTTGCTCGTGGACTACCGCTATCACGAGCACGGACAGTCCGCGGACCAGCGCGTGACGCGCAACATGGCGCGTGAGGGGGCGATCATCCGCGCGCGGCACGGCGTGCCGGGCGGTGTGGCGGGGAAAATTCTGCGCGTGGTTTATCGAGCGAAGCGGCAGGCGCAGAAACTGTTCTATCGTGGCAAGCTCGACCTGCGTTCGGGCAGCAGCATCTTGAAAAAGCACATGAAACCGGCCACGAGCTTCACCTCGAACATTTCGATGGAGAAGCTGGAGGGGAAGTAGAGTCCAAGTTTCAGGCTGAGCTGGAGTTCACGCTTAAGCCGTGTCGATTCGGAACAAGCTGAAGCTTGAACTCCTACGTCACACCTTCCACGGCGCGAGCACCGTCGTCGCCGCGTTGAACTTCAGCGCGCCGTATTGCGGCCACGGACAGCAAAGCACGGCGACCTTCACGTTTGGATTCGCGGCGAGCGCGGCCGGATCGGCGAGGACTTCAAACTCATGCAGGCTCGGACTGTTCGCGGGCGTCGCGCCGAAATCATGGACCAGCACCTTGTGGCCGCGCCGCTTCAAGTTCTGCGCGAGGAACAGGCCGGCGGATTCTTCCGTGATGTAGGTGTCCGGCTTGTACGAGAGGCCGAGGATGACAATCGTTTCGCCTTTCGTGACGTGCTGTTCAACACGCTCCAGCAAGCTTTCCTTCGCCAGCTCGTTCACGCGATCCGTGGCCTCGGCGAGGGGCGCGCTCAGTCCGACCTGGCGCGCGGTGTAGGCGACGAGGCGGTTGTCGCGCGGGAAGCACGGGCCGCCGTAGCTCAGGCCGGCGCGCAGATATTTCTTCCCGATGCGCGAGTCGCTGCCCAGCGCGTCGAGCATCGTGTGAATGTCCGCCTTCGGGAACTGCTCGGCGATCATGCGGAGTTGGTTCGTGAAGCTGATCTTCATCGTGATGTAGCTGTTGAGCGAAATCTTCGTCAGCTCGGCGCTGATGATGGACATGCGCGCGACGTGCGGCTGGTTCCGGTTGTATTTTTTGTAGGCGGCTTCCAGCGCCGCGCCGTATTCCGGTTGTGATTCGCCGATGAGAACCATGTCCGGATCAAGCAGCCCGTTGATCACGTTGCCCAGCGCGATGAATTCGGGGTTGTAACAGAAGCCAAAGTCCGGCCCGCACTTCCAGCCGGTTTCCTTTTCCAACATCGGGATGAGCACGGAGTCGCAGGCGTTCGGCGTGGTGGTGGAACTGGAGACGAACAGGTGGCCTTTCTTCCCGGCCTCGCGCACGGCTTTCGCTAGCGGCTGCATGGCCTTCAACAAATACTCATTCGAGAAACTGCCATCCGGCAGACTCGGCGAGGGCGGAATGAAAAAGGAAACATCCGTGGCCACGGCCTCGCGCACATCCAGCGTGGCGCGCAGATTCCCGCGCCCGGCGGCGATGGTCTCGGCGAGCAACGGCTCATCGACCGGGGGCAAGCCGGCGTTCAGGCGGTTCACCTTCTCGGCGTCAATGTCTATGCCGGTGACATTGAATCCACGCGCCGCAAACGTCGCCGCGATGCACGCGCCGAGTTTGCCAAGACCGAACACCGAAATATTCTGAATGGGTTTCATTGGAAAACGAGACTTGAGCGTAAGGGAGAGGGATTTGAAATTCCAAATGCCAAAATCCAAACGCTCCGGATGTGTCTTGCCATTATTGCTGCGTCAGGAGCCTGCGACAGCGGGGCGCGGGCGTCTCGCCCGCCGCAGGCGCTTCTCACTGTTCCGCGCCGGTCATCCTCCGCCTGCGCCTCGGGATTCCGTCGGCCTCCGCATTCGGCTCGCCAGCGCGAGCCAGAGCAGCGCGGCCACCACCAGCGCCACGGGCAGCATGAGCACGGCACGCTTCAAGCCGTGGGCTTTGGCCAGAACGGCCACGGCTTCCGGAGTGAGCGCGCTGTTCTGCGCGGCGGTAAATTGATCCCGCAACACATCGGAGACGTGGCCTACCAGTTCGGGCGACCACATGTCCCCGAAGAGATGAATCACGAAGATGGACAGCGCCATGCCGCTGGCGCGCAACGCGACCGGCACGGATTCGAGGATGAGCGTGTTGATCGGTCCCGTGGGCAGGAAGAGGAGAAACATGGCCGTGGCGAGGCAGGCCATCGAGGCGGACTTGTCGTCGAAGACAAACGCCAGCGTGGCCGCCGGCACGGCGAGCAGCACGGAGAGTCCGAGCGTGAGCGCGTAGCCGGCGCGCGTGCGCTTCTGCCACGCCGTGGCCAGCCAGCCACCGAGCAAGGTGCCGAGCAAACCCGCCACGACCAGCACCGCGCCGAAAAACGTCGCGGCCTTCGCCTCCGGCACCTGATGCACGCGAGAGAGAAACGCCGGTCCCCAAAACGCAAACGCCCCGAGCGCAAACGTGTACGCCGTGTAACCCAGCACCACGAGCAGGTAGTCCGGCAGGCGCAGCAGGCCAAGCACGTCCTTGAAGCCGGGCGTGCCACCGTGCGCGGCGGGAGACGCCGCGTCTTGCGCGCCGCGTTTTGGTTCCGCAAACGGCAGCAGCACTAACGCGAGCACGAGTCCTGGCGCACCGGCCCAGATGAAGGCGTGCCGCCACGAACTCGCCTCCGCGATGTGACCGCCCAGAATATTTCCCAGCGCCGCGCCCACGGGAATGGCCGCGTAAAAAATGGTCAGCGCCATGTTCCGTCGCGCGGCGGGATAGGAGTCCGAAATCAAACTTGGACTGATGGTCGCGTAGCTGGCTTCGCCCACGCCCACCAGCACGCGATAGGCGAGTAGCACCGCGAACGTGCCCGCGAAACCCGTCAACACCGTGCCGAGACTCCAGACAAAAATGCCGCCAGCGATGAGCCATTTGCGCGAGCTGCGGTCGCCGAGATAGCCGAAGAGCGGCGAGGTGAGGAAGTAGCCGATCATGAACGTGGTCACGATGCGCCCGGCCTGGCCGTCGCTGAGGCCGAGTTCTTTTTGCAACGGCAGCGCCACGGCGGAGAGCACGTAGCGGTCGAGGTAGTTGAGGAGGTTCAGCCCGGTGAGGATGAAGAGCAGCCAGCCGGGTGACAGTTGTCGTTTCATGTTGCGTGCGTCTGCGCAGGCGGCGCGGCGTCATTGGGCGTGGTTCGCGGAATTTTCGCCAGAGGAAATTGTGGTAGGAATGGTTTTGGTCTGGGCCGGATTTTCCCATTCGTCGGCCCCAATTCGTCTGCCACTTTTTCAGAGAGCAGAACTGGCAGACGAATTGAGGCACATGAATGGGAAGCAGACTGATTGGCGCGGCACCGGTTCCTCACTCGTCACGCTGTGGTTGGATGGTTTGGCTCCGTGCGCATCTTCACACTGTTCTTGATCAACTGCGGGCGTTGGTGGGGCGTCGTCGCTCCGCGCGCGC
>JAYVQC010000101.1:0-7753 GCA_043757045.1 Akkermansia sp. | reverse complement strand
CCGCTACGACTAAGGCCGCCGCAGCTTCGAGTCCGACGCGCGCTCGACGAGATGCAGCAAATTGCCTTCGGGATCTTGAAAAAACAGCACACGTCCGCCGCCACCCGCTGGTTTCACCGGCTCCGTGATCTTCACGCCGCGACTCTGTAACTCATGCCGCGCGTTCTCAATGGACTCGACGCTCAATGCCAGATGCCGCCAGCCTTGCAGCTTGTTGTCGCTGCTTTCTTTCACGGCGTAGTTGCCCTGATAAATTTCCACCCACACGCCGCCAGGCAGTTCAATGATGTAAGCGGGCGGCGTCTCGTCATTCGTGAAGACGACGCGCGCGCCGAGCGAGCGCACATACCAGTCCTTCAACGCCGTGGTGTCCTGCGCGGCGAGGCCGATGTGTTCCAATGAAAACTGTGTTGGCATGGGCGCACTGTGCGGGAAACGTTGTGAATCCAAAATCGAAAACTGGGCGACGCCCGCTAGGCGCTCGACATCACCGGACGAGAGCCATAATTTCTGCGCCGTGAGCCAGAGCGTGCAACCCCGCACCGACCCGCACGGCGACCGCGCAGCCGTGGCGGCGACCATCGGCTCCGGCTTCGCCAACTAATTTTCATGCAAGGCTACCTTTCCCTCGTCCTGCACGCGCACCTGCCGTTCGTGCGGCATCCGGAGCACGAAAAATTTCTCGAAGAGGAATGGCTCTTCGAGGCCGTGACCGAGACCTACCTCCCGCTGCTCGAAGTGCTCGAAGGCTGGCGGCGCGATGGCATGGATACCCGGCTCACGCTCTGTCTCTCGCCCACGCTCTGCGCCATGTTGCGCGACCCGCTGCTGCAAGACCGTTACGTGCGGCATTTGAACGGGCTGATTGAACTGGGCGAGAAGGAAGTTCACCGCACCTACTGGGACCGCGCGTATCACGGGCTGGCGTTGTTTTATCACGAGCGATTCCAGCGGCTGCGCAACGCGTATTTTAATTACGGTCGCGACCTCGTGGGTGCGTTAGCGGGTTTTCAAAATGCGGGCACGCTGGAGATCATCACCACCGCCGCGACGCATGGATTGCTGCCGCTGCTGGCCGGGCACCCGCCGTCCATCCGCGGGCAAATCCTGACCGCGCGCGATCATTACCGCGACTGTTTCGGGCGCAACCCGCGCGGCATCTGGCTGCCCGAGTGCGCTTACGTCGATGGCGTGGAGCACGTCCTGCAAGAGGCGGAGATTCGCTGGTTCATCATCGACACGCACGGCGTGCTGCACGCCAAGCCGCGCCCGCGCTACGGCGTGTTCGCGCCCATCTTCACGCAGAACGGGCTGGCGGCCTTCGGGCGCGACCTCGATTCGGCCAAGCAGGTGTGGAGCAAACACGAGGGCTATCCCGGCGACGCGCGCTACCGCGACTTCTACCGCGACATCGGCTTCGACCTCGACTTCGATTACGTGCGCCCGCATCTCGCGACGGACAGCGTGCGGACTTTCACGGGCATCAAGTATCACGCCATCACCGGCGGCGCGGGCGAGAAGCTCGTCTATGACCGCCGCGCCGCGCTTGAAACCGCCGCGCAACACGCGCAACATTTTCTCGAAGCGCGCATGACGCAGATTTCGCGGCTCGCGGAAATCATGGACCGCCCGCCGCTCCTCCTCTCGCCCTACGACGCCGAACTGTTCGGCCATTGGTGGTATGAAGGGCCGGAGTTCCTCGACTACTTCGTGCGCAAAACAGTTTTCGATCAGCAGATCGTCAAGCTGACCACGCCGCACGAGTACCTTCAGCAGAACCCGACCCAGCAAGTCGCGCAGCCCGCCGCGTCGAGTTGGGGCGAGGAAGGCTACTGGAAGGTCTGGCTCAATGAGCGCAACGAATGGATTCTCCCGCACCTCGACATTGCGGCCACGCGCATGACCGAGTTGGTGAAAAAATTTCCGAACCCCACCGGACTGACCGCGCGCGCTCTCCAGCAGGCCGCGCGCGAATTGCTCCTCGCGCAATCAAGCGACTGGCCGTTCATTCTCCGCACCGGCACCAGTCCCGAATACGCCAAGCGTCGCGTGAAGGATCATTTGCTCCGATTCATCGCGCTGCACGAGCAACTGACGCAAACGAAGATTGATGAAGAGTGGCTCCTGCGGATTGAGGGCCGGGATAATTTGTTCCCGAACATCGAGCCGAAGCACTGGCAGTAGCGTGCCCCCGGCGTCCCGCCGGGTGGGTGCTCAACAACTTCCTTCGTCACTCCTTTTTCGAGCAGTTCTCGTCGTCAGAAAGCCGCCACCCGGCAGGATGCCGGGGGCACATCCGAGGCGAATTTGCTCGGTGACATTCCTCGACGCGGCTGGCAAGAACGCCCTGCATGATCGCGTATCTCTGGGTGGCTTTGGGCGGCGCGCTGGGCAGCGTGGCCCGGTTTGCGGCGGCGAACGCCATCGCGCAACGCTTCGGTGCGACGTTCCCGTGGGGCACGTTGTTCGTAAATGTAACCGGCTCATTTCTGATCGGCGTGCTGGCGGGCGTGAGCGTGCCCGGCGGGCGGTTCGCGGGCACGGATTCTTTCCGACAGTTTCTCATCATCGGCGTGTGCGGCGGCTACACCACTTTTTCCGCGTTCAGCGTGCAGACCCTGGAGCTGATTCGCTCGAACCAGTTGCTTCACGCCGGTGGCAATGTGCTGCTCTCGGTGCTGCTCTGCCTCGTCGCCGTGTGGCTCGGCCATCTGCTCGGCAGTGCGCTGCACGCGCGCGGGTGAGCCAGGCCGTGCAGCGAGTGCTTGAGCCGCCCTGCCCCGTCGCTATCTTCGCGCCATGCGAATTCCACTCCACCTCCTCGTGCTGCTGCTGGCCGCGTGCGCCGCGCTGGCGCAGACCAAGACCAACTCGTTCGAGAAGGAAATTCTCGCCTTCGAGGCACACGACAAAACCAATCCGCCACCTCAGCACGCCATCTTGTTCGTCGGAAGCTCCAGCATCCGCCTGTGGAAAACGCTGACACAGGATTTGCCGCAGTATCGTGTGCTCAACCGCGGCTTCGGCGGCTCGCAAGTTTCCGACTGCATCTACTTCGCCGACCGCATCGTGCTGCCCTACGAGCCGGACGTGATTGTCTTCTACGCCGGCGGCAACGACATCAACGCCAAGAAATCGGCGGAGACCGTGGCGGCGGATTTCAAGACGTTCGTCGCGAACGTGCGGGCCAAATTGCCGAAGACGCACCTCGCCTACATCTCCATCGCTGGAAATCCCGCGCGCTGGGCGCAGGTCGAGCAGGTGCGCGCGGCGAACCAACTGATCCGCGACTTCACCGCCACGCAGGACGGTCTGAGTTTCATTGATGTGTTCCCCGCCATGATGAGCGCGGACGGCACGCCGCAACCGGACATCTTCGTGGCCGACAAGCTGCACATGAACGCGAAGGGCTACGCGATCTGGAAACACGTGGTGGGGGAGCATCTGGAGAAGATCGTGCCGAAGGATTCGCCAGTGCTTCGGAAGGAATAAGCCGGATCCATTTTCCTGCCCACTCATGCGGAGTTTTTAACCACGGATGGACACGGATAAACACCGATTCCGGCAACTGTCCGCGCGCGCGATCTGCTTTCCCTATCTGTGTGAATCCGTGTCCATCCGTGGTTAAAAATCTCCGCCATGAAAGACCTCACTGACCCGCGCTGGATAAAGTTCAAGGGCGTGCTCTTCCTCGTCGTGGGCGTGCTGGCGGCGGTGTTGCTGATTTTGGAAATGCCGACGCTGAAGGTCGGCGTGTTGCTGGCGGTGGTGATCTGGTGTTTCTGTCGCGCCTATTACTTCGCGTTCTACGTGATCGAGAAATACGTCGATCCCGGCTTTCGTTTCTCAGGATTGTTCAGCGCCGTGAAGTATCTCTGTCGGCGGTAACACCACTAACGCCGTTCCACGCTGGTCGGCACGCTGTTCTCGTTCGCGCGCTGGCGGGCGGGGAAAATAGCGCAGGCTTCCTTGCAGCCGAACACGCGGCTCAGGAGATGGCGGTTGCGGCTGATCCAGCGGTAGAAAATTTCGGCCACGTAAATGAGGCCCGGAATCCACATCACGAGCGCGAAGGGAATGGCCAGCGGCATCCGCATTCCGATGTAACGCAGGCAACGCGCGCCGCGATAAATTCTCCCGTCCTTCGCCACGCAGTGAATGGCTTCCTGCAAGTCGGTGCGGGTGAGGCGTGGGGCGATTTCCGCCGCGCGCGGATCGGCGATAGGCAGCAGGGAGACGGTGTTGAACCAGTCCATCCAGGTGACGACGCGCATCTGGAAGGTGCAGAGCGAGCAGTCGCTGTCGTAGAGCACGGTGTTGGTCGCAGGGGCGTTCACGGGGGAAGTATGCCGGAGGGTGGGGCGCGTGCAATGCGGCAGATCAGAGCCGGAAAGTAATCAGTGTTCAGTCATCAGTAATCAGTCACCCGTGGTGTTCACTGATTACTGATGACTGAACACTGATTACTTTTTCACTCCGTCTTTCAGAAAAATTTCCCCCTCGCGCACCCGTTCCCTTCCGCTAACGTCGGCGCGAATGAAGAAGGAAAATGTCAGCACGCATCAGAAGGCGTTGCAGATCAATCTCGACCAGACCAAGTACGGCACCTTTTCCGAAGTCGGCGCCGGGCAGGAAGTCACGCGCTGGTTTTTCCGCGCGGGCGGCGCCTCCGGCACCATCGCCAAAAGCATTTCGGCCTACGACATGATCATCAGCGACGCGATTTACGGTCATGTGGATCGGTACGTGAGCCGGCAGCGGTTGGTCACCATGCTCGACTATGAATACGGATTATTGCACGAGCGACTGGCGGGCAAGCGCGGCGACACGACCAAGTTTTTCTCCTTCGCCGACACCGTGGCGGCGCAAAGCTATTCGCGGCGCGAGGACTGGCACGGCTGGATGGGCGTGCGTTTCCAAAGCGAGCCGCGCGGCGAACCGTCGCAGATCATCATGCACGTCCGCATGTGGGATAAGGAGAATTTGCAGCAACAAGAGGCGCTCGGTGTGCTCGGCGTGAACCTGCTCCACGGCGCGCTCTACCATCACGACGATGTGAATAAATTCCTGAGCACGCTGCTCGACGATCTCACGGTGGACCGCGTGGAAGTGGACATGATCAAGTTCAGCGGTCCCGCGTTCAAAGGCGTGGACAACCGCCTCGTGACTCTGAAACTCGTGCAGGATGGGTTGACGAACGCCGCCATGTTCACCGCCGATGGGGAAGTCGTGCAGGCCGCCGAGGTGCTTTACAAAAAATCCATTCTCGTCGAGCGCGGCAGCTTCCGTCCGGTGACGAACGTGACCCTCGACATGTTGAAGAACGCGGAGGCGCAGTTCATCCAGGAGCCGGGCGTGCAGGGCGAGGAGTTTGTTACGCTCATGGAGATGACGCTGAAAAACCTCACCGACGCCGGCGAGATCAACCACCAGGACTTCCTCGACCGTGTGGACATCCTCGGCACGCTGGGCAAGGGCGTGTTAATCTCGAACTACGGCGCGTATTTCCGTCTCGCGGGTTACCTCTTCCGCTACACCAAGAAGAACATCGGCATCGTCATGGGCGTGCCGAGCCTGCGCGAAATTTTCGACGAGAAATACTACGGCGACTTGGAGGGTGGCATTCTGGAATCCTTCGGGCGGCTCTTCAAAAACGATCTACGGCTCTACGTGTATCCGCTCCAGGACGCGACCTCGGGCGCGATCATCACCGCGCGCAACCTGCGCGTGGCCCCGCACCTCCAGCACCTTTACGCCTATCTGCTGGAGAATAATTACATCCAGCCGATCCTCGATTATCGCCCGGAGTATCTACCCGTCTTCTCGCGCGACGTGCTCAGCAAGATCAAAGGCGGCGGCGCGGAATGGGAGGACATGGTCCCGCCGCAAGTTGCCAAGATCATCAAGGAGCGCAAGCTGCTCGGCTACAAGGGCGCAGCGGACGCGGCACTGGCCGTGGGGTGAGCATGGAGCGCGGACTTTCCAGTCCGCAGCAGGCCGCGTTGCGGTGAGGCGCGGGATTTTTTCGAGAGCGCGGCGTCATCACCACATCGCTGCGGACTGGAAAGTCCGCGCTCCAGCCATCACTCGAAGTCGTAAATTACGACCTTCACGCAGTTAGGCTTGAAGACCTTCTCCACAAACTCCAAGTGGCGCGGGTGATCCTGATACTCGTCCTGCGTTTTCTTGTCCGGGAACACGAGGTTCAGCGCGACTTGGTAGGACTGGTCCACCACGGGACGATGGCTCTTGGCCATCTTGCCGATGTGGAAATGCAAAAGGCCGGGGATGTTCTTGAGATACTCCAACCCGCCCGCGACGAGCGCATCGGCCGAAGCGGGTTTGTTCGGGTCGGTCCAAAAAATAACAACGTGTGAAAACATGCGGGCGGAGTGTTGGTGGTTCGCCACGCGTTGTCATTCCTGAAATGAGGCAAGCCGCCGTCTTATTGCGACGTCTGATGGTCAGGAAAAAGCGGCGCTAAAGCGACCGCACTCCAAACGCTGGCGCGCAGCATCAGACGCCTTGTGCCGCGCGGAGCGTTTGGAGTGCGGTCGCTTTAGCGCCGCTTTCGGGACGGCGTGCCGCGCCAGGCCCGCCGGATTTTTTTCGCGCCCGGCAAAAGCCGCTTGACCGGAGGGGGGGGGGTACCGCGTAAGACTCCCCCACTGCACGCATGATAGGATTCACTCACTCCAGCACTGCGGTCGCTCTGGCGGAACCTCTTTCGCCCGCCGGCTGCTTCCCGCTGGCCGAGCGTGCCACCTGCGCGCTCTCACACCCTTGCGGTTCGTCAACGACACCAAACCCCTGACTCCTATGAAAAAACTGCTCCAAGCCCGCTGGCTGCTCGCCACCCTCGCCGGAATACTGTTCACCACGCTGGCTGTAGCCCAGCCCGCCGTGGAATGGATTAGCGCCGAAGACGGCGGCGGCACCGCAAATACATCCACAATGGGATACCGATTCAAAGTCACCTCCGCTTCGGATATTGAAGTGGCGGCCCTTGGCGCCTACGACAGTGGTGGAAATGGACTCGGACGACCACATATCGTGGCGATTTGGCCGGTCGGCGGAGGAACCCCGCTCGTGACGGCCACGGTCCCGGCGGGCGTGAATGCGTACCTGGAGGGGCACTTTCGCTATGTCAACATCGCGCCCGTGCGGCTGTTCAAAGACACCGAGTACATCGTCGGAGCTTCCGACTACGGTCCCAGCGGCAGCACCAACGATGCCTATATGTTCAGCGTTCCGAGCACTACGACGGGTTTCACGAATGCGCCCGGCATTCAGTGGTTGGAAGGAAGGGGCAGTGGTTTTGGTTCCGGCTTGTTGTTTCCCTCCCAGCCCGCCAACACAAACGAACCACCTGGTACTGTTGGCCTATTCGGCGGGAATTTTATGTTTCAAGCCGTCCCCTCGCTCCCACACGCCACGCTGCGCTTCTCGCAGGTCGAGGTCTGCTGGACTTCCGAAAGCAACAAGCAATACCAGGTGCAGTATCAGTCGGCCCTCACGACCAACGCCTGGCTCAACCTCGGCAGCCCGCTGCCCGGCACCGGCACCAACAACTGCGTGAACGACGCCATCCCGCGCGGCGAACCGCAACGCTTCTACCGCATCCTCGGCACGCCGCTGCCCTGAGCGGCGGGCCTGGTCGTCCGTGGGGGGAAAGCGGCGCTAAAGCGACCGCACTCCAAACGCTCCGCGCAAGTCGAGGCGCTTGGTGCTGCGCGACAGCGTTTGGAGTGCG
>JAYVQC010000100.1:0-28717 GCA_043757045.1 Akkermansia sp. | reverse complement strand
TGGGTTTGCGCGTGGCCCGCGCCAATCAACGCTGGGACTCCTACTGGACTCAACCCCAACCCGCCCGCAACTGACCGCCACTTCTAATCACACCCCTTGCAGACGCCTTCATTGACAAGTCCGCGGGGAGTCTGGTCTAAACACGCCACCCATGACAGCCATTCACAAGTTTGCGTCTTTATTTTCATTGCTGGCATTTCTCGCCGTGTTCACCGGCCTGGCACAGGCGGCGGAGATCAAGCCGGTGAGCGTGGAAGAGCGTCTGGCGAAGCTGGAAGCGGCGCAGGCCGGCCTCAATTCCGGCGACAATGCCTGGCTGCTGGTCAGCGCCGCTCTGGTGCTGATGATGAGCGCGCCGGGATTGATTTTATTCTACGGCGGCCTGGTGCGAAAAAAGAACGTGCTCGCCACGATGATGCAGACGCTGTTCCTGATGGCGCTGATGTCGCTGGTGTGGATGGTCTTCGGCTACAGCGTCGCCTTTGGCGAAGGCAACGCCTTCTTTGGCAATCCGATGCAATACTTCCTGCTCAAGGGCGTCGGTGCGGAGCCAAACGCGGCTTATGCCGCCACCGTCCCGCAGCAGTCCTTCATGCTGTTCCAGATGATGTTTGCCATCATCACTCCGGCCCTCATCACGGGCGCATTTGCCGAACGGATGAAATTTCGCTCTTTCGTTCTCTTCTCGCTGCTCTGGATCACGGTGGTGTATCTGCCGCTGGCGCACATGCTCTGGGGTCAGGGCGGGCTGTTCAACTGGGCGCTCGGCGGAAAAATTCCGGTGCTCGATTTCGCGGGCGGCACGGTGGTGCATATCAGCTCCGGCGTGGCGGCACTCGTGTGCGCGGCGGTGCTGGGCCGGCGGCAGGGTTTTCCGCGCGAGGCGATTTTCCCCCACAACGTGGTGTTTTGTCTCATCGGGACTGGCCTGCTCTGGGTCGGCTGGTTTGGTTTTAACGCGGGCAGCGCGGTGGCGGCAGGCGGTCTGGCCTCGAGCGCGTTTGCGGCCACGCACTTTTCGGCGGTGGGCGGCGCGCTCAGTTGGAGCGTCACGGAGTGGATGCTGCGCGGCAAGCCGAGTGTGCTGGGCGTGGCCTCAGGCATTGTCGCGGGGCTGGCGACCATTACGCCCGCTTCCGGTTTTGTCACCGTGCCAGCGGCTTTTGTCATCGGCCTCGCGGGCGGAGTTGTCTGCCTGCTGGCGGTCACGAAGCTGAAGGCCAAGCTCGGCTACGATGATTCGCTCGACCTCTTCGGCATCCACGGCGTGGGCAGCATGGTGGGCATGTTATTGTGCGGCGTGTTCGCCAGTGCGGCGGTGAACCCCGCCATCGCCACGACCTTTCAAGTGAACGGCCAGGCGGTGTCGCTGGCCGGCAGCGCGGGCCAGTTCTTCAACCAGTTGAAGGGCGTGCTCTTCACGGCCGCCTTTTCTGCGGTCGCAACCTGGCTCATTTTGAAAATCGTCCAGGCCACCGGCGCCCTGCGTGTGAACTCGGAGCAGGAGGACATCGGCCTCGATCTTTCCGAGCACGACGAAAAAGCCTACAACGACTGAACACAAGCCCCTCCCCCGCCATGAAAAAAATCGAAGCCATCATCAAGCCCTTCAAGCTCCATGAAGTGAAGGACGCCCTCAACGAAATCGGCGTGGTCGGCATGACCGTCACGGAAGTCAAAGGGTTCGGCCGCCAGAAAGGCCACACCGAGATTTATCGCGGCAGCGAATACACCGTGGATTTTTTGCCCAAAGTGAAAGTGGAACTGGTGCTTCCTGATTCGCAGATTGATGCTGCCGTGAAGGCCATCATCGCCGGCGCCAAAACCGGCAAGATCGGCGACGGTAAAATTTTCGTCACCACGGTGGAGGAAGCGGTGCGCATCCGCACCGAGGAGCGGGCGGACAGCGCGCTGTAGCGGGCTCTCGACACGCCGCCTTCCAACCGGCGTGTCCCGGATTTGATGGCCGGACCCTGCGCGGCCTTCGCGGCTGCCTGCGGTTGGGCGTCGCTCGGCACAGTGCTTGCCTTCGCACTTTTGGCTGCGTCGGCCCTGCACACTTCACCCATGACACTCCCACGCCTGCGTGTTAATCATTTGTCCAAGACAAAAAGGGGCAACAGCTTGTGAACTTCATCAAAACCATTTCATTCGGCGCGGCGGTCGGACGGCTGTGCTTGAGCAGCACGAGCGGGCAAGAATTGCGGATCGAACATTTGCAAAAACAAGCCGCACACGCGGAGGTGCGCCTCAGCAAGGAGCCTGGCTTCTACTACATCCTCTGGCGCGGCGACACGCCCACCGACATCCGGTTCGTCACCGACCTCTCGCTCGGCGTCACGGCTCCCGGAGTTCTCTCCGACACCAACGCCACGAACGCCGCGCAATTTTACCGGGTGGAGAAAGTGCTGGTGTCCTCGAGGCGCGATACGGACGGCGACGGCTTGCCCGACGCATTTGAACTGTCTTATCGCCAGCCCGGCGCGGCGCTGAATCCAAATGACGCCGAGGAGGACCACAACGGCAACGGCCAGCCCGACCGCGTGGACGCGCGCCGCGAGAGTTATCGCAGCGGCGCGGTGCGCGGGCGTCCGGTGCTCGCGGCGGGCACGCAACATTCGCTGGCCATCCGGCAGGACGGCACGCTCTGGGGCTGGGGCGATAATTCGGCGGGGCAATTAGGCTCAATTTCCTTTTCCGAGACGAACGCTCCGACGCAGATCGGCACTGATACCAACTGGCTGGCCGTCTCTGGAGCGCTCAATACCTCGTACGGTTTGAAGTCGGATGGCACGCTTTGGTTCTGGGGCCAGGGCCACACGGGAAACGTTTTCACACCCACGCAGATCGGCACGAACCAAAACTGGATCGGCCTGCCCAAAGGCACGCCGCCAAACAATCCGACCGCGCTCCAAGCCGATGGCAGCCGCTGGCAATTCGTGGGGAGTTTCACCAACGCGCAGCGCGTGGACACGAACCACTCGCTGACCGTGAGCGATGACAATTCAACCGGTCATTGGGCCATTCAATCGGATGGAACGGTTTGGAAAAATTCCGCATTGAGCGCGGGCGGCACGAACTGGAGTTCCCTTTCGTTTGGTTACGCCCACGCGCTGGCCTTGCAGACGGATGGTTCACTTTGGGCATGGGCCCATACCGGCCAGTCGGCTGTCGAGGGACAACTCGGTCTGGGGAATTCATCTCCCTCGACGCCCACGCGGGTTGGTTTGGAGACGTGGTCGGCCGTGGCCGCCGGCGGTTATCATTCGGTCGGCCTCAAGACCGACGGATCGTTGTGGTGGTGGGGCGGGAACAACGGCTATGCGCCGCAAGGCAATGGCCTGCGCAGCACCAACGTGCCCACGCGTTTCGGCACCAACACCGGCTGGCTCGCGGTTTTCGCCGCTGACGAACACACCCTGGCACTGCATGAGGATGGAACCGTGTGGGCCTTCGGATTCAACTCGCTGGGACGCGTGGGCAATCGCACCGTCGCCCTGTTGAAAGAACCCACGCGCGTCGGCGCGGACGCGGACTGGGCGGCGACCGCGATTGGCAACCTCTATTCCTTCGGCATGAAATCCAACGGCACGCTCTGGGCCTGGGGCGCGAATCCGTTCGGCGCGCTCGGGGTAGGCGATTTCGATTATGGCGCGACACCGCGCCTGGTGCAGGGTTCAAATTGGGTCGCCGTCTCCGGCGGTGGCGATCATTCGGTCGGGCTGAAAACCGACGGCACGCTTTGGGTGTGGGGCAAGCATCTCTATGGCGTGTTTTCGGGCAGCGACGTGTGGACCAACGTCCCTACGCAATTGGGTGTGGACACGGACTGGGTGAAAATCTCCGCCGGCTGGCAGCACTCGTTGGCCATGAAAGCCAACCGTTCGCTCTGGGCGTGGGGCCGGAACGCGCGGGGCGAGCTGGGTAACAATGATCTCTACACAACTCAAAATTTTCCGGTAGCCGTGAACGGCCCGTCCACCTGCACCAACTTTTCGGCAGGCTACTACACCTCGCTCGGTGTTTTCGGCAGGGCGCTGTACCAGTGGGGCGGAGCCGTGGGCGGCATCGGAACTCCCGGTCCCACTTCACCTCAGCAAGTCAATTTCACCTTTGGCTGGTGGCAGGTGGCCAACGCCAAGTCGCACATTCTCCTCTCGCACGCGCTGGCTTTGAAGCAGAACGGAACTTTGTGGGCGTGGGGATCGAACTCACGCGGACAACTGGGGACCAACGACACTTCAGGCCAGCCCGTGCAAGTGGGAACTCTGACCAATTGGACCCACATCGCCGCCGGGGAACTTTTCTCCGCCGCCCGCCGCGCGGACGGCACCGTCTGGATGACCGGCAACAATGCCTTCGGCCAGCTCGGCCTCGGCACCCGCACTGGCACGAACCTCTTCACGCGCGTGGGCAACGGCACCAACTGGGCCTCCATCGCCACCGGGTTCAAACACACGCTGGGTTTGCAATCCGACGGCACGCTCTGGGCTTGGGGCGACAACAGCGTGGGCCAATGCGCCCAGACTGCGATCTTCGAACCCGTGCCCCTGGCCGGCACGAACTGGGGGCGGCCTCAGTAGCATCGGAGCAGCGGACAGCCTTGTCCGCTGTCGGTGTTCATCCGGAGCTTCTGGACGGCGAGCACGAGGATGGATGCCGGAGATGGCTGTCCGCCGCTCCGCAGCAAACTGGTTGCACCCCGCCTCGTGTCCCCCGAACATTCCCACCGATGGATTTGCCGATTGTGCTCAAGACTCCCAACGTCATCCGCGAAGAGATGGCGGGGATGTCTCCGGCCACGCGCTCACGCGGGGAAAAGTATTTCACCGGCGGACGCGTGCGGAACCTGCGGCGCGGCCCGGAGGACGGCGAGTTCCTTGCGGATGTGCAGGGCACGGAACTTTATCAGGTGCGCGTGGCGCTGGATGAGAACGGCCTCGACGGCGAGGAGTGCTCTTGCCCGCTGGGCGGCGATTGCAAGCATGTCTATGCCACGCTCAAGGCGCTGCTCGTCGAGCACACGCAGGGCAGCGTGCGTTCGCTCTCCGAGGGCGCGAAGGACCTGCCGTCCGTCGCCACCGCCGCGAAGCCGCCGGCGGATGACTCGATGTCATTCCCCGAACAAGTCGCCGCGTCACTCGCGCGCAACCTCACGGCCACAGAGAAAAGTTTTCTCGTCCGGCTCAACAAGCTCTTTCTCCAGTGCCGTCAGCGCGGTCACATCACGGGCTGGGATTTTCAGGAACTCGGGCTGCCGCTCGGCGGCGGTTACAGTTGGGATGCGTTGAAAATCTGGCCGTCCGTGCCGGACAAGGTGCGCCGCTTCTGGCTCTACCTCGCGCGTGAACTGCACAAGCGCGGCAAGATCATTCCTGATTTTCTCCAGCCCGTCACCGACTTCAGTGAACTCGACGCCGAGATGCGCCGCTGGCAGCGCGTGCAGGAAATCACGAAGTGGAAAAGCGCGCTCGGCCAGGCCGCGAAGTACACTGCGGACGCGCCGAGCGAAGAGTCAGTGGAGCAAATTGATTTGCGGATCGCGCTGCGCGAAACCGGCGCGGAGCTGGAATGGAAGCTGCCCGGCCAGGCCGGGTTCAGCGGGTTAAAGCAAAATCAAATGCGCGAGTGGCAGCGCCGTTTCCAGGGAGGCGAGGCGGAGTTGACCACGCAGGGCGAATGGATCTGGCCCGTCTTCGAGCAGCGGCTGATGTATGGCGCGCGGCTCGCGCTGGAGTATTACGAAGAGGCGGCGCAGCGCGCGCTCGCGCGGTTGTTTCGTCTGCCCGGCATGGCGGCGCATCTCGTGAATCCGCGCGGCGAGCCGTTTCAATTCGCCGCCGAGCCGTTGCACTGGCAGCTCACCGAACCCGCCGATGCGAATGGTGATTACTCCCTGCGCCTGGCGCGCGCGGACGGCAGCGCGCCGGGGAAACTGCTCTGCGTGCTCGGCAGCCGCGCGCCGCTTTACGTGACCGACACGGAGGTGCTGCGCGGCCCGGCGCAGCCGGCCACGGTGCTCGACCCGCGCGGCGAGAACCGCATTCCCGTCGTCGCTTTGGAGACGCGCGGCGGCGTGACGCTGCTGCATTCGCTCGGCGTGCCGATGCCCGCGCGCCTGCGCGACCGTGTGCGCGTGGTCCCGATGACGTTGCAATTTCAGTGCCTCTTGCAGCCCACGTATCCGGGCGCGAACTCGGAGCATTGCATCATCCTCCCGCGCGTGCTCGACGAGAACGGACGCGCGCAGGAAACATGGAACGGTTTCAACTGGGAACGCGCCGGCAAGCTGGCGGAGAAGGAGGCGAAGAAGAATGGCACCATCGTCATCCCGGATCGCGGCGCGCTCGCCAGTCCGCTGCTGCTCCTCGCCGGACTCGACGCGAAGTGGGAGATGTATCGCGGCGGCTTCACCCTGCGCGTGACGAAGAAATTTCCCGAGCTGTTCGCGGGCTGGCTCAAGTCATTGCCGCCGCACGTGCAGGTGGAATTGAAAGGCGACCTCGCCACGCTCACCGCCGAGGCCGTGGCCGGCAGCGTGAAGCTCGACGTGGCCGAGGCCGAGGACATCGACTGGTTCGATCTTCGCGTGGTGCTGGACGTGAACGACACCACGCTCACCCAAGACGAGTTGAAACTGCTGCTCAACGCGCGCGGCGGCTACGTCCGTCTCGAAGGCAAGGGCTGGAAGCGGTTGCAGTTCAATCTCACGGCCGAAGATGACGAGCAGCTTTCGAAGCTCGGACTGAATCCGCGCGAATTGACGGCCGAGCCGCAGCGCCTGCACGCGCTGCAACTCGCGGACAAGGCGGCGAAGAAATTTCTCAACGAGCCGCAGTACGAGCAGATCGAGCGGCGGGCCGGAGAAATCAAGGCGCGCGTCACGCCGGATTTGCCCGCGACGATCCACGCCGAGTTGCGTCCGTATCAGACCGAGGGCTTTCACTTTCTCGCCTACCTTTCGGCGAACAACTTCGGCGGCATCCTCGCCGACGACATGGGTCTGGGAAAAACATTGCAGACCCTGGCGTGGCTAGAATACCTGCGGGCCCAGGTGCCCCCGGCTCCCCGGCGGGACGTTGGGCCAGACTCCGCCGACAGCACCTCGCAAGTTCCACAGACTCCACTGACCAAGATCGCCCCCACCCGGCGGGACGCCGGGGGCACGGGCACAGGCACGTTGCCCTCCCTTGTCGTCTGCCCCAAGAGCGTGACGGACAACTGGCGTGCGGAGACGGAGCGGTTTGTCACCGGGCTGCGTGTGAAAATCTGGACCGCGGGCGAGTTGAAGACGATGGCGGCGCATCTCGATTCCGCCGACTTGCACGTCATCAATTACAATCAGCTTCGGCTGCTCGGCGAGAGCCTGGCCAAGGTGCGCTGGCTGGCGGTGATTCTCGACGAAGGGCAATACATCAAGAACCCCAGTTCCATCACCGCGCAGATCGCGCGCGGCCTGCGCGCGCAGCACCGACTCGTGCTCTCCGGCACGCCGATTGAAAACCGTCTCACGGACTTGTGGAGCTTGATGACCTTCGCGATGCCCGGCTCGGTCGGCAGTCGCGCGCAGTTCGCGAAGATGTTCGACGCGAAGGATGATCCGTTTGCGCGGCGGCGTCTCGCCGCGCGGGTGCGTCCGTTTCTGTTGCGTCGCACCAAGTCGCAGGTCGCGAAAGATCTGCCGGACCGCACAGAAGAGGATTTGTTCTGCGACATCGAGGGCGAACAGAAGACGCTCTACCGCGCCGAGTTGAAGCGCGCGCAGGCGATGCTCCTCGGGATGCAATCGCCGAAGCAACTCGCCGAGCATCGCTTCCACTTCCTCACCTCGCTGCTGCGGCTGCGGCAGATTTGCTGTCATCCGCGTCTCGTGAAGCCGGACTCGAAAGCCCCCAGCGCGAAGGTCGAGGCGCTCATTGATCAGCTCGAGCCGCTGATGGAGGAAGGCCACAAGGTCCTCGTCTTCTCCCAGTTCGTGGAGATGCTCGACATCCTGCGCGACGAGATCACGGCGAGGAAGTGGCCGCAGTTTTATCTCGCCGGCTCCACGGAAAATCGCGGCCAACTGGTGAAAGATTTTCAAGCGGCAGAAGGCGCGGCGGTGTTTCTGATTTCCCTCAAGGCCGGCGGCTTCGGACTCAACCTCACCGCCGCGAGCTACGTCGTGCTCTTCGATCCGTGGTGGAATCCCGCCGTCGAGAACCAGGCCATTGACCGCACGCACCGCATCGGCCAGACGCGCAACGTGATGGCCTACCGTCTCCTGATCAAAAACAGCATCGAAGAAAAAATCCGCGCCCTGCAAAAGCAGAAGACCGCCCTCGCCGACGACGTGCTGGGTGAGGAGAAGTTCTCGCAGAGCCTGACGCTGGATGATTTGCGGTATCTGTTCAGCGACGACGCGGCAATTGAGGCGTAGGCTGACTTCGGCGGCCGTGTCCCAATTTGACGGAGCGCGGGCTTTCCAGCCCGCAGCAACGTGCAAGGGAAAGCGGTGTTCGCAAGTGCTGGCGCGCTCCGTCCGTTGAACGTTGCTGCGGGTTGGAAAACCCGCGCTTCGTGCGCTTCTCCAAATTCGGACACTACCACCTCGGCGGCTGAATTGACTTGAGCGCAATCAATCGCGGCGAGAATTGTCCGAATGCCAGCTCCGCTGTCCGCGCTCCCTCTCCCAGCGGGAGAGGGTTGGGGTGAGGGAGAACGGACGGAACGACTGGTGACATTCGCACGCCCCAAGACTTCACACGCTTTCACCCTCACCCCGGCCCTCTCCCGCTGGGAGAGGGAGAAAGTCATTCAGCGTTTGTCGAGTCGGACGCGGCCGGTGCTGGTGAAGCGTGAGTTCAATTCGGTCAAACGCGGCCAATGAATTCTGCGATTCGCGCCCGGCTTGACTTGGCGCGAGCGCGGCACGCATTTTCCCCGCGCCCGACCGGCACGAGATGCGCCGTCGGAACAAAAATTTTATGAGCCATAACCTTTTCAACACCCTCCAGACCTTCGATCTGGGCAACGGCCAGACCGGGAAATTTTATTCGCTGCCCGCCCTGGAAGCCGCCGGGGTCGGTCCGATTTCCAAGCTGCCCGTCTCGATCCGCATCGTGCTCGAATCCGTGCTCCGCAATTGCGACGGCCTCAAGGTCAACGAAGTGAACGTGAAGGAACTCGCGAACTGGAAGGCCAACGAAGCGCGCACGGCGGAGATTCCGTTCGTGGTCGCGCGCATCGTGTTGCAGGACTTCACCGGCGTGCCGCTGCTCGTGGACCTCGCGGCCATGCGCAGCGTGGTGGCGAAGCTCGGGAAGAATCCAAAAATCATCGAGCCGCTCGTGCCGGTCGATCTCGTGGTGGACCATTCCGTGCAGGTGGATTTCGCCGGGAGCCGCGATGCCATGCAGCGCAATCTGGATTTGGAATTCTCCCGCAACCGCGAGCGTTACCAGTTTCTCAAGTGGGGCATGCAAGCCTTCGACACGTTCAAAGTCGTGCCACCCGGCATTGGCATCGTGCATCAGGTCAACTTGGAATATCTCGCGAAGGGCGTGCTCTCGGAGCGCCGAGCATCGCTCGGCACGAATGGAGAGGATGCCGCCTCTGGCCGAGCAATGCTCGGCGCTCCAATCTACTACCCCGACACCCTCGTCGGCACCGACTCGCACACCACGATGATCAACGGACTCGGCATTGTCGGCTGGGGTGTGGGCGGCATCGAGGCCGAGGCCGGCATGTTAGGCCAGCCGGTTTATTTCCTCACGCCGGACGTGGTGGGCGTTCACCTGACGGGTGCGATTCGCGAAGGGGTGACCGCCACCGATGTCGCGCTGACCGTCACGCAATTGCTCCGCAAGGCGAAGGTCGTCGGCAAGTTCGTCGAATTCTTCGGCCTCGGCGCGGCCGCGCTGCCGCTCGTGGATCGTGCGACCATCGCGAACATGGCCCCCGAGTACGGCGCGACCATGGGCTTCTTCCCCGTTGATGCCGAATGCGTCACCTACCTCCGCGCCACGGGCCGCAGCGAGGAGCATTGCCGCCTCTACGAAAATTATTACAAGGCACAGGGCCTGTGGGGCATTCCGCAGATGGGCCAGATCGAATACTCGCAAGTCGTGGAACTCGATCTCTCGATGGTCGTGCCCTCCGTGGCCGGCCCGAAGCGCCCGCAAGACCGCATCGAACTGGACAAACTCAAAGAGAGCTTCATCAGTTCGTTCAGCAAGCCGGTGCACGAAAATGGTTTTGGAAAACCCGCCGCCGACTTGGCGAAAACTTTTCCCTTCGGCGGTTCAGATCGTCTCGTCCAGGCTTCCGGCGGCAGCCAGAAACCGATGTCGGTGGCCGACGCGCAGCTCAACAACACCAATCCCCAGACGGAGCGCGAGATGATGAACGACCATCCCACGCCCGACGTGCTGAGGGCCTCGAAGACGGATTTGCAGGGTGAACTGCGCCACGGTTCCGTGCTCATCGCCGCGATTACGAGTTGCACGAACACGAGCAATCCATCCGTCATGCTCGCCGCCGGTTTGCTGGCGAAGAAGGCGGTGGAGAAGGGACTGAGCGTGAACTCCTCGGTGAAATCCTCGCTCGCGCCCGGCAGCCGCGTGGTCACGGATTATTTGAACAAGACCGGGCTGCAACCGTATCTCGACAGCCTCGGATTCCAGACCGTCGGCTACGGCTGCACGACGTGCATCGGCAATTCCGGCCCGCTCGCCGCGCCGATTGAAGACGCGGTCATCAAGAACGATCTCGTCGCGGCCAGCGTGTTGTCGGGCAACCGCAACTTCGAGGCGCGCGTGCATCAGAACATCAAGGCCAACTTTCTCATGTCGCCGCCGCTCGTCGTGGCCTTCGCGCTCGCGGGCCGCGTGGACATTGATCTCACCAGCGAACCCCTCGGCACCGGCAGCGCGGGACCCGTGTTCCTCGCGGACATCTGGCCCACGCTCCAGGAAGTGCGCGACGCCATGCAGAGCGCGCTCAAGCCGGAAATTTTCCGCCAGCTTTACACCGACTTCGCCGCGCAGAATCCGAAGTGGAACGAAATCCCATCCAGCGTCGGCAACGTGTACGAGTGGGACCGCCAGTCCACTTACATCCAGGAGCCGCCGTTCTTCACCAAGTTTGAGATGACACCCGGAGTCATCCAACCGATCACCGGCGCGCGCGCGCTCGGCATTTTTGGCGACAGCGTGACCACGGATCACATTTCGCCCGCCGGCGCGATCAAGAAGACTTCGCCCGCCGGGGTGTTTCTCTCGGAGAACGGCGTCGAGTTCGCCGACTTCAACAGCTACGGCTCGCGTCGTGGCAACGACCGCATCATGACGCGCGGCACCTTCGCGAATGTCCGCATCAAGAACCTCATGCTCGGCGGTCTGGAAGGCGGCAACACTTTTGGCCCTGATGGCAAGACGACTTCGATCTATGACGCGTCCATGGCGTTTCAAGCTTTGGGCACGCCGCTTATCGTCATCGCCGGACAGGAATACGGCACCGGCTCCAGCCGCGACTGGGCCGCGAAAGGCACGAACCTCCTCGGCGTGAAAGCCGTCGTCGCGCAGAGCTTCGAGCGCATCCACCGCAGCAACCTCGTGGGCATGGGCGTGCTGCCGCTGCAATTCAAGGAAGGCACCACCGCGCAGACCTTGCGTCTCGACGGCACCGAGACCTACGACGTCATCGGCCTCAGCCCCGCCGTGAAACCGCAGCAGGAACTCGAGCTGAAGATCACACGCCAGGACGGCTCCGGCGATTTCGTCCCCGTCATCTGCCGCATCGATACACCCATCGAGATCGACTACTACCAGCACGGCGGCATCCTGCCGTATGTGTTGCGTCAGTTGGTGGCGAAGGCGTAGCCGTTGGAGCGCCGAGCATCGCTCGGCCTGAAGCGAAGAACGCGCCCCATGCCGAGCAATGCTCGGCGTTCCGCGAACCGGGCGGCGCTCCCGCCATTGGAGCGCCAAGCATTGCTTGGCCGGGCGACGGTATGGTTGAGTTGGTCCGTGCCGAATGATGCTCGGCGCTCCAAACAGAACGACACAACGAAATGCCATACGAAATCAAACTCGACCACCTTCCGGCTGGTTACGTTCTAAAAGGTGCTCCGAAGGGAGGCGAAATTACCGTGTGCTTCCGGAATTTCTTCTCTTCGGAAGACGGGCAAAGTTTGATTCATCAACTGGAGGGGTTTCCTCGCGAGGTGATCAAGAGGCTGCCACCTGAGGCAAAGGCTGATGAATCCACAACAAACAATCTGTTGGTCGTGATTCGCAAAGATCAGACGGCAACCGTCTATTTCAATGAGTTCCATCCCACCGTCCTTGCTCGAATCAAAGGCAAGGTAAATGCGGGAGACCCCGTCTATGCGGACAACATTCTCGACATTGAGCGCGTAAAGTTGGACGCAGTAGGCATCCCATCGGACGCGGGCGTCTGTTACGTCTTTTCACAAGGATGGCGCAAAGGTCTCTTCTTTGATTTCGGTCCCATCGCCGGGGACGCCCAGCCTCGCTCCTACGACTTGGAAAGAATGTTTGCTCAGTGTCACATCCAAGTTTTGTTCCAGCACATCTTCTCCATCGAGGACTCCATGTGGGATGAAATTTTTCGGCAAGGGTGGTTTCCTTTCGTCCACCTGAAGCAAGAACGGATAAAGTCGATGCTCGGACGCGCACGTGAAAAGCTTCCTTTGGACGACCTGCTCGACACGATGCGCGACGACTTGTTGCAATCTTTGGCCGAGAGATTGCCGACTTGGGACAAAGATCCAATCATGGCATCCCATCTCGAGTTCATCAGCGCGGCCCAAAAACACTACTCGAACGGTGACTACCTGAGCGCATCAGCCATCCTGTATCCTCGAATCGAGGGAATCATGAGGACACACGCGTCGGTGGTGCATTCAAGTCCGTCATTCAAACAAGCCAACTTAGCTGAAGTCAGTGCCACCGCTGGCGGCGCAGTCAACACCCCGGTCAGCCTTCTTTTGCCTGATAGATTCAAGCGCTATCTGTCCGAAGTATATTTTGCTGCGTTCGACCCGAAGAATCCCCAAGGAGTTTCACGGCACACGGTCTCGCATGGAGTTGTTGCCGCCAAGTCGCTCGATTGCAAAGCTGCCACGCTTGCGTTCCTCATTCTTTTACAGATTTCTGCTGTGAGCGCATTTGCCCTCAAGCCGACGCCTGGCAAGACAAGTTGAGCATTGAATGGAGCGCCGAGTATCGCTCGGCCCGAAACATCCCGCACCGTTCCTGCCGAGCAATGCTCGGCGCTCCGGGGATGGGGCGACGCTTCGGCGGGTGGAGCGCCAAGCATTGCTTGGCCGGTGGGGCGTGTGCTTTACTCCGACCGTGCCGAGCGATGCTGGCGCTCCGATGAATGTGCACCGACCACCGCTCACCAAGCGCCAACACCTGCGCGAACTGGTTTACCAGAAGAACAAGTGGGACGAGCCGCTCTCCGACGAGGACAAGGCCCATGGCTTTCTTGGATGGCACGAGCGCGGTTATCTCCCGCATTGCGACAAGCCGGGGCTGGTCCAACTCGTCACGCTTCGACTCGTGGATTCGCTGCCTGCCTCGCGGCGCGGCGAGTGGGAGCACTTGCTGAAGATTGAGGACGCGCGCGAGCGGCGGAAGCAACTGGAGTCCTACCTCGACCGTGGCATCGGCGAATGCTGGCTGCGCGATTCGCGAGTGGCTGGATTCGTGGAGGAGGCGATGCAGTTCCACCACGGCGAGCGTTACGAACTCCTGGCGTGGTGCGTGATGCCGAACCACGCCCATGTGCTCGTCCACGTCTGGGACTGGCCGCTGGCAAAGATGCTTCAGAACTGGAAATCCATTTCCGCCGTGAACGCGAACAAAATCCTCAATCGAAACGGTGGCTTCTGGCAGCGCGAGTATTGGGACACTTTCATGCGGAGTAAGAACAGGAGAAGATGGCCATCCGATACATCGAAGGCAATCCGGTGAAGGCGAGGCTGTGTCAGGCGGCGGAAGACTGGCAGTTCAGCAGCGCGACGTTCCGCGACGAGTATCGGCGGCTGGCTTTGCCGGAGAAGTCGTAGTCTTCGGAGCGCCGAGCATTGCTCGGGATTGGACCCGTCCTGGCCCGTTTGTGCCGAGCAATGCTCGGCGCTCCTTTCGCCGACTCGGAGACCGGCGCTCCGAGGGCATGCCAACGCGAACCAAACGCGAAGACCTGCGCGAACAGGTGGCCGACAAGAACCACTGGTCGAGTCCGCTCACGGACGAGGATCGCGCCCTCGGCTTCCTCGGCTGGCACGAGCGCGGGTATCTGCTCAGACAAGTTCTACGGCACGAGCGGCGTGACGACGCGGAAGTAGCGTTCGACGCCGGGCGGGGCGAGCACGCTATCCACGGCGATGGTCCGCACCTGCGGACTGGCGAGGATGCCAGTGAGATTCGTCCAAGTCGGCGCGGTCAGGTTGGTGCGCCACTGGACGGAGTAACTCAGGTTGGTCTGCGCGACGAAGCTGAACACGTTGGCGTTGGTCGCGGTGAAGACGATCTTCAGCGAGCTGGCCGCGTTGGTCGGGTTGGTTCCGGCGCGATACTCGTCGAGGTTGGTCATGCCATCGCCGTCGGGGTCGAGCAGGGCGTTGGCGCTGCTGTTCGTCGAGGCGTCGCCGAAGTAGGCGGCTTCCCACGCATCGGCGATGCCGTCACCGTCGAAGTCGGGGATCATGGTGATGGTGGCGCTGCCGACGTTGGGGCTGGAGACGCCGCCGGGCGCGGCGGTGTTGGTGGCGATGACTTTGAACTGGCTCGAGAGGAAGTTCGTGACCTGATAGTTGGTGATCGTGATGGCCGGGACAGCGGTGGTCGCGAAGGCCGACGCCGAGCGCAGCCAGCGATACCAGATCGGCGGCGCTCCGGTGACGACGACATTGATCGTGAAGGTGCTGCCCTGGAGCACGCTCATGTTGCTCAGACCCGCGACAAAACCGGGCCGGACGAGCACGTAGATGAAGGCGTTCGAGCTGACAATGTTCGTGAAATTATCCGTGACCGAGACGGTGAAGTTGCCGTGATGGTTGGTGAGGTTCGCGCCGGTGAAGCTGTAGCTGGCGTTGGTCGCGTTCAGAAGGTTCGTGCCGTTGAAGCGCCATTGGTAGGTGAGACTGCCGTAGCCCAGCACGGCGGAGACGAGGGTGACGTTGGTGCCGGGGATCACGTTCTGGTTCGTGGGGTTCAAGGTGAAGAACATGTAAGGCGCGGTGATGAGCGCGTTCGAGCTGAGGAGGAAGCCGTAGTCATCATCAATGCGGACGGAGTAGTTGCCGTTCAACGCCGGGTTCGCGCCGCTGAAACTGTAGGCCGCGTTCGTCGCATCGGAAATGTTCGCGCCGTTGTAGCGCCACTGGTAGCGGAGCGCGCCGTTGCCCTGGGCGAAGACGCTGAGGTTCACGGTCGCGTTCGGGAGCACGTTCTGTGACGCGGGCTGGAGCGTGATGGTGAGCGGGGCGACGACGGTGAGGAGGGCATTCGAGCTTTGCACCGAGCCGGAGCTGCCATAGGCCACGAAGCTGTAGAGGCCGGCATTCGCCAGCGAGATGTTGGTGAGGACGAGCGTGCCGTTGGTGGCGCCGTAGATGGGCGAGCCGTTGAAGCGCCATTGATAACTCAGCCCGCTGCCGCTGACGGCGGCGGTGAAGTTCGTGGTGCCGAACAGATAGAACTGCGACGAGCCGGGCGAGCCGGCGGCAAAGACGGTGGCGTTCGACGGCTGCTGCGTGACGACGGGCGGCACGCCGCCCGCGAAGGCTGCGCCGGGCGAGGGCGCGGCGGCGATCCAGTTCGTGGGATCATTTCCAAAGTCGCCCAGCACCACGCGCTGCAAGGACGCACCAATGCCATCGGCCACCGAATCCCACGGCGCGATGTCGTGGTAATGAATTTCCTCAACGAGCGGGAAGGTGACGTTCGTGCCGCTGGCGTCGGGCTGACGGAGCTTCACGGCGTCGTCGTTGTTGTTCAGTTCACCGGACCACGGGCCGACGATGGGGACGTTGGTGGTGAGACCATACCAGTTGCGGAAGGAGGTGAGCATGACGGCATTCGTCGTGGGATCGAAACTCACGACGAGCAAGTAGCCGCCCGCAGAAATGGTGTTGGTGCCGAACGTGAATGTCACGGCATCGGTCAGCCGCCAGCGGTTCGTGGGCGCGAGCGGATCGAAGAGTGCCACGTTCGTGCCGGTGATGTTCTGCAACTCGATGAATTCGTGGAGCGGATCATCCACGCGGTTCGTGCCGAGGAGCACATCGGTCGGGTGATACATGATTTCGCTGATGACCAGCGGGCCGACCGCGGGCAGGGAGTTCGCCGCATTCAAAGTGTTCGCGGCCTGCCGCACGAACTGCTCGTCACCATCGCTCGGCCGGTAGTAGCCAAACGTCACGCCGGTCTGCGACGCGCCGAAGCTGAAGCCGTGCGCGTAGCCGGTGAGATTTCCCGCCGCGTCGCCGGAGAAGACGTAAGCCTCATCGCCCGCCGAGCTGAACGAAAAGTTCGTGCCACCGGTGTTGAACTGCGGCTCGGCAATGACGAGGAAACCGCCGGGCGCAATCGTCGTCGCGGCCGGCAGGCGGTATTTCTTCGGCGTGAAGAAGTCGTCGGAAATCCACCAGTCGCTCACGTCGGCGGTGTTGGTGGAGTTGTTCCAAAGCTCAATGGCATCCACGGACGGCAGCGCGCTGTTCGCGAGCACTTCACTCACGAGCACGGGCGCGAAGACGGCGGGCGCGGGGTCATTCGTGCCGGGCGAACCGCCCTCGATGCTGCTCGGGCGCCAACTGAATTTGTTGCCCCAGGTGTCCCACGCGGCGTTCTCGTTCACGATGACGAGCGAGAGTCCGAGTCCGTCGGTGATCGGATACCAGGTGTTGTTGTAACTGAAATCGAGAATCTGCTCGCCCACGTTGTCATCGAGCTTCACGCGCTCGCCTGCGTTGTCGAGCACCCCGGTGTAAATGCCCGCGATGGTCGGCTCGAGGCCGTAGCGCGACACGAACGCCGCCGGATTTTTCACCAGCACCACGGTCTGCCCGGGGTCGAGGCTGGTGATAAAACTGCCGGCGGTGAAGCCGAAGGTGATGCCGTTGGTGAAGTGGATGCCGATGAGATTCATCACGCTCGGGCCGGTGTTTTTGAGTTCCAAGTATTCGTAGTCGCTGACGGGATAGCCATCACCCGCGCGCGGGCCAGGGTTGTACATGATCTCGGTGATGCGGAGATATTGCTGCGCGAGGCTGGGGTTCGGGACGTAGCCGTTGGTGTGGACGAGGCGGTTGTTCTCGTCGAGCAGTTCCACGATCTCGCCGCGCGCGTCGAGCGTGCCCTGGTAATTGCCGACGACGAAGAGCGCCTGGTTTGTGCGCGGCGCGACGGTGCGCGTCTTGAAGACGTTGCGATCGGCGGTCACGTAGAGCGAGCCGTTCGAGAGGATGACCGTGCCGGGCTTGAAGGTGAAATCCACGCCGCCGTTCAAGCGCCAGCCCGAGATGTCCACCGCGACGGGATTGGGATTGGTGATCTGGATGTACTCGTGGCCCTGGTTGCCGGAGGACGGTTTGAAATCCATCGCGCCGATGAGCATGACGAGGTTCGAGGCCTGCGCGGCCGGGATGCCCGCGACGGTGTTCGCGGCGGGATTGATCACGCCGTTGAACAGGGGGCGCGCGGTGTTGGTGATGCTGTGCGTCACGTAGAAATGCTGGCGGCGGGCATAAATGAACTGCTGGAGCATATCGTTCACGGCGTTGGTGATGCCGATGCCTTGGGCAAAATTGTTCTGCCCGCCCACGGGCGGCCAGCCCCAGAAGGCGCGGTCACGATTCGCCTCCTCGGCGATCAAATCACGCGCGGCGAGAATGCGCTGCTCCAGCACGGTGGAATTGGTCGGCGTGCCGGGCGGCTTGATGTGCGTGTCGAGCAACGTGCGCAGGCGGCGGAGAAACATCTGGCGCAGTTCCGGCACCTGGAAGACGACATCATACACCCGGTTCAACGCGCCGCCGGGTCCACTGAGCGCCTGGATGCGCGAGCCGCCGTAGAGGGGATGCGACTTGTGCTGGTCGTTCGTGGCCTGCACGCCGGTGTAGAGATTAGCCGCGCCCTCCGCGAAGATCGCGCCCCACGAGAGATTCAAATCAAACGGCGGGATGCGCCACAATTTATCACCGTCGCTGTCGCGGTAGAGGCTCATGTTCGCCCACACATCATCGTTCTCGTGAATCCACCGCGCGGTCACGAGGTAGTTCATGAACTCGGGCAGATCGATCTGCTCATAAACATTTGTGCGGCGCTGGCCGTCGTTGATGGCTTCGCCGATGGAGGTGGAGAAAGCGGCGTAGTCCGCGTTGTTCTCGTAGGTGCGCGTCTTCTTGTCGAAGCCGCCGGTGCTGGCCTGCCCCGGCGTGATCTGGCCAGCGGCGTTGTAGAGCGCGCCGTTCGGATCCCAGCCGATGCGTTCGAGAAATTCTTCGCCATGCACGTCGTTGTGATTCGCGAGCTGATAGAACACGCCGTTTAACTGCAACCGCATCGGATAATAAAACGGCGCGGGCGCACCCATCTGATCGCAGAGCCAGAACGAAAGCTCCTGCCGCAGGTACGTCGGGTCCGGGTAATCGGCGGTGAACGACGTCTTGCGAATGCGCGGGAAACCCGCCTGATGCCGGAACAGGTGCTCGCGGTTGAAGTCGAGCCGGTGCGATTTCTTGTTGAAGCCCGCTGTGCTGTTGCCGCGCAGTTCCATGCGGATGTTGTCATAAAACTCGCCGTCGTAAAACAGCGAGACCTGCGCGCCGGCCTGCGAGTCCGCGCCCGTCTGCGTGGTGGTCGGTCCCGGTTGCAACACGGTCGGCGGCGCGAAGAGATGCACGATGGGCAGTTTGCTGGTCACATTCGTGGGGTCCACGATGGTGCCAAGAAACTCGGCGGACTCCGTGAGACTGGCGAAGATGGGCCAGCGCGAGACGTTCCCCAGCGTGTCCGTGGCGCGGAAATACCAACGCACCATCTGGCCGTTCGTCGAGGCGCTGGCGGGAATGCTCGCGCCGAACACGCCGTCGTTCGTCGCGCCGTCGCCGTGCAGGCCGTCGTCGAACATCGCCACTTCAATCACCGAGCCAAACATGACCTGGTAACGCATCACCACATTTGAAACCGGGGAAAAAGTAGGCGCGATGCGCGCGGTGATGAGCAAGTCCTGCGCGTCCAGCGGCACGTTCGGCGTGTGCGCGGGCGCGAGAATGGCCGGGCCGGGATTGGCCACGCCGCCGCCGTTGATCGCGCCGGGCGTCGGCACGGTGAAGTAAAGCGGGTTGGGGCTGAGTTCCGTGGTGGTCTGGAGCATGACCTCGGCCTGGATGAGAAAATCCTCATTGGTTGCCGCCACGTTCAGGCCGTGGATGGCGAGGATGTTCGTGCCCGCGCGGAGCAGGCTCGCTCCAAAAGTAAATTGCTCCACGACCGCCGAGGAATGTGCGCTCGTCGCCGCGGAATTGTAATCAGGCGAAACGGGAGCGTTGACGCGCACCGCTTCCACGCCGTTCACGTAGGCGATGAAACCATCGTCATAGCGCATGCGCAGGGTCACGGAGGTGACATTCGTGGGGTTCGACACGGCGAAGGGCAGACGGATTTGCGCGGTGGCGTTGATGTTGGACATCACTTGTCCCACGTCCGTGCGCACGAACCCGGCCACCCCGCCGGACGCGGCGTTGGTTCCGACCTGATAGAGCGTCTGCACTTCAGCCAGGGAAAGATTGCGGTTCCACAAAGCCGGTTCATCAATCAATCCACTGAACAGTGCGGAGGGCGTGGCGGGGGTGGGGTTGATGTTGCTGCCGATTACCAAATCCTGGGCGATGCTCATGTCGGCCGTGTCGGTGCCGGTGAACAGCACCGAGCCGTTTAAGTAAGCGGTGACCGTTCCACCCGCCTGGCGGGTCACGACGAGGAAGTACCACTGGTTGTTCACGAGGCTGCCGCCGGTGCCAATGAAGGCATTGTGATAAACACTGATCGTGCCGGAGCCTGAGGAGGCCATGTGGATGCCGTAATCATTCCCAGCGACCTTGTAAGTGAAGAGGTCGCCGCGCGCGGTCACATTCGCGGGATTGAACCACATGGCAATCGAGTAAGGACCCGCGCCAAAATCAAAACCGGTGTGGTCCGGCACCTGCATCCGCGCCGTGGTGCCATTCAAGTTCGGAGCATTGTTGTTCGCCTCGAAACCGCCGAAGGCCGGCGGACGCGGGCCGGAGGCGCCCAAGGTGGGACTGCCCTGATAGCTGGCGTTCACCACGCTGCCCAATGATCCCAAGTTCGGCGAGGCCGTGCCGCTGGTTTCATTCAAGCGCCAGTAAGCCAGCGGCCCCGTTTGCAGCACCGCGCTGCTGTAATCAATCCCCGCATTGGTCGTGCCGTAGCCCACGCCGTTGGTCCCCGCGATCCACGCGCTGTCGTCGTAGCCTTCGTAGAGCCAGTTCGTGCCGTCCGCGTTGTCCGCCGGAATCCGCACGCGCACCGGCGCGCTCGTGGCGATGACGGTGAAGTTCGACGAGAGCTGCCCGAAGCCAATCGAGACGTTGACGATGGACGGCAGGAACGGCGCGGGAAATTCCGTGGCCTTGGTCACGCCGTCCGGCTTCACGAGCGCGAGGTATTCGCCCGACGCAGCGAGGCTGAAATTCGCGTGCAAGACAGCGCCGGGAACCGCGCGGTCCTTGCCGTCGGCAAAGACGATGACGAAGCGGCCGATGCCGATGTTTGTCGCGGGGAGCCGCCATTTGGTGAGGTTGTTCGCGGCATCGGTGAGGAACCAGCCGTCAAGGTTCACGGCGTTGGTGCCGACGTTCCGCAGTTCAATCCAGTCGGGGAAGAAGCCCTCCTCGTCCGCGATGATGTTGCCGTTCGCGGCCATGAACTCGGAGATGATGACGGACTGCTGCGCCCGCGCGGGCGCAATGAAGCCGCACACGACGGCGCTGATCAGGAACGTCCGCCAAAGAAATGATTTACGCATAAGCTGTCTGGGTTCGTTCGCAGCGTGGCACGCGGGGCGGTGTGGCGCGAGAATTTTTCCGAACGCCGGCCGGGCCATTCACCGCAGAGTTTGTCCGCTGCTTCTGCGTGTTCAGACACTTGAGTAATCTTTCCCAGGCACTGCTGTTGGCCGGCCTTCTCGCCGCTTTGAGTTCACGCGGCGCCACTAATTTTGTTTTCGGGACGATCACCACGAACACCACCTGCACGATTACGAACTGGATCTGCGGCAACGTGGTCATCACCCATGGCGTGACCGAGAGCTTCGCGCCTGGCGCAGCAAACTGGTTTTCATCTTGCGCGAACTCAAGGCTTCGTTCACAAACCGGCACAAGGAACTTATGAAAACCAACATTGCTTCACTGATTGCCATCACCTCGCTCGCCGTCGCCGTCGGCTGCTCGAAAAACCCGGCGGAAAATGTCCCCGCTGCCGAAGTCAAAACCGCCTCCAACGCCGCCCCCGCGCTCGTGCCCATGATTGCGAAGACCTACGCCTTCGGGCCGGAAACTTCCGCGATTGATTTCGTCGGCTCGAAAGTCACCGGCAGCCACAAGGGCGGCTTCAAGAAATTCACCGGCGAACTGAACGTGATCGAAGGCCGGCTCGTGCCCGCCGGGAACAAGGTGGTCATTGACATGGATTCCACCTGGGCCGACGCCGACCGCCTCACCGGCCACCTGAAGAGCGCGGACTTTTTTGACACCGCAAAGTTTGCGACCGCCACGTTCGTCACCACCGGCATCGAGAAGGGCGCGACGAACTCGACCGTCACCGGCAACCTCACCCTGCACGGCGTGACGAAACAGATTTCCTTCCCGGCGAGCATCCTCTTCACGAACGGCGCGGTGAACCTCTCGGCGGAGTTTTTCCTCAACCGCAACGACTTCGACATCAAATACGCCGGCAAGGCCGACGACCTGATCCGCCAGGAGGTGGTGCTGAAGCTGAAAGTCAGCGCGACGCCGAAGCAAGGGTAAGCGTTTTCCGGGACGAAGGGCGCAGGTTGACTGGGAGGCGCCCACGTAGCGCAGGGGGCAGCCGTCTCGGCTGCCACCAGCCCACGAGTTTCGCCCATCCAATTGTTTCCACGCTGGACGCCATCTGCGGTGTCCTGCAACTTTCCGCGACATTCCGGGTTCAACTACGGAGTGCGAGCTATGCCACAATTTTCTTACCGTGCCCGCCGCAAGTCCGGCGAAGTCGTCCAAGGCGTCCTGGATGTCGCCGACCGCGCCGCCGCGCTCGTGCAAATCGAGCGGCTCGGCCTCGTCCCGGTCATGGTGGACGGCGGACAACGCGCCGTGGCCGCCGCCGCCGCGCAGGCCGGGGGGCAGAAAGGGCGCTCCATTCTGCCCGCCTCGTGGACGCGGAAGCGGGCGCGCAAACCCAAGCTCCAGGAACTCGCCACCTACACCCAGCAGTTCGCCAATCTCCTGAACTCCGGCATGACGCTCACCGTCGCGCTCAACTCGATGACGCACCTGGAATCGAAAGGCATCCCCGCCGAGATCAGCAAGGCGCTCAAGCAGGAAGTCATGGAAGGCCGCTCGCTCTCCGATGCGATGGCGAAGAACCGCCTCGTCTTCACCGACCTCTACATCAACATGGTGCGCGCGGGCGAGCAGTCCGGCGCACTGGTGGACGTGTTGCGCCGTCTCGCCGACCACTACAACCGCTTCGCGGAAGTGCAGACGAAATTCAAATCCGCGCTCATCTATCCGTGCGTCGTGGCGAGCGTCGGCATCGGCATCGTGATTTTCTTCATGACCTTCATGCTGCCGCGCTTTCTCACCATCTTCGACGGCTTGAAGGTGCCGCTGCCGATGGCCACGCAGATTCTCGTCGGCATCAGCCACATGTTCAGCACCTACTGGTGGCTCATGCTCTTGCTCATCGCGACCGTGGTGCTGCTCTTCAAACGCTTCGCGGCCACGGCGGAAGGGCGGCGGAAAATAGACGGCTGGAAATTGCAGGCGCCCGTTTTTGGCAAGGTGGTTCGACTGAACATTTTCGGACAATTCGCGCGCACGCTCTCCACGCTGCTCATCAATGGTGTGCCGGTTTTGAACGCGCTGAAAATCACCGAGGCGATCATGCCGAACACGATCATCAAGGAGGCCATCTCGAAAACGCGTGAGGCAGTGACGGATGGCAAGTCGCTCGCGCAACCGCTGGCCCAGAGCAAAATTTTCCCGCAACTGATGATTGACCTCATCAAGATCGGCGAGGAGACGGGCGATGTACCCGGAGCCTTGAAGAATGTGGCCGACACTTACGAAAGCGAACTGACCCTCGCGCTGCGCGTGGTCACGAACCTGATCGAGCCGGCCATGATCATCTGCATGGCGCTGCTCGTGGGCTTCCTGCTGTTCAGCGTCCTGTCGGCCATGTTCTCCATCACTTCGAGCATTCAGACGGGATGAAGACTGGTGAACAGTGGGCGGTGGGCGGTGGTCGGTCGCGGGTGTTCTGCGGCGGGGGGAGATTATTTTTTAACGCAGAGGCGCAGAGGCGCAGAGACGCAGAGGCGAAAGCTGAGAGAAAAAAGTTTTCCAGGTCGCGGCGTGCTTTCCGTCATTTCATCAATCCCTCTCCCTCTCTGCGCCTCTGCGCCTCTGCGCCTCTGCGGCAAAATTCAACGCACCGAACCAGTTCCGTTCCACCCCACGCCCGCGCCTTCACCCTCATCGAAATCATGGTCGTCATTGGTATCATGGCCATCATCTTCGCCATTTCGATGCCCTCGGTTTACCGGCAGATGCACAAGGACTCGATGCGCCAGGCCGTGACCGATGTGCTTGAAGCGTGCAGCCGCGCGCGCGAACGCGCCATCCTCACCGGGCAGACCTGCGAGGTCCACCTCCGCCCCGTGGACCGCATGATTTCCGTGACTGGCTCGTCGGCTCCCGCTCCTTCCGCCGGCGCGAACCGCTCCTACAGTTTTGAAGGCGAGGCCGGGAACGAGCAGATCGTCGAGCACAAGGCCGGCACGGGCGAACTGTTCTCCGCAAAGATTTCCGACCGCATCACCTTCACCTACATCGAGGTGAACCAGATGACGGACCTGGAGCAGTTGGATGAAGTGGTGTTCGCCTTCTTCCCAAACGGCACGGCGGACGAGGCCGGTTTGGTCTTGCGCTCGGATAACAACGAGGCGCGGAGCATTCTCGTGGACGTGGTCACGGGCATCGCGTCCGTGCAGGAATCCAAGCAGGGAGGAAAGCTCTAGGCCATGAACGTGAGAATTCTCCACTGGCTCGACCGGGTGCGTCGCTCGGCGCGTGGCAGCTCGGCTACGGCCCGGGACTTCGACCCTGATGCTCCCTACGCGCTCTGCGGTCGTCCTCAAATCGTGTCACTCCGCGCTCATCCCTTGCGCGGCTTCTCCCTGATCGAAGTGATGATCGCGATGTTCGTCTTCTTCATCGTGGTCTTCGCCATTCTCGGCATGGTCGTGCAAAGCGTGGGCGCGGCCCGCGCGCTCCAGAAGCAGCACGCGGACTGCGGCCTCGTCGCGTCCATGTTCTCGCTCTCCAACACGCTCGAAGAAGGTTCTTACTCGGGCGACTTTCAAGATTTGGTTCCGGGCTACACCTGGGATGCGGAAGTCTTCGAGGCCGGCTCGAACGGATTTTTCCAAATCGATATCGCCGTCCATAAACAGAATGCCTCGGGCAAGAGCGCGGGCGAAACCATGAGCATGCTCAAGTTCACAGGGCAGAAGAGCAAAGCCCCGGGGAGTCTGCGGCGATGAAGGTGTGGCGCCACCTCGCCAATACGGAGCGCGGGCTTTCCAGCCCGCAGCCAGCCGGGCCGCGCGGAAACTTTGGAAACTTCACGGTGCTGCCCGTCGGGACACGTTGCTGCGGGCTGGAAAGCCCGCGCTCCGGGAAAAAATCACACCGCGCCTTCACCATCATCGAAGTCATCATCGCGCTCGGCATCTTCATGATGATCATCCTGTCCATCTATTCGATCTGGACCGGCATCGTGAAAGCCTCCATCGCCTCGCGCACCGCCGCCGACCAGGCCCAGCGCGCCCGCGTGTCCATGCGCGCCATTGAGGACGCGCTGACCTGCGCGCAGATGTTCACCGCGAACATGCCGCCGCAAAACCAGAAGGCGTATTACACCTTCATCGCCGACATGAACCACGGCGATTACGGCACGATGAGTTTCGTGGCCCACCTGCCCGCGAGCTTCCCTGGCGTGGGCCGCTTCGGCGACAACGTGGTGCGCCGCGTGTGGTTCACCTGCGAAAAAGGCGACGGGCCGAACTTGCACCTCGTCATGCGCCAGGGGCCGATGTTGCAGGCCGTGGACGAGGAATTTAAGCCCTACTCGCTGACGCTGGCGAAAGACGTGACGATGTTCGGCTTTGAATGCTGGGGCCAGCCCGACCCCATTAAACGGCCCAACGATTGGGACTGGGTGGAGGTGTGGAAGTCCACCAACTCCCTGCCCTCGCTCGTCCGCATCGGCCTCGGTCTCGGCGGCAAATCCGGCCAACCGCAAAGCATGACCTCAAGGATCATCGCGCTCCCCGCGAAGTCCGTGCAGCCCGAATGGCAGAACGCTCAAGGCCCCGGCGGCCAGCCCGGCGGGATCAACCAGCCCAATTCCGGGATCAACCGCATCGGCCCCGGCGGCGCTCCCAAAAGATGAAACTGCCCCGCCCACAACGCCAACGCCGCGCCGGCATCGCGCTCATCATGGTCATGGTCATCATCCTGGTCTTCGCCGGGCTGGCCGGCGTGCTTTCCAGCATGATGACCGTCGAGACCCGCCTCGCGCGCAACACCAGTTGGGACACCGAACTCGAATGGCTCGGACGCTCCGGCATCGAACTGGCCAAGTATGTTCTCGCCCAACCCAACCAGTCGGGCCAGCCCTACGACGGGTTGAACCAAATCTGGGCCGGCGGCACCGGCGAAACGAACGACGCCCTCACCGGCATCTCGCTCACTGGCAATCACCTCGGCCACGGCACCTTCTCCGTGAAAATTACCGACGCCGACCGGAAATTTAACATCAACCTCGCCGCCTCGCCGGATGCGGCCTATCAAGGATTGATCGATCAAGGATTGATTCTCATGGGCGTGGACGCCTCCGAGGCACCACACATCCGCGACGCCATCGCCGACTGGGTCGATGCCAACGACGACCCGCGCCTCGGCAGCACCGACACCGAGAGCGCTCACTACCTTACCCTGCGCCCGCCCTACACCGCGAAGAACGGCCCGATTGATGACCTCACCGAGTTGATGATGATCAAAGGCATCACGCCCAACATGTATTTTGGCTCCGGCGGGGGCGCGGCCGGCAACAACATTCAGGATCAATACGCCCGTTCACACGCGCGCCTGACCCGCCGCTTCAACAACCGGCGCGAGCCTGAGGAACCGACCTACCCGCTCGGCTTCGTGGATTTGTTCACCGCCATCTCTGGTCGCCAGATCAACATCAACACCGCGAACGCCAACGTCATGCAGCTCATTCCCGATGTGGATGGAGGCCTGGCGCAGGCCATCATCACCACGCGCGCCGGTCCCGACGGACAGGAGGGCAACGAGGACGACGCGCCCTTCCGCAGCGTCGGCGATCTGGCCAACGTGCCGGGCATGACGCCGCAATACGCGCAGCTTTTCGCGCGCTACTTCGGCACGCGCAGCACGACCTTCGAGGTGGAAGTGACCGTGCAGATTGACGCCGTGCAGCGCATCTACTCCGCCGTCCTCCGCCGCAACGGCCCGAACCAAGTCGTGCTCCTCTACATGTACTGGCGCTGACGGAGCGCGGACATTCCTGTCCGCAGCAACATACGAACATCAGCCAGGCCGCCGCTTCTGTGCACGGTGGAAAATCTTTTCACCCCGTCTTCCCACAGATTCAGAACAACCTCAGATTAAACCCGAACGCCGAAGTAGGCGTGGGTGGCACGGGCTACCAGCCCGTGCCGCGCGGCTGGTAGCCGCACGGCACAGGCCAGTGGCCTGTGCTACCCCCAGCCTCCCTGCCCTTCACACGTTGCTGCGGACTGGAAAGTCCGCGCGCCCGCGCCCAGTCGCGCCTTGTGGCACATGAAACTTTCTGCTCTGGTTGTGGCATGAAAAAATTGCTCCAACCAATTCTCACCAGCGCGGGCGCCGCGCTCATCATTCTCACCATCACCGGCTGCGCCACCAGCGTCACGGGACGCAAGCAGTTCATCATGACTTCGGCCGGTGATGAAACGCAGATGGGGTTGCAAGCCTTCAATCAAATGAAGAAGGAAGTGCCCATCAGCACCAACCCGCAATACAAGTCGCTCGTCGAACGCGTGGGCGCGAAGATCGCGGAGCAGGCCAAGGACCGGATGCCGGACGCGAAGTGGGAGTTCGTGGTCTTCGAGAGCAAGGAGGCGAATGCCTTCTGCCTGCCCGGCGGCAAGATCGGGATTTACACCGGTATCTTGCCCATCACGCTGAATGAAGCCGGACTTGCGGCGGTCATCGGGCACGAAGTCGCGCACGCCTCGAACCGCCACGGCGGCGAGCGCATGAGCCAGGCCGCAGCGGTGCAAACGGCCACGGCGGTCGCAGGCCAGGTTGTTTCTGAGCAATACTCGGCCGTCACGATGGTCGCGCTGGGCGGACTCGGGAAAGTGGGCATCGAACTCCCCTTCAGCCGCGCGCATGAATCCGAGGCCGATCACGTCGGCCTGCTCTACATGGCGAAGGCTGGTTACGATCCCGAGGAAGCCGTGCGCTTCTGGGAACGCTTCTCGAAGGCCAACGCCGGCGCGCCGCAACAGATGGAACTGCTCCGCACCCACCCCGTGAACGAGAAGCGAATCGCGGATTTGAAAGGCTGGATGCCGGAGGCCAAGGCGGTGATGCCGAAGGGGAAGTAGGAAGCGGGGCGCTCAATAAATTGTTAGGCCATTTCATACGGGTCATGACAAAACGAAGGCCGAAGAAAGTGTATTGGAAGTGGATTCCCGCTGCGGCGCTATTCGCCTTTTTTGCGTTCGTGACGATCCGCCAACTTTGGATCGAACGGCACGACTCTTCCTTGTTGCACGCCATAAATGCGGGAAATATCCAATCCGCTCGCCATGCCTTTGGCGACGGTGCAACAATGCAGATGCGTATTCGGCGAAGTAACACGTTTCTCCACGCCGCCGCTCAGTACACCAATGTCGAAATGGCAAAAATTCTGGTCGAACATGGAGCAGCCGTGAACGAGGCCAATGAAGTCGGGGAGACTGCGTTGGACATCGCGCGCGCCCGTGGCCATACCCAAATGACTGCATACCTCCAATCACTCATGACGAACAGATGACAACTCGGCCCAACCACCCGCAGCCGACACTGGCCAACCTCCATTCGTAATCCCTCCGTCCCGCAGGGACCGCCTGAAAATAGCCCAGCACTTGAGTGCTGGGCCAACGGCCCAACAGGCGACGAGTCCCGGAGGGACGGTAGAGGTGCGACTATCCTTCTGCCGTCCCTTCGGGACTCATCTCTGGCTCAACCTAAACCCAGTGCTGAAGCACTGGGCTGTTTTCTTTCGTCCCTGCGGGACTGGCGGCAGGCAGTTTCAAGATGTCTTCACGACAGACGTATTTCGCAGCAGGGAAAAGCGGC
>JAYVQC010000099.1:0-28927 GCA_043757045.1 Akkermansia sp. | reverse complement strand
AAGCGGCGCTAAAGCGACCGCACTCCAAACGCTCCGCGCGTAACGAGGCGTGTGATGCTGCGCGTCAGCGTTTGGAGTGCGGTCGCCTTAGCGCCGCTTTCGGAGGGTGGTAATTTCAAGACGCGTTATCTCGGCCGGGTGCCTTGGACTTTGGACTTTGGACTTTGGACTCGTCCTGCATAGACTCGCGCCCATGTCCTGGAACGTCCTGATCACCGCCCGCACCATGAACGAAACTGGCGTCCGCGCGCTGCAAGCCCTGCGCGACGCGCAGGCCAATCTCATCTTCCCGCCGAAGATGGGTCCCCTCACCGAGGCGGAACTCCTCCCGCAACTCGTGAATGTGGATGCCGTGCTCGCGAGCATGGATAAGTTCACCGACGCCGTGCTCAGTTCGCCCGAGGCCCAGTCGCTCAAGCTCATTTCGCGCTGGGGCGTGGGCTACGACGCCATCGATATTCCCGCCGCCACACGCAACGGCGTCGCCGTCGCCTATTGCCCCGGCATGTTGAATGAAGCGGTGGCGGACTACGCGTTCTCGCTACTCTGCGCGCTCGCGCGGCGCGTGCATGAGGGCCACATGATCATGCGCGGCGGCGAATGGAAGCTCGCCTGGGGCCACAACATCCACGGCAAGACACTCGGCATTCTCGGTTGCGGGCGCATCGGGCAGGCCATGGCGCGGCGCGCGGCGGGCTTCGGCATGAAGCTGATCGGCTACGATGTCGCGCCGCACGACGAGGCGAAGAAGCTCGGCATCCAGTTCGTTTCGCTCGACGAACTGCTCGCGCAAAGTGATTTTCTCACGCTCCACTCCGCGCTCACGCCGGAGAACCGCAACATGATCGGTGAAGCGCAACTACGCCGCATGAAGCCCAGCTCGTATCTCATCAACACCGCCCGCGGTGCGCTCATTGATGAGAACGCACTCGTGAAGGCTGTGACGGAGAAGTGGATCGCGGGCGCAGCGCTGGATGCGTATGTGGTCGAACCGGTGCCGAAGGATCATCCGCTGCGCAGCGCGCCGAATCTGCTCATCACGCCGCATCAGGCGTCGTGCAGCTACGAGACGGGCGAGCAGGTGAGCGACGCGGCGGCGGCGGCGATTGTGGAATTGATGCACGGCCGCAAGCCGCGCTGGGTGGTGGATGAGAAGGTGTATGCAGCGGCGAATCTGCGGGCGAAGCTTCAATTCGAACGCTGAACTCCAATGTTCTCAACCGCCGGACAGTTGATTTGGATTTTCTTGCTTGGCAGCGTTTGTTTGACCTGTCGTGGTGAAACCAATCTGTACCTGGCGCCAAAGAATGGAAAAGCCGGCTACATCAATAGCGCTGGACGCATTGTCATTCCTGAAAAGTTTCAGGACGGTCACCAATTCTCTGAGGGACTAGCCGGTGTGAAGTCAGGAGGAAAATGGGGTTTTATCAATTACGAAGGAACCTTTGTTATCGAACCTCAGTTTGACTCGGTGGACGCATTCGTTTCAGGGACTGCAGCGGCTTCGAGCGATTCCAAATGGGGATTTATCAATCGCGACGGACAATGGGTAATCCGTCCACAGTTCGAGGCTGTGCTGCCATATCGGGCGATCTCTACCGTGGCGAAATTGAGGGGGCAGTGGTTTGTCATCGATAGACAAGGCACGATTCTCAGTTCCGGCCATGCGGTTGTTGAAGGCTTTTCAGAGAAACTTGCCGTGATCATCAACAGTGACAAGGCTTGGGGTTTCGTCGGCACCAACGGAACCGTTGTCGTGCAACCGACCTACCAATTCGCTGGAGCATTTAATGAAGGACTGGCTCGTGTTCGAAGCAATGACAGTTGGGGATTCATCGATCCTTCTGGTTCACCGAGGATACCGATGCGGTTTGAATGGGCTGGAGATTTTTCAGAGGGACTTGCAGCTGCCAAGTTAGGGGGGAAATGGGGTTACATTGCTTCCAACGGAAATTTTGTCGTGAAGCCAGTTTTCGAGGCTGCCGGAAGGCATTCAGCTGGTTTGGCAGCGGTGCTTCGCGGAACAAAATATGGATTTATCACGACGAATGGCTTCGTGAAAATCGAACCGCAATTCTTGAGCGTGGGCGATTTTGTGGATGGTACTGCAGTTGTTGAAACAAGAGGCGGTTTTGGATTTATCGATTCCAGCGGCAAGCTTCTTTTCAAGCCCACTTATTCGATGGCTTCGCCCTTCAACAGGGACTTGGCAAAGGTTGCGAAGGGCTCATTCCTGAAACGGGAACTATTTTACGTGAATCGCCAAGGCGAGATTGTCTGGAACTTTCAATGAGCACTGGAATTTGAAATGAAAACCAACCCCGTTCGGCACAAACTCAAACGCGGCGAAGCCTCCTTCGGCACCTGGCTCACGCTGCCCGACCTCTTCTCCGCCCAGCTCATGAGCAAGATGGGCTTCGACTGGCTCACCGTAGAGATGGAGCACGCGCCCATGACCATCGAGATGACCGCCGCCATGTGCGCCACCGTGGCCAATGCCGGCGTCGTCCCCCTCACGCGCATTCCCATCAACAGCGTCGAGAACATCAAGCGCGTGCTCGACACCGGCGCGTGGGGCATCGTGGTGCCGATGGTCAATTCGCGCGCGGAAGCCGAGGCCGTGGTCGAGGCGGCGCGCTACCGGCCCATCGGCAAGCGCTCCATCGGCGGCTCGCTGCACGGCGCGAACTTCGACACCGACCCTGCGACCTATTACGCGAAAGCCAATGACGAAATCCTCGTCATCATCATGGCCGAGCATGTGGACGCGGTGGAGCGCGCGGATGAAATCTTCTCCGTGCCCGGCATCGACGCGGTGTTCATCGGGCCGAACGACCTGCACGCCTCGATGGGCCTGCCGCCGATGTTCGACAGCACACACCAACAATTCACCGACGCCGTGGAACACATCCGCGTGACGGCGAAGAAGCATGGCGTGGCCTCGGGCATCCATGTGGTGGACGCGGCGCAGGCGCAACGCCGGGTGAAGGAAGGCTTTCAATTCATCGCCGTAGCCAGCGACGCCGGCTTCATGATGGCCAAGGCGAAGGAAGTGACGAGCGCGCTGGGCCTCGGCGCAGGCAAAGCGGTGGCGAAGTATTGAGGACAATTAAATTCGTGCCCACCAAAGCGGGACGAGCAACCCCGGCTTTCCATCCCCACGCCGTTTAAGAACAGTGCCACGGTGCACCTTGGGGCGGGCCGCTCCGCCTCCATCGTTGCCGGACACGACCGTCAAAAGCGCACGCCCGCGATCAGCCCGAACCAATGCACGCCGGCCTCGACGCGGCTGTGCGAGTATTCGCCCGAACGCAAAGCACTGCGGTTCACGCGTTCCCGATTCGGGATGTTCCATTGGTAGGCGAAGTCCACGGAGTAGCGTTGGTTCTCCCAACCCGCGCCGGTGGCGATGGTGTGTTCGAGAATCGCTGCCGACATCGGCGTGAGCGTACTGGCGGGCACTGGGTTGCGCCCGTAGCTGTAGCCGCCGCGCAGACGCCAGTGTTCGGTGGCGGTGAATTCCACGCCGGTGCGGAAAACAAAACGGTCGTTCCAGTCCAGCGGCGCGCGATCCCGCAGGGCGCTGGAACCGACGACACCGTTGAGATCGGCGTTGTTGCCGTGGCGCAGTTTCACTTCGAGCGTGTCGAAGGAATCGCTCCAGTTGATCCAGTCCACCTGGACAAGCCAGCGCCAGCGTTCGTGCGGTTGCCAGCTCACGCCGAGGCTGGCGGTCTGCGGAAATTCATTTTCCACTTCGGCGTCGTAATGAAAATCCGGGCGCGCGCCGTCGAGTCCAAGGTTCGCGAACTGCACACCCGCGTTGCCGTCGGCATCACCTTCCGTCTTCACCACGCCGCGTGTTTTGTAACTCACGCCGACCTGCCACTTCGGATGCGGACGCCAGACCGCGCCGGCCTCGGCGTCCCAGCCGTAGCCGCTGGTCTCCAGATCAAGCAGCACCTTCGCGCCGCGCAGGGCCTTCTGAGATTGGAAAATGTAGGGGGCGTGCAGTTCGTTCTCGTTGTAGAGCAGGCCGATGCTGGCCCCGATGGAAAGCGTCTCCGCGGGCGACCAGCTCGCGCCCGCCGCCGAGCGCAGCACGAGGATGCGCGAACGATGCGTCTGCCGTCCGTAGGTCGTATGGCCGTCCGCGCCGCCCGGCGGGTCTATGAATTTCCATTCCGCTTCCAGCGCGGTCTGCGGCGCGAAGCTCACGCCCACGACCCACTGCGGACTCAGGCGCATGCCGAACGCAGCCTCGGGCCACGCGCCGAAGGTGCTGCGGAGAGAAGACCGGTCGCCGGTGGAGTTGCGATAATCACCGGAGGCGATTCCGCCCGCGCCGCCGAGTTCGAGGAATCGGTTGGTCACGCTGTCGAGATTGGCCGGATTGTTGTGCATCGCGCCGAGCACGCTGTCCGACCACGCGGTGTCCGCGCCGGCCACACCGCGCGAGCGCGCGCCGGTGCCGTTGTTGAAAAGGCCGTTGCCTTGAACGGTTCCGCTCAGGCTCACAATCGCGGTGAGCACGCCAAATGTTAGACCTCGCACGTTCCGATAATCGTCCGGTGGACGCGGGAACTTTACTGTGAGTTACACGACAACGGCAAGGAGCGCGGTCTGCAGCCCGCTTGAGCCGCAAAAAATCCAGACGGTCCGGGTTGTGGCAATGCCTCCGGCCGTTGGCTGGTGCAGCGGCCTCACCGCCGCGCTCCACCCCCGCTCGTCTCAAGCCGAAAGGGGGATGCGACGATGAACACGGGGTTCCGCCAGGAGGAACACATCAACGTGAAAGTACTCGGAATCGGTTTACGAGAGAACGTGCGTCGGCAGAGTGGCCCACGCATTGGTTTCCAGCGCGGGCGTGGTTCAAGTGAATTGCGCGCACGTTGGCGTGTCTTCCTACGGTCCCCCTTTCCACGGGGAAACCCATGACCACAACCTCGGAAGACTTGGAACTACTGCGCGGCCAGGTGGCGGAAGAACGCGCCGCGCGTCTGGAGGCCGAGCGTCTCGCAGAGTCCGCCATCGGACAGTTTTACGCGGAGCAGAAGCATCTGATTTTATTGCAGGCGATCACGGGCGCGGCGAATGAGGCTCAGACGTTCGCGGAAGCGATGACGCCCGCGCTGGAGAAATTGTGCCGGCACCACGACTGGCCGCTGGCCCATGTGCTCACGGGTGATGAAGCCAAAGGCAGCGCGGACGAACTGGTTTCCGCGCAGCTTTGGTACTCGGACCGTCCGGCGGCGCTGGGCGTCTTTCGCAATCTCACCTCGCCGATGCGCTTCGCACGCGATGAAAGTTTGCCGGGCTACGTTTTCTCCAGCGGCCAGCCCGCGTGGACGCTGCGATTGAACGGGGACAGCGACGGCACGCGGGCCGTGCTGGCGCGCGATCTGGGGCTGACTTCCGCGTTTTGTTTTCCGCTCTTCGCCGGAGCCAGCGTAGTCGGGGTGATGGAATTTTTTTCCCGCTCCGAGCAGGAGCCTTCCGACCGGTTTTTGGAACTGATGCAGCATGTCGGCACGCAACTGGGCCGCGTGCTGGAGCGCGAGCGCCAGGCCGCGCAGGTGCGGAAGAGCGAGGCGTATTTCCGCCGCCTCACGGACAACGCGCTGGACTTGATCACCATCCTCGAACCGGACGGCACCATTCGCTACGAGAGTCATTCCATCGAGACGGTGCTGGGCCACAAGCCCGAGGAGTATCGCGGCAAGAACGCCTTCGAGTTCGTGCATCCCGAGGACGTGCCGTATGTCGCGCAGGCTTTTCAAACGGCGTTGCAAGGGCAGGGGAACACGCCGCAACTCACCTTCCGCTTCCGCCATCGCGACGGCTCCTATCGCATCCTCGAAGGTTGCGGGAACAATTTGCTCAACGATCCCGTGGTGGCCGGGGTTATCTTCAATTCACGCGATGTGACCGAGCGCAAAAAGTTGGAGGAACAGTTTCAGCAGTCGCAAAAGGTGCAGGCCATCGGACAACTGGCCGGCGGCGTGGCGCATGACTTCAACAACATCCTCACGGCCATCCTCGGCTATAGCGATGTGGCGTTGCGGCAGCTTTCGCCGAATCATGCTTTGCATCAGAACGTGGCGGAGATTCGCAGGGCCGCCGAGCGCGCGGCCTCGTTGACGCGCCAGTTGCTCGCCTTCAGCCGTAAGCAGGTGCTCCAGCCGCGCGTGCTCGATCTGAACATCGTCGTGGGCGACATGGACAAGATGTTGCGCCGTCTTTTGGGCGAGCACATTGATCTGGTCGCGGTGCTGCCAGAGTTCACCGGACGCATCAAGGCCGACCCCGGACAGGTCGAGCAGATCATCATGAACCTCGCGGTCAACGCCCGCGACGCCATGCCGGGCGGCGGCAAGCTGACCATCGAGACCAACAACGTCACGCTGGACCAGAAATATTGCCGGATGCGCCCCGAGGTCGTGCCGGGCGATTACGTGATGCTGGCCGTGAGCGACAACGGCACGGGCATGACCCCGGAAGTGCAGGCCCGCGTCTTCGAGCCGTTTTTCACCACGAAGAAGTTGGGCGAAGGCACCGGTCTCGGTCTCGCCACTTGCCACGGCATTGTGAAGCAGAGCGGCGGACACATCGCGGTCTATAGCGAGTGGGGCCACGGCACGACCTTCAAAGTGTTGCTCCCGCGCGTGGAAGCGCCGGTGGACGCGGCGGAGTGCGTGGAATCTCCGTCCGCAGAAATGCCGCGTGGCGCGGAGACCGTGCTGCTGGTCGAGGACGAGCCGATGTTGCGCGAACTCGGCTGCATGGTGCTCGGCGAACTCGGCTACCGCGTGCTCAACGCCTGCAACGGCGTGGATGCGTTGCGCGTGCTGGCCGAACATTCGGGCGAGTCCATTGATCTGCTGGTCACGGATGTCGTGATGCCGGAAATGGGCGGCACCGAGTTGGCGGTGCAGATGCGCTCACGTTCGCCGCGCACGAAGATTCTTTTCTGTTCTGGCTACACGGAGGACGCGATCACGCGCGACGGGTTGTTGCAGCCCGGCACGTCCTTCATGCAAAAGCCTTATAACGTAGCGACCCTGGCCGGACGCGTGCGTGAAGTACTGCTGGCGAACTAGCGGAGTGACGGCTCCAGCACACGCCTTCGTCTCTGTATAATTTCCAAGCGCCGCGGTGGGAGTCGGCGCTCCAGTGGAGAACAAAAGAGCGGCTGGATGACTCCAGCCGCTCTTCGTGAAATAATTTTTGCTTACGCCTTGGCGGGTTCCGCCGTCTTGCGCTTCTTGCTGGCGTCGAAGACCGAGGCGAGCATCACGTTCGAGGCGTGGACGGTACCTTCGCGCTCGATGATGGCCCCGTTCGGGTTGGCCTGGTTCTTCTTAACGTGGCGCTTAATCATGCACGCGCCCTCGACAATGACGCGACCACTGCTGCGCTGCACTTCGATGACCTTGCCGCGCTTGCCCTTGTGCGAGCCAGCGATGATGACGACTTCCGCGCCCTTCTTGACGTGGATGTTGACCTTTGTGTTGAGCTTCATACTCAGATGACCTCCGGCGCGAGTGAAATGATCTTCATAAACTTCTTGTCGCGCAGTTCGCGGGCGACGGGGCCGAAGATGCGGGTGCCCTTGGGATTCCGGTCCTTGTCAATGATGACGATGGCGTTGGAATCAAAACGCAGATACGAGCCGTCGCTGCGACGGGTGATCTGGCGGGTGCGGACGACCACGGCGTCATGCACTTCACCTTTTTTCACCGAGCCATCGGGCGAGGCTTCCTTGATGTGGCATTTGATGACGTCGCCGATGCCGGCGTACTTCTGGTTCTTGCCGAGAACACCGATGGTGGCGGCGCGCTTGGCCCCGGTGTTGTCAGCCACATCTAAAATGGAGCGAATTTGGAGCATAAAATCTTACTTGGCTTGGGCCGCGACCGGGGCGATCTGCTCGCCGCGATCCACCACTTCAATGAGACGCCAGCGCTTGAGCTTCGAGAGCGGGCGGGTTTCCTGAATGAGCACTTTGTCACCGGGCTTGGCTTCGCCCTTTTCGTCGTGCGCGTAAAATTTGCTGTAGGCCGTGATGACCTTGCGGAACTTCGGGTGCGGAAAGCGCCGCTCGACGCGCACCACGATGGTCTTGGCCATCTTGGCCGAAATAACTTCGCCGACGCGTTCCTTGCGGTTGCCGCGCGCGGCCGTTGGGGTTTGGACAGTCTCTGACATAGTCGGTGGGTTTCCTTACGCGGCCGTGGCCGTCTGCTTCCGTTGCAACTCGGTAATCTTTGTTTCGATCCGCGCGATGTCGCGGCGGATGGTGCGCAGGCGCGCGGGTTTCTCCAACTGGCTGCTCGCCTGTTGCAGACGCAGGTTAAAAATCTCCTGCCGCAGGTCACGGCCTTTGGCCGTCAGTTCCTGCACCGTCAAATCCTTTAATTCCGTGTACTTCATAAAAGAAAGCGCCGACGTCTGGGCGTCGGCGTAATAGTTCATCCACCGTGGGTGTGACGGGAAATCATCTTCGTGCGAATGCAAAGCTTGGTCGCCGCGAGGCGCAAGGACTCGCGAGCAATTGCTTCCGGCACGCCGTCCACTTCAAACAGCACGTTGGCCGGGCGGATGACCGCGACCCACGATTCGAGCGGGCCTTTGCCTTTGCCCATTCGCGTTTCGAGCGGCTTCTTGGTGTAAGATTTTTGGGGGAAAATGCGGATCCAGACTTTGCCACGGCGCTTCATGTTGCGGTTGATGGCGACGCGCGCGGCTTCGATTTGCTTGGTGTCAAGCCAGCAGCGCTCGAGGGCCATGAGGCCGTATTCGCCGAAGGCAACGGTGTTGCCGCTCGTCGCGAGGCCCGCGCGGCTGCCGCGGTGCATCTTCCGAAACTTCACTCTTGCTGGCTGCAATGGCATAAATTTTTTCTTTCGCTCACCGTCGCAAAATCACACTTCCACAGTGTTGGTTTGCGGTAATCTCTTACCCGATAAAAAACGCCGGAGCAGCTTGCGCACGCTTCGGCCCGGCCCGTTTCCCATCAACGGAGCGCGGAACATAGCCAGCCGCAATTTGGTGTGCAACAGGTTTTTCGGTGCTCTGGGTTGAAATGTTTTTCCGCGCCTTGGAGCGCGGGTTTTTAACCCGCAGCAAGCCGCTCAGGCAGTGGGCGTGAATGGGTTTTGGAGGTGCTTCCAAGCTGTTTCATTGCGACTGAGAAGCCTCGCTCTGCTCACCGCCTCGGATTGAGAATCAGGTTCTCAATGAAAAACTCCATCATCCGGTCGCGTCCGAGGGAGGTGTGGCCGAGGTCGGGGCCGACTTGAACCTCGAAACTTTTCCTCGCCTTCTGCAACGCGCTGATGAGCTGCATCGCGTTGTTCGGATGCACGTTGTCGTCCGCCGTGCCGTAGAAAATCATCAGTCGCCCTTGGAGATTCGTGATGTAGTTCATCGGGCTGGCCGCGTCGTAGCCGAGTTTATTTTCCTGCGGCAGCCCCATATAACGCTCGGTGTAGATCGAGTCGTAATTGCGAAAATCCATCACGCCCGCCGACGCGCTCGCGGCGTGAAACACCTCCGGGTAACGCATCAGCGCCAGCGCCGACGCCGTGCCGCCGTACGACGTGCCGAAGATGCCGACGCGCTTGCGATCCACGTAGCGACGCTGGCCGAGGAACCTCACCCCCGCAGCTTGGTCATCAATTTCCGGCTGCCCGAGCTTCAGGTAAATTGCGTCGAGAAATTTCTTCCCGCGTCCGCTCGCGCTGCGTGAGTCGAGTGTTGCCACGAGGAAGCCGTAATCAGTCAGCAGATTCGGCGTGGTAAAAGTTTCGCGTGCGCCCGTGGTGGCCGGCCCCGCGTACACGCTCACGAGCAATGGATACTTTTTGAAGTGTGAGCGGAAGTTCGACGGGAAATGCAGCATCCCGTAGAGATCCGTCTCGCCGTCCGCCGCCTTGAAGGTGAACAACTCCACTTTCTTCAGCCCAAGTTTCTTCCACTGCGTCAACTCGCTGCGGGCCAGTTCCGTGACCACGCCGCCTTCACTCTTCAAGAGTTGCGTGAATGGCGGTTCGTCATGCGTCTGCGCCACATCCACGAAATGTTTTCCATTCGGCGCGACATCCACCGAGTGATGAAAGCGTGGGTCGGTGAGCCGCTGGTCGTTGCCGCCGTCGAGTCCCACGCGATGAAGCTGAAGTTTCATCGGATTGTTGCCGTCGCGCGCCATGTAGTAGAGCACGCCCGCGTCCTCATCCACGCGCACGATGTTCGCGACTTCAAACGTTGCGTGCTGCGTGACTGGCGTGATCAATTTCCCGCCGAGGTCGTGGAGATAAAAATTCGCCCACCCATTGCGCTCGGAAGTCCAGAGGAAGCGTCGTCCATCCTTGAGGAAACGCATCGGCGGCGAATTCTCCGTCCAACTCTCCGGCCATTCCTCGCGCACGATGACGCGCGTCTTTCCCGTCGTCGCGTCCGCCGCGCACAGCTCCATGATGTTCTGCCGGCGATTGGTGCGATGGAACAGCAGTTCTCCATCGCGCGACCACGACACGTCATAAACGTAGTGACCAACGACGGAATCATCGAACGGCTTCCCGTCGAGCACATCCACGCGCACCGTCTTCTTCGTCGCCAGATCGTAGATGTAAATATCCACCAACGGATTGGCCGCGCCCGCTTTCGCGTAAGGCTCGATGTCCGCCGTGCTCACGATTTTCGTCTGGTTCAATTGCAGATAAAAATCCGGCACCTGGCTTTCATCGAAGCGATAGAACGCCAGCTTCTGGCTATTCGACGACCACCACATGGCCGTGCTTTGGAACAGTTCCTCGCCATACACCCACGAGGCCGAGCCGAACTTCACGCGCGTTTTCGCGTCGCCTTCCGTGGTGATGGCGACGCGGTTCGTGTCGTTGGTCGAGCGCAGCCACACGTTCCGGTCGCGGTAGCTCGCGGTGAATTTTCCATCCGGCGATTTCGCGGAAGTGTATTGCCGCCCGCGCGCCGGACGCGGCTCGGACGGCACGGAACTGCGGCGCGGCGCGCGGGCCGAGGGCGCGTTGGTTGGCAATTCCGTCGCCGTGCGTGTGGCGATGTCGTAGCGGAAGTTTTTCCCGTCGAAGCGATATTCAAACGCCTGGCTGTTGCTCGTCCACGTCACCGAGAGCGCGCCGGATTTGTAGAGATTCGTGGCCGCGCGGCTCACGCGCTCGTAGCGTTCGTAACCGGGCATGGAGCGCAGTCGATCCTGCGCGCGTGTGAACGGCGCGGCGGCGGTGGAGACAATCAGCGCGAGCAAAAGAGTCTTGGCGAAGTGCATGATGTTGCGGGCGAGAATGGGCGCGGGCCGTGGCGGGCGCAAGCCGGTGAAAAATGCCTCACGCCAAGGACGCGAAGGACGCAAAGGGGGAAAAACCTCTGACCTCCTTCCCACCTTGACGTCCTTGGCATGAGGCAAAATAAATTCCCCATCACTGAGTAAGAAACCCGTGTTTGTGACGACAATCCAAGCAGCCGAACGCGGTCAGGAAAATAATTTCAAACAAACCGTCGCGTCCGGCATCATACTGTCATGCGATTATTTCGGGTGCTGCTGCTCCTTGCCTTCGCCGTCTCCACGGCGTGCGCGCAAGTGGATCAATTTCAAATCCGCAACCCGACCCGCGCTCTCGGTAACAAGAAGCACACCCGCGCCCGGCTCGTCCTCTCGCATGAAGTGGCGCGCCCCGGCGACACCATCACCGCCGCCTTGGAACTCACGATGGATCAAGGCTGGCACACCTACTGGAGCAATCCCGGTGAATCGGGCCAGGCCACAGAGATTCATTGGAGCCTGCCCGCAGGTTTGTCCGCCGGAGAAATCCAGTGGCCCGTGCCTGAGAAATTCATCTCGCCCGACACGCTCAAGCTCACCACGTTTGTCTATCACGACCGCTCCGTGCTGCTCGTGCCGTTGACGATCTCGAAAGACGCGACTGCCGGAGCGCGCGACCTGAGCGCGCTGGTGAAATGGCTGGAGTGCGAAGTGGCCTGCATACCCGGCAGCAACACCGTGCGCGCCACGCTGCTCGTCACCAACGAATCCCGGCTGAACAGCGACACGAATTTCTTCACCGAGGCGCAAGGACGCTTGCCGCAAAAAACTTTATCCGGCGCCGCCGCCGCGAAGTGGGACGACTCTTCCACCGTAACGAACCGCGCTTTCCTCATCGAGTGGACGACGAGCGCAATGGAGCCGGACTTCTTTCCCTACACGAATGCGCTCGTCACCATTTCACCCAAGACCATCGTGGCGACGGCTGCTGCCGGTCAGGTGATGCTGCGGAAAATGGCGGAGCGTTCGGGCGACGCCTGGCCGAAGGAAGTCACCGGCTTGCTCGTGCGCAAAGAAGGCGAACGTCGCGTCGGCTACGAAGTCTCGCTGCCACTCGCCGAAGTCGCTTCGTCTGGCCCCGGCGCGGTCGCGTCGAAATCCATCGGGGTCTGGCTGCTCTACGCCTTCATCGGTGGACTCATTCTCAACATCATGCCCTGCGTGCTGCCCGTCATCGCGCTGAAGATTCTCGGCTTCGTCAATCAGAGCCGCGAAGCGCCGGGCCGCGTGAAAGCCCTCGGCCTGCTCTACACGCTCGGTGTCGTCGTCTCGTTCCTCGTGCTCGCGGCCGTCGTCATCGGCGTGAAGGCGGCGGGGCAGAAGGCGGGCTGGGGCCTGCAATTCAGCAACCCGTATTTCATCGTGGCCCTCACCGTCATCGTCACGCTCGTGGCGTTGAACTTGTTCGGCGTGTTTGAAATCACGCTTGGCAGCGGCGCGATGAACGCGGCGGGTTCGGCCTCGTCACGTCATGGCAACGCGGGCGCGTTCATGAACGGCGTGCTCGCCACGGTGCTGGCCACGCCCTGCACCGCGCCATTCCTGGGCGCATCGCTGGGCTTCGCCTTCGCGCAACCGGCGCACATGATTGTGCTGTTCTTCATCGTCATCGCGCTCGGCCTCGCCTCGCCGTATCTGCTGCTGAGTTGGAATCCGAAGTGGCTGAAATTTCTCCCCAAGCCCGGCGCGTGGATGGAGCGTTTCAAAATCGGCATGGGCTTCCCGATGCTCGCCACTGCGCTCTGGCTGTTGAATCTCACGACCACGTTCTACGGCGACCGCGCGTGGTGGCTCGGCGTGTTCCTCGTCTTCGTCGGCGCGGCGGCGTGGATGTTCGGGACGTTTGTCCAACGCGGTGGTGCGCGGCGCGCGCTGGCGCTGGTGGTCACGCTGGTCTTGCTCGGCGCGGGTTACGCCTGGGCTTTGGAAACGGAATTGAAGTGGCGCTCGCCCGACGCGGGCGCGGGTGATTCAGGAAAAGGCACGCTCGCCCTCGCCCCCGCCGGTTACGACTGGCAGCCGTGGAGCCTTGACGCCGTCGCAAAAGCCCGCGCCGCCGGGCGTCCCGTGATCGTGGACTTCACCGCCAAGTGGTGCCCGACCTGCAACACCATCGTGAAGCCGGCGCTCGCCAGCGACTCCGTGCGCGCGAAGCTGAAAGAAATTTCCGCCGTCGCGTTGCTGGCCGATTACACGAAATTCCCAGACGTCATCACCACGGAGTTGGAAAAGTTCCAGCGCGCCGGCGTGCCGCTCGTGCTCGTGTATCCCAAGGACGCCACCAAGCCGCCGCTCGTTCTCCCCGAGGCGTTGACGCCGGGCATGGTGGTCGAGGCGCTGACGCAGGCGGTGAAGTAGCCTCCCGAAAGCGGCGCTAAAGCGACCGCACTCCAAACGCTCCGCGAGTGAAGAGGCGTTGGGTGCTGCGCGCCAGCGTTTGGAGTGCGGTCGCTTTAGCGCCGCTTTTCTTTGTGACTCAACTCAGGCATCTCCCTCCTTGACGCGTTCACTCTGCCGGGCAAAGTAACCGTCATGGACTCAAACTGGGCCTCTGAAAACATTCAGACCATCCGCACGCTCATGGAGCGTTCCGCGCTTTACCGCCGCGCGCTTGCGCCGGTGATGATGAGCGCGGGTATCATCGGCCTTGCCGCCGCCGCCGTCGCGCACTTCGTGCCGGTCAGTTCCAATCGCAGCTTCGCGCTCTACTGGCTCGGCGTCTCGCTGGTGACGTCCGTGGTCGCATTTCTCCTCGTGCGCCGTCAGGCCTTGCGCGACCAGGAGCCGGTCTGGTCTTCGCCCACGCGGCGCGTCACCGAAGCCTTGCAACCATCGTTCATCGCGGGCGGCGCGGTGGCCGTGATGCTGATCTTCTGGAACGAGAATCTTGGTGTCGCGTCGTGGCACGCGGCGGCGGCGTGGGTGCTGCTCTATGGCTGCGCCCTGTGCGCGGCGGGATTCTTCACGCCGCGCGGCGTGAAGCTGTTCGGTCGCGCCTTTGTTTACGGGGGCTGCGGACTGCTTCTCATTTCACCCATTCCCATCGGCGACACGCGGCAGAACGCCCATTACGTCATGGGCTTTTTCTTTGGTGCGCTGCATCTCGCCTACGGCATTTACCTCTACTTCACCGAACGCCGGAACCGCGCGTGAACCCGGAACCGTTTCTTAATCTCGACCGGGTCATTCACGAGAAGGGCCGCCTCGCGATCATGTCGATGCTCGCCGCCGCGCCGGAGATGCCTTTCCGCGAAATCCGTGACACGCTCAAGATGACCGACGGCAACGTGACCGCCCACCTGCGCACGCTCCACGAGGCCGGCTACGTTTCGCAGACCAAGAGCATGGAAGCCGCGCGCGCCGTCACCACCTACGCGCTCACGGCCACCGGCCGCAAGGAATTCACCGCCTACCTCGACCTGCTGGAAGACATCGTCGCGCAGACCAAGAAAAAGTAAAAAGCCTTTGAACACTTTCCCGGAGTCGCAGTCTCACACTTTGTAACGCAAAGTAACTTATGGAAACGACATTGACCCAGGACCGGAGCGCGGATCGCCGAGCCACAGTGGGACTGGCGCCCTCGCCAGTCACAGTCCACCAAGCGCCCCCGCTTGGTGTCGCCGAGGTTCGGCAAGCGGGGGCGCCGGCCGGACTTAAGCCAGCCGAGGGCGGCGGGCCCACTCCGCTGCGGGTGGTGCGCGCCACCCATCTCGGCATGTGCTTCGGGGTGCGTGATGCCATCGCCCTCGCGCATGACACCGCGCGGCAGCAGCCGGTGACGGTGCTCGGCGAACTGGTGCACAATGAAACCGTCCTCGCGGATTTGCGTTCGCGCGGCGTGCGCTTCGCCAGGCAGCCGGACGAGGCGACCACGGAAACCGTGCTCATCACTGCTCACGGCACTTCGGATCGGATGCGCTCCCGGCTGGCTGACGATGGCTTCAACGTCGTGGATTCGACCTGCCCCCTCGTTCACGTCGCGCACCGTGCGTTGCGTGAATTGGTGACGGCGGGCTTTCACCCCATCGTCATCGGCCAGCGCCAGCATGTGGAAGTGCGCGGGCTGACGGGTGACTTCGACGAGTTCGATGTCGTGCTGACCGAGCAGGACGTGGCGCAACTCCGGTCTCGTCCACGCCTCGGCATCGTCTCGCAGACCACGCAGCCCATCGAACGCGTGCGTCACCTTGTGCAACTCATCCGCGCGCGTTTTCCCGATTCTGAGATTCGTTTCCGCGACACCGTTTGTCAGCCGACCAAGCAGCGTCAGTCCGCCGCCGTGGAACTCGCACAACAAAGCGACGTGGTCATCGTCATCGGCGGCGCGAACAGCAACAACACCCGCGAACTCGTTGCGACCTGCTCCCGCCACTGCACCCGCGTGCATCATGTGCAGCACGCGGCGGATTTACGCGCCGAGTGGTTACACGATGTCGAGACTGTTGGCGTCACGGCTGGCACTTCGACTCCAGATTCAACCATCGCCGAGGTGGAGCAATGGTTGCGCGATTTCACACCCGCCAAACAACTCACGGAGCACGCATGAAACACTGGCTGAACTATTTCGAGCACAACCGCGATCTTCGCCGCGACATCCCGTGGCGCGACGGAATCAACATTGAGCCGCGCCTGGTGAAACCGTTCGTCCGCTCGCTGCAACGGTTTCAAATTGGCGAGAGCGGGGAAGGGCGGCACTTGCGCGCGGCGGCGAACACCACTGGCGACCGCGACTACATCAAGTGCATTGACCTGTTCATCAAGGAGGAGCAGGAACACGCGCGGCTGATGGCGGAGATTCTCAAACGCCTGCACGCGCCCCTGCTCACGAGCCATTGGAGCGACGGCTGTTTCATTTTGCTGCGCCGGCTCTTTCGGCTGAAGCAGGAGCTGATGGTGCTGCTCACGCCGGAAATCATCGCCAAGCGATACTTCCGCCTGCTGCACGACCGCATCAATGACGCGAGCGTGCAGGCGGTGTGCGCGCAAATCCTGCACGACGAAGAGGGGCATGTGGCGTTCCACGTTGATTACTTGCGAGGCGCGTTGGCAAAACTTTCCCTGCCGTCCCGCGTGCTGTTGCGCGGCGCGTGGCGCGTGCTGTTCCGGCTTTCGGTGCTGGTCGTGCTGCTCGATCACCGCTCGTTGCTCAAGGCGTGCGGTGTTTCCATCGCCACGTTCTGGTGGGACTGCGAACTGATGTTTGATGACGTGGCGGCGCAGATTTTTGCCTTTGCTCCGAGCGGGGTGCCGGAGGTTTCCGCTGAGTCTGCTGTCTCAAATGATCGCAAATCAATTCAACCGGCTTGATGTGAGGAAACCCGCCCTCACCCCGGCCCTCTCCCCCGCGGAGAGGAGAACGGCACGCAGCCTCACCAATATCGAACGCGCCCGACTCGACGAATGCTGAATGACTGTCTCCCTCTCCGCTGGGGAGAGGGCCGGGGTGAGGGGAAACGTGCGCGATTACTGAGAGGGTTCTAAAAATGAGTTTCAACGCTTTCGCAACTCCGCTGTCGAAACGCCAATGACCACACCATCCCACGCGCTGCCGCCGCTGGCCCTCGGGCAGATTCCCACGCTGCTGCGCGGCGAGCCGGGGCCGATTCAACTCTGGATCGGCGACTGGCGCGCGTCGCGCGTGCTGTTCTACGCTGCGGTTACGGTGGCGGGCACGGCGGCGTTTGGACTGGTGCTGGGCGCGTGGCGCGATCCGATGCAAGGGGTGTACACCGCCATCAAATTTCCGCTCATCGTCCTGCTCACGGCCTTGGGCAACGGTTTGCTAAACGGAATGCTCGCACCACTGCTCGGCACCAACATCAGCTTCCGGCAATCCCTGCTCGCGGTGCTGATGAGTTTCACCATCGCGGCGGCGGTGCTGGGGGCGTGCGCGCCGCTGATCTATTTTGCGATTTGGAACGCGCCGAAATTTTCCGGCGCGCTGGCCGGCACTGCGCTGACCATCCACAGCGTCATCTATCTGGGACTGGTGGCGGCGATGGCCGTGGCGGGCATTGCGGGCAACGTGCGTTTGCTGCAACTGCTCCGCCGCCTCAGCGGCAACGAGGGCGCGGCGCGGCGCACGCTCTTTGCCTGGCTGGCGGGGAATCTGTTTCTCGGCAGCCAGCTTGCGTGGATTGCGCGGCCTTTCGTCGGCGCGCCGCATCTGCCCGTCGAGTTCCTGCGCCCGAACGCGCTGGAGGGTAACTTCTACGAATCCTTCTGGCGGCACGCGCAGCAGATTTTTCAGTGAACTCTCTCGATCCAAAAACGAAGTTTGCGAGCGCCTTGTTTGGTCGGGCGCTGCCTTCCCCTCACCCCGGCTCTCTCCCGCCGGGAGAGGGAGAGCGGCATTCATCCCTCGTAGTGTCGAGCGCGTTCGTCGTCACGAGACGCGGTATGACTTTCTCCCTCTCCTTCGGGGAGGGGGCCGGGGTGAGGGGAAAGGCGTTTCCATTGACCAAGATTTCACAAAACGAATTTCGCTTCCCCACTTCAGCGCACAAAAATTTATGAACGAGAACAACCCATCGAACCCCACCCCGCCGCCCATTCCGCCCACCATCAACTCCGCGCTCCCGCTCGGCGAACATCCCGAAGACCGCCTGCCCATCACCGGCCCGGTGACGGCAGTGGAGGCGATGCTGCGCCAGCCGCGGCGGATGCTGTTCCAACTGCGGCAGTCCGGCGCGGCGAGAATCATCGCGGGACTGCTGCTCGTCGCTGTGCTGTGCGCGGGGGTGTATGGACTCGTGGTCGGCAGTTTCGCGGGCGGCGCGCAATACTGGATCGCGCCCGTGAAAATCATCGGCGGCATGGTCGTGGCCGCGCTCATCTGCCTGCCGAGCCTCTACATTTTCTCGTGCCTGGCCGGCTCGCAGGCGCGGCTCGCGGAAGTGTTCGGTCTGGTCGTGGGACTGCTCGTGCTGACCACGATACTGCTTATCGGTTTCGCGCCGGTGGCGTGGGTGTTCTCGCAATCTACGAATTCCATTACGGCGATGGGCTTCCTGCACCTCGCGTTCTGGGCGGTGTCCACCTTCTTCGGCTGGCGTTTTTTGAAGAACGGTTTCACGCACCTCAGCGCGCAGAGCATGGGCGCGCTCTACGTGTGGATTTGCATCTTCGTCCTCGTGTGTTTGCAAATGACCACGGCGCTGCGCCCGATCATCGGCACGAGCGAAGATTTCTTTCCGAAGGAGAAAAAGTTTTTTCTCGCGCACTGGTTTGAAGTGCTGGAGCAGCGCCCGGCGCAACCCGCGCGCTAATGACCGCAAGGTGGGGCAAGACTCCGTCGAGCCGTCACTGCCGACGAAGGAGGCGCGAGCAGAGCGAGTATCTTCGGGCCGGGAGAGATGCTCACTCCGTTCGCCTCGCTACGCTCGAGATGGTGCTCGACAGAGTCTCGCCCCACCCTCGAAATGATTTTCCATGACCGCGCGTGAAACACTGCTCCGCCGACGCCTGCGTCTCTGGACGTGGCTGCTCATTCTCGGTCTCGTGTTCAGCGGTGTGACGGCGCTGCCGTTGCAAACGGAACTCGAACTGATGGCGCGCTGGCTCGGGGCAGGGGACGGGGCGGAAGCGAGTTCCAGTTTCGTGAAATGGATCGTGCTCGTGCGCGACGCGTTGCGCGAGACGAACGGGAAGTTTCCCTTCTTCGCCTACGGCACGGACTGGCTGGCCTTCGCGCACTTGGTTATCGCCATTGCGTTCGTCGGCGCGCTGCGGCATCCGGTGCGGAATCTCTGGCTGTTCCAGTTCGGCATGATCGTCAGCGTGCTGATCATCCCGTGGGCGCTGATCACCGGCGAGGTGCGTGGCATTCCGATTTACTGGCGGCTGATTGATGGCAGCTTCGCCCTCGGTGGTTTTGTGCCGTGCTGGCTTTGTTTGCGCTGGGCGCGAGAGCTGGAAAAGACGCATGTGGATGGGCGCGCAAATTGAACCACGGATGGACACGGATTAACACGGATGCTTCGACGCAGCTCCAATCCGTGTTTATCCGTGTCCATCCGTGGTTCAAAATCTGTTTCCGCGCCTTCACCCAACCGTCACCAATTTAGGATTTGCCTTCCAAAATTCAGGCCGCAATTCTCTACGAACACATGGCACAATCCATTTTTCACCCCAGCATTGAAGGCGCGCAGCACGGCGCGAAGAGCCTCCCGGACTTTCTCGACTACGCCCGGCTCGCCGGGGCGAGCGGCGCGCAGCCCTCGAACTACATGCTGCACGGCGGAAAACTTTTTAAGAGCGCGAAGGAAATTCAGGACGCCTTCGCCCAGCGCGGCATGACGCTGGACGGCATTTCTGCACACTGCCCGTTCTGGGTTCATACCAGCGCGTGGACCGGCACGCGCAGCGGCAATCCTTTCATCCCCGCCGACGTGGCGAAGAAGCCGGCCAAAGAAATCGAGAAATGGGCCGAGACTTATCTGCTCAAGCTCATGGACCTTTCGGCGGAACTGAAGGTGAAGATCATGCCCATGTTCTGGGGCGTGGCCTTCGGCTGGGAAATGGCCACCGGCTATCCGTGGGGCTTCTGGCAGGGCGGCGACTACGATTTGATCGCGGAGGGCAAGGAACGTTTCGTCAAGAAAACCGCGAAGCTCCGCAAGCACGCGAACCAGCTCGGCATTTATCTCTGCCACGAAATTCACCCCGGCACGGCCGCGATGTGCGCAGATGACTTCAACCTGCTCGTCGAAATTTGCGGCGGTGACAAATGCCTGGGCGTGAACGCCGATCCCTCGCACTGCTGGGAAGGCGAGACCTGGGAGACACGCTTCATGAAAGTCGCGCCGCGCATCTATGCCGCGCATGTGAAGAACTTTACCATCCGCTCCGGCATCCCGCTGCGCATGATGGAACCGAACTGGCAGAAGCGCGCCATGCAGTTCACCGACCTCGCGAGCGGCGACTTGAACATGAGCCGCTACGTCGAGTGCCTGGTGCTCGCCGGCTATCCGCAACGCTACCGCCAGATCATGAAGCGCGACTCTGCGCCGCTTGTGGTCGAGGCCGAGAGCGCCTACCGCGACCTCGACGCGACGAGCGCGAATGGCGTCGCCTACGTGCGCGACAATCTCTGCTTCCCGCTCGCGGCTGGTTCCTTCGAGGACGGCATGGGTGCCTGAGCGCCCGAGCTGAATCAGGCGGACGTTTCTTGAATGCCCGGCCGCTCGGGGCGTCGGTATCCGAGCGAATGCAGAGCGGTTGCGGCCAGTTAATCTTCCAGCTCGCGGCCTTCATGGCCGCGCTCGCGTCGTTGTCGGCGGCGGAGACCAATCTTCCGAGCTTCCCCCAGTTCCAATCCATCGTGGAGGCGAACTGCCACAAGTGCCACGACCAGGAGACGGCGAAGGGCGATTTGGATTTGTCGCCGTTGAAGACGCAGGCGGATTACGAGCGCGACCCGCGGCGGCTGGAAAAGCTGGTGCGTTTCGTGCGCGACCGCGAGATGCCGCCGCCGGGGAAGCGTCCGCAACCGAGCGAGCAGGACCGGCAGAAGTTCGTGGACTGGGGGCGTTACACGCTGGCGCATATTGATTACTCCAAATTTCCCAAAGACCCGGGCCGCGTGACCATCCATCGGCTCAATCGCGTGGAGTACAACAACACCGTGCGCGACCTGCTGGGCGTGACGAATCAGCCGGCGGACAAGTTTCCGGCGGACGGCGGCGGCGGCGGCGGTTTCGACAACAAAGCGGACACGCTGTTCGTGCCGCCCATTCTGCTGGAGAAATTGTTGGCGGCGGCGGGCGAGGTTTTGTCTGCCGCGCCGCCGGGTTTTTTGGTGGAGCGGCCTGGATTGCTGAAGAGCAAGTCAGCGGCGGCGCGGAAGAATATCGAGTTGTTCGCGGCGCGCGCGTTCCGGCGTCCGGTGGAGAAGGTGGAGATTGATTCGCTCATGCGATTGTTCGAGCAGGCGACGAAACGGGAGGAGAGTTTCGAGAGCGCAGTGAAGCACGCGCTCAAGGCGGTGCTGGTCTCGCCACATTTTCTCTTTCGCATCGAGAAGGATCGCGGCGTGCAGGAACCGTATCGCCTGAATGATTACGAACTGGCCAGCCGACTGTCGTATTTCCTGTGGTCATCAATGCCGGACGCGGAGCTGTTCGCGCTGGCGGCGAAGAATCAGTTGCATGAGAGCGCGACATTGGCCGCGCAGGTGAAGCGGATGCTGCGCGACCCGAAAGCGCGCGCGTTGGCGGAGAATTTTGCGGGCCAATGGCTGCGCGTGCGAGAACTTAAGACCACGGTGCAGCCCGACCCCGGACGCTTTCGGAAGTTCACGCCCGAGCTGCGCGAGTCCATGTATGCGGAGGCGATAGAATTTTTCGCGGCGATGATTCGCGAAGATGTGAGCCTCCTGACGCTGTTGGACGCGGACCACACTTACCTCAACGAGGCGCTCGCGCAGCACTACGGGTTGACGAATCTGAACATCACGGGCACGGAACTGCGGCGCGTGAATTTGCCCGACAAGAATCGCGGCGGCGTGCTCGGCATGGGCGCGGTGCTGACGCTCACGTCGTATCCGCAGCGGACGAGTCCGGTGCTGCGCGGCAAGTGGGTGTTGGAGGAATTGCTCGGTCAACCGCCGCCGCCGCCACCGCCGGACGCGGGCGGACTTCCAGCGGAAGACGCGCCGAAGAATGGTCTCACGTTTCGTCAACGGCTGGAGGAGCATCGGAAGAAGCCGCAATGCGCGGGCTGCCATTCACGGCTCGACCCGCTGGGCTTCGGCTTGGAGAACTTCGACGCGATTGGCCGCTGGCGCACGATGATCGGCACGGAGCCGGTGGACGCGACGGGCCTGATGAGCAGCGGCGAGAAATTCACCGGCCCCGCAGAGTTGAAGCGGCTTCTGCTCGCGCGCAAGGACGACTTCGCGCGCAATGTCACGGAGCGGATGCTGGCCTATGCGCTGGGGCGCGGTGTGGAGTTTAATGACATGGCGTCGCTGTCGGACATCACAGCTACGTTGAAGAACAACCAGTACCGAAGCTCGACGCTGGTGACGGAAATTGTGAAAAGTTATCCATTCCAATTCCGGCGCGACGCTGCGCCACAGGAAAAAAAGCCATGAACAAAGACTGGGAAATATCGCGGCGCAAAATGCTCAAGGGCCTGGGCGTGATGATGGGCCTGCCGTTGCTCGACGCGATGAAGCCGCTGACGGCGTTGGCCGGGCCGGCTTCGCTCGCGAGTGGCGCGAAGAAGTTTCCGGTTCGCATGGCGTTTCTCTACATGCCGAACGGCGTGAACCCGAAGACGTGGACGCCGAAGGGCACGGGCGCGGGGTTTGAATTGTCGGAAGCACTCCAGCCGCTGGCCGCGCTGCAAAAGGAAATTCTGGTTCTCGGCCAACTTTGGAACGCCGGGACGAACACCGGTGATGGCCATTACGTGAAGACGGCGGCCTGGCTCACCGGCACGACCATCACGAAAACCACCGGCAGCAATCTGCGCAGTGGCGGCGTGTCCATTGATCAAATGGCGGCGCAACGGCTGGGGCATCTCACGCCGTTGCCGTCGCTCGAACTGGGCATTGAACCCGTCACGACAGGTGTGGACACGAACGTCGGTTACACACGGCTCTACGGCTCGCACATTTCCTGGAGCACGCCGACGACGCCGGTGGCGAAGGAGATCAATCCCAAGCTGGCCTTCGACCGCCTGTTCCGCTCGACACTCAAGGACGGTGGCGGCATTTCCACCCACGACCAGAGCGTGCTCGATGTGGTGCTGGGCGACGCGAAGCGTTTGCGCGCGCAGGTCGGCGCGCGCGACCGCGAGAAGCTTGACGAGTATTTTGACTCCGTGCGCGCCGTGGAGAAGCGCATCGAGTTCGACGCGAAACGCCGCGCGCAGGAATACGACGGCGACGCGCTGGCCCGGCAGGAGATTGACCGGCTCGGCGGGCGCATCAATGACTACTACAAAGACCCGGCGCAGTTGCGTCGGCGCGGCGTGGACCACACCGAGCATGTGCGGCTGATGCTCGACATCATGGCGCTGGCCTTCTGGACCGACTCGACGCGCGTGGGCACGTTCATGTTTGGCAACGCGGTGAGCGGGAAAAATTTTTCCTTCCTCAAGGGCGTGAAGGGCGGGCATCACGAGATTTCTCATCACGAGAAGAAGGAGGAGAACCTCGAACAGTACAAGCTCATCAACATGTGGCACGTCGAGCAGTACGCCTACTTGCTGGAGAAGTTGCGCTCGATCAAGGAAGGGGAGGGGACGTTGCTCGACAATTCAATGATCGTACTCGGCGCGGGGATGCACGACGGCAACGCGCACGACCCGCACAATCTGCCTGTGGTCCTCGGCGGTCGCGGCGGCGGCACCATCACGCCGGGGCGGCATCTGCTCTACGAGAAGAACACGCCGCTGTGCAATTTGTGGAAGTCCATGCTCACCCGCGCGGGCGTGCCGACGGACCGGCTGGCGGACAGCACGGGGGAGTTGCCGGATTTGCAGGCGTAAGATGCCGCCAGCGTCCAGGGTACGGAGCGCCGATTTCCAAATCGGCGTGGTCACGGGAAAAAAGAAACGCGCCGATTGGGAAATCGGCGCTGCAGGGAAAAACGCCAGCAGGATGCTGGCGGCACGCGGCTCTCAGTCGTGCGTGAGGCAGCCGTACTTGGCCACTAACACCACGAAGGAAGCCACGCCCAGGCCGAGCAGCCAGAACTTGCCGTGGACGGCCATCACGCAGCCTGTCGCCAGCACCGCTGCCATCAAAAACCAGACGAAGAACGCCAAAGCTAATTTCATGCGGGCGGGATAGTAGGGAGCGACGTGAGCCGTGCAAGCTTGCAGATGGTGGAACTGCTCAAGCCGCGCCCGAATCGTTCCTTGCCAATCCCCGGCACGATTTCTAATTTCGCCCCGCATGGAAAGGTCCCAGCTCCAAGAATACGTCCCGGTCCTGATGGTGTTCCTCGTCGCGGCGGGGTTCGCGTTCGGGATGCTCTTCCTGTCCATCATCGTCGGCAACCTCGTCAACAAATGGCGGCGCCAGCATCTGCCCATCAAGGACGTGGCCTACGAGTGCGGCATGTTGCCCATTGGCGATGGCAGTTCACGGCTCTCGGTGAAGTTTTATCTCGTGGCCCTGCTTTTCGTGTTGTTCGACATCGAAGTCGTCTTTCTCTACCCGTGGGCCACCGTCTATCGCGAGATGCTGACGAGTGCGGCCACGCGGAACCAGATTCTGTTCTCCATGCTCTCCTTCCTCGGCGTGCTCTTCATCGGCTACGTCTATGCGCTGAAGAAAGGCGCGTTTAATTGGAAGCGGTAATGAACGGAGTGCGGCGCGCTCGAAAGCTCCAGCGGTTTACCAACCCGCCAAATCTCTACAACTCCATCTCCTCATGATCAAATTCGGCACCTCCGGCTGGCGCGCGCTGATCGCGCATGACTTCACCTTTGACAATGTCCGACTCGCCACGCAAGGCATTGCGGACTACCTCAAAGCAGAAAGCAAAAAGCAGAAATCAGAAATCGCCAGACGCAAGCCGGTGATCATCCTCGGTCACGACGCGCGCTTCCTCGGACGCGAATTCTCCCTCGCCGCTGCGGAAGTGCTGGCGGCGAACGGGTTCACGCCGCTGCTCTGCGACCGCGATACGCCCACGCCCGTCATCGCCCACACCATCCGCGTGCGGAAGGCGATTGGCGGCATCAACATGACCGCGAGCCACAATCCCGCCGAGTGGCAGGGGCTGAAGTTCTCCACTTACAACGGTGCGCCCGCCACGCCGGAAGTGACCAAGCCCATCGAGGCGAACATTCAAAAGCTGGTCGAGGCGAAGTGGACTTTCCCAGCCGCCGTCATCGGCACTTTTCAGTGCCAGACCATTGACCCGCGCCCGGATTATTTTAAGCAGATCAAAAAGCTCGTGAACTTTGCCGCGATCAAAAAGGCGAAGATGAAGATTGCCGTCGAGCTGATGTACGGGACCGGACGCGGTTATCTCGACACGCTGCTAGAGGAACAGGGCGGCGCGAAAGTTATTCGCTTTCACGATCATCAAGACGTGCTGTTCGGCGGACATCATCCCGAGCCAAACGCCGAGGGCATGGCGGAAGTCAGCGTGCTCGTGCGCGCCAAGAAAGCGCAGATGGGCCTCGGTCTCGACGGTGACGCCGACCGCTTCGGTATCGTGGATCAGGATGGCACCTGGCTCACGCCCAACCAGATTCTTGCGCTCGCACTTTACCACTTGAAAAAGAATCGCGGCTGGACCGGCGCGGCCGTCCGCACCGTGCCGACGAGCCATCAGGTGGACGAGGTGGCGAAACTGCTCGGCGTGAAAATTCACGAGACGGGCGTGGGCTTCAAATACATCGGCGCGCTCATGGAATCCGAACCGATCATCGTCGGCGGCGAAGAATCCGGCGGACTCAGCGTGAAAGGCCATGTGCCGGAGAAAGACGGCATCCTCGCCTGCCTGCTCATGGCCGAACTCGTCGCCACCGAGCGCAAGTCGCTCGGGAAAATTCTGCGCGAGCTGGAGAAACAGACCGGTGAATTCCACACCGACCGCCTGAACGTGCGCCTCACCGAGGAAGGCAAGGCGGCCTTGCTCAAGAAACTCACCGCCGGCCTCGACCGCGTCGGCAGTTTCACCGTCGAGAAATTCATCACCACCGACGGCTACAAATTTCTGTTGCCCAAGGGCGAGTGGGTCGCCTTCCGCGCCAGTGGCACCGAGCCGCTCATCCGCTGCTACATCGAGGCCAAGACCGTCGCGAGCCTGAAGAAGTTGCGCGCGGCCTGCCAAAGCTTGCTGAAAGGGTGATGCGGTTCGCGAACAAACTTGCCGTCATTTCCCGGCGCTGCTAGACATGCGGCGCGTTCGGACGCGGGTGTGGTTCAATGGTAGAATGTGGGCTTCCCAAGCCTGAGACGAGGGTTCGATTCCCTTCACCCGCTCCACTGCTGTTCCGCCGGTTCCAACTTCACCAAACACCACGCTGACAGCGTGTTTCGTGGCCTTGTCCACCCCCGGTCTGGACACCCCAAATGTCCTGACATGCCTCTGCATGAGACTTGCATGAAGAACCGGGCCTTCGGCCCGAAACGAATCACGTTCTTGGAGGGGATATGAATAATCAAAATCCCGACTCCACCGCCACGCTCCCGGAGGTCATCGAACACAAGGGGCGCATCGCCAAAATCTACCGGGCCAAGAACCGCGACCGCTACCGCTACGAGGTCAAGTATCGTGACCCGGACGGTGCATGGATACGCGAGACGTTCGACGAACCCGACGCGGCCCGGAAGCACGCGAACCACGTCGTCAAGCAACTCGACGCCGCCACACAGCCCTTCCTCATGTTGCGCGGTCAGGAACGCTTCGTTTACGAACGTGCGCTCGACCTGCTGCGCTCGACCGGTCAGCCGCTTGACATGGCCATCGCCGAATTCGTTGAGGCCAAGAGCAAGTTGAAGGATGTCTGCACGCTGCGTGAGGCGGCGGAGACGACTCGGAACTTACGCACCAAGCCCGTGTCGACTGCCCGAACCGGTCTTGCCAATGACATAGATGTGCTGACGGCGGTCGGCCGACGAGAGGCCGAAAGGCATGACACTGTTCCACCCTTCACGCGTGCCGAGGATGATGAAGTCGTTGTTGTTCATGGTGCCAAGGCCAGCCGCCACTCCGCCCAAGCCGCGCGCTCCCCGTGTCGTGTGAGCGTTCGGTGTGGTTTCACTCAGGCGACGGGGCATCCGCATCCGCAGTTGCAGCGGGTAGTGGAGAATTATGGTGCCCTCTTGATGAAGATGGGGGACACGCAGGAACAGGCAGGGGAGAAGTTAAACAAGCTCATTGAGCCTATCGGGCAGATTTGAACGAACAGTGAAACACGTTTGAAGAATTGTTTGCTAATTCGCCGACCGAAATGGATTGCCTGCTGCGCTGGTGGTGGAGCGATCCATTCACCCGCCACAACCATCCCTCCTCGCAAATCACCGTCCCCGATTTCGTCCGCCGCCGCATCCGCGCAGTGCTTCGACTGGCCGGATGACCAGGTGAAAGCCAGCGCCCTGCGCGAAGCGCGCGCCATCCTCGGTTGTAGGCGCATTTTTTTAACGCAAAGGCGCAAAGGCGCGGAGACGCAAAGAGGGCTGAATAAATTATCTTCTCCGACCTTTGCGCGTTTGCACTGGTATCCGTCAGAATCCTCGCGGGCCGCGGAGATTTCCAGCGTTGGAGTCCAAGCTTCAGCTTGTCACCCGTCCGTGGTGCGTCGAAACAAGCTAAAGCTTGAACTCCAACTTTTAGTGGCGGCTTCGCCGCGCTGCGCCTTGGCGTTGAATTCCGTTGTTCGATTTTGAGCCTCCTCACGTCGGCTGCTACGTTTCCACCGGCCTCGCCGAAGATTGCCACCTCGCCGCGCGGCTACTGGAAAGGCAGAAGGAGGAAGGCAGAAGGAACTGCGGGCCGAGCTTGCCAAGAAAGTCCGCGCCCGCGCCATCACGCTCGCGCCCGAGAATGCCGCCTACCGCGAGTTGAGCGCGCAAATTTCGTGACGCTCCTGACGGAAGAATAGTTATCCCGCACTGCGTGAGCCGTCAGGGAACAGCGGGCAGGACGGTGAATCCAAGAAAAGTCGCGGCCGCGCGCTGTTTGCCATCGGCACTGAGGAACTCCGTCTCGCCAGTGACTTTGGCGGCAGCGAGATGAAGCGCGTCGTTGGTGCGGACAAGGATCGGTGGAGAGTGCGACAGGCACTGTGCGAGGATGCGTCCGAATTCATCCTCCAGTTGCGTTGATTCCAGGATCACCTCCAGCCGGCCCAGGTTGAGGTCGTGAAGGAGCTTTTGGTAACACGCCTCGCCACCTCCGGGAGACAGCACCTTTTCAGTCTCACGCCGGAGGAAAGCGGCCCGCGCTTCATGTTTCCCGATGAAAGCCGTGACGAGCTTGGGCGCGCTGGCTGCGAAGGCGAGGAAGACGCCCGAGTCCGGCTCGGCGACGTAGAGTTTCAGCAGGGCGGATGTATCCCAGTAGCTCACTCAGCAGCGTTCCTCGCGGAGGTCGTCCATCAGTTGCTGAAGTGGCACGCCCGCCTGGCCGGTGTGGGTGCGCGCCCGCAACTCGGCGAGTTCTCCAAGCCAGGTCTGTCGGTCACTCATGGCCGGCGCCTGCGGTTTTGGAACGGAACGGAGACGGGCTTGCAACCACGAAAGCAGTGACCACTGATCCTGTGGCGGCAGTCCGGCAACGTCCGACTCGACTTGAACCAAATTGCTCATGGCGTGGCAGAATGCACTCCAGCCGCGAGAGCGTCAACTTTTGGCAAGAACACCGCGACCGAAATGGATCGCCTGCTGCGCTGGTGGTGGAGCGATCCTTTCACCCGCCACATCCCTCCCTCCTCGCCAATCACCGTCCCCGATTTCGTCCGCCGCCGCCTCCGCGAAGTGCTCGACTGGCCGGATGACTGGCCTGCTCCCCTTAAATTGATCCACATGTTATGAGAGTTTCCGGGCGGCGAAGCCGCCCGGGAAAACTCAGCATGAAACGTAAACGACACCGTCCG
>JAYVQC010000098.1:0-29043 GCA_043757045.1 Akkermansia sp. | reverse complement strand
GACAAGGTGGAACAGGACAACGCCTCACCCGGCGCGCGCGGAGCGACGACGCCCCACCTGCCTCCGTCAGTGTTTAGTGTCTTGATTGGATTTTGGTTTTTGGGATTTGGAGTTTGCCTGCGGCCCGCGCCACACTCCGCCCGTGTTTGAATTGCTCAAGACCGACCCGCTTTCCCGCGCCCGCCTCGGACGCCTCACGACCACGCGCGGCGTGATTGATACGCCCGTCTTCATGCCGGTCGGCACGCAGGCCAGCGTGAAGGCGCTGGACTCGCGCGAGCTGATCGAAATGGGCACGCAGATCATTCTCGGCAACACCTATCATCTCTCCATCCGGCCCGGCATGGAGATCATGGCGGCGGCGGGTGGGCTGCATAAGTTCATGAACTGGACCAAACCGATCCTCACCGACAGCGGCGGGTTCCAGGTTTTCAGCCTCGCGAAGATTCGGAAGATCAAACCCCACGGCGTCGAGTTCCGCTCGCACTTGGATGGCTCGCTGCTGTTCCTCGGGCCGAAAGAGTCCATGAACATCCAGCGCATCATCGGCTCGGACATCGCGATGGTTTTCGACGAATGCCCGCCGCACGGCGCGACGGCGGCGGAGCTGAAAGGCGCGGTCGAGCGCACCATTCGTTGGGCGCGCGATTGCCGCGGGCAGCCGCGCGCGGAGGGTCAATTCGTCTTCGGCATCGTGCAGGGCGCGAGCGATGCGAAGCTGCGCGAACATTGCGCGAAGGAACTCGTGGCGATGGACTTCGACGGCTACGCCATCGGCGGCGTAAGCGTGGGCGAGCCGGAGCCGGAGATGATGTCCGCCGTGGAAATGACCGAGCCGCATCTGCCCGCGCACAAGGCGCGTTACGCGATGGGACTCGGCACACCCGCGCAGCTCGTCGAGCTGGTCGCGCGCGGTGTGGACATGTTCGATTGCGTACTGCCGACCCGCGTGGCTCGCAACGGGACGGCGTTCACGCGTCTGGGAGCCATCAGCATCAAGGGCGGTTCTTACAAAGCGGACTTCACGCCCATCGAGGCGGACTGCAACTGCTTCGCCTGCAAAAATTTTACCCGCGCCTACATTCGTCATCTGCTGAACGTGAACGAAATCCTCGGCCTGCGCCTGGTCAGTATTCACAACTCGCACCTGTTCCTCAAAGTGATGGAAGACATGCGGACACATCTGGCCGCCGGGACGTTCAGTGAGTTCCGGCGCGAGTTCATCGCGAACTACCGGCCCACGGGAAAAGTTTTGCTCGCCCGTCAAATGCACGCCGCCGCCCAGCAGGACCGGTGAAGTTCCTGAGCGCCGTCCTGAAATTCCGTATGGGTAGCACAGGCCACTGGCCTGTGCCGCCGGGCTACCAGCCCGGCGGAAGGATGAGGGCGACCAAGCTCCCACAGGCCTGACATCGGCCCAAGAAGCCCACTTCCATTCCGCTGGGCAGGTTGCCCAGCGGAACGGGCTGGTAGCCCGTTCCACCCATTTTCAGACCGGCTCTTACGTCGCGTTCAGCGCCGCCGTGCGCGCCGCCGGAATTTTCTCCAGGTGATAAATGATGAAGCCGTGCAGGAACTGCCGCAGTTCACGCGTCTGGGCCTCGCTCAATTTCACGCGGCGGATCAGCGGCCAGTCGCCGCGCGTCAGCGTCGCCGCCAGATGTCGGGCGCCGGCGCTCAACTTTGAATCGTTCCAGTCCGGGCCGAGGCCGAGTTCTTCGAGCAGCTTCAATTCAAAGGCGAACACCGTGCGCGGCGCGGGCGGCGCGGCGGTGAGTTCGCTGAGCGCGGCGCGCACGAGGGCGAAGACGGAAGCGATGGGCGTCTCCGTTTCCGTGGTCAGTTCGACGAGCGTGGTGAAGTAGCTGGCCTGTTGAATCCAGCCGAGATTTTGCCGCAGCGTCGGATGCGTCTCGCCCAGGACCACTTCCCGGAGATTGTGCAAATCGGACCTCTTGCTACGCGCGAAACTGAACTCCGCCTCGTAGAACAAATCCAGCTTGCCGCGAAACGGCGACTTCGGACGGCGCGCGCCCTTCGCCACGGTGGCGATACGCCCCAGGTCCGGCGTGAGCCAGTGGACGATGAGGCTGGTCTCGGTGAGAGGCCGCGTGCGGAGGATGAGACCGTGGCTACGCTCGTCCACGGCGGATTGCGGATTGAGGATTGAGGATTGAGGATTTGGGATTGAAGCCCAAGTCGCGGAGCGGGAATTGCCGGGCGACGTTTTTCAACAGCCGGTTCTCCTCGCGCTTCATCACGCGGCGTTTCTCGGGTTCCAAATCATCGTAGCCGCGCAAGTGCAGCAGACCGTGAATGACGTAACGCGCGAGTTCTGACGGCCAGGTCGTCTTGAACTCGCGGGCCTGCTTCACCGCATCGGCGACGGAGATGAAAATTTCGCCGTGGAGCGGCGCTCCCAACTCGGAGTGATCAAACGTGATCACATCCGTGGAGCCTTCATGCTGGAGGAACTGCCAGTTCACCTCCGCCATTTCCGCCGGTTCGACGAAGTGAAAGCACAGTTCGCCGTCCGCGACCTTGAACTCCTCGTGCAGCAAGTGGCGCGTGATGCGGCGGAGAAGCGGAAAGTTCAGCGCGCAAGTGCGCTGGCGGTTGCGGAAGGCGAGGGTCATGGGAGCGAGGCGGAACTTTGAACCTCGAACTCTGAACTCTGAACTTTGAACAGCACGGGCGTGCGGTTTCCCCGTTCAAAGTTCAAAGTTCGAGGTTCAGAGTTCAAAGTTTATTCCTTCGTCTGCTTCACCAACTGACGGTGCTCCTCATACGCCTCGATGATCCGCTGCACGAGCGGATGCCGCACGATGTCCTTGCGGCTGAACTCGACGATGGAGATGCCGCTGGTCTGGCGCAGCGCGCGTACGGATTCCACGAGGCCGGAGATTTTGTGATGCGGCAGATCGATCTGCGTCGGGTCGCCGGTGATGACGGCTTTTGATCCGTGACCGAGACGCGTGAGAAACATGAACATCTGCTCGGCGGTCGAGTTCTGCGCCTCGTCGAGAATGATGAAGGCGTTGTTCAACGTGCGTCCCCGCATGTAAGCGAGCGGCGCGATTTCGATGACGGCCTTCTCCATGTTTTTCTGGATTTCCTCGGCGGGCATCATGTCGTGCAGCGCGTCGTGGAGCGGGCGGAGGTAGGGCGTGATTTTTTCGTAGAGGTCGCCGGGCAAAAATCCCAGTGCCTCGCCGGCCTCGACCGCCGGGCGGGTGAGGACGATGCGGGAGACTTTCTCCTCGCGCAGCGCGGACACGGCCATCGCCATCGCGAGATACGTCTTGCCGGTGCCCGCTGGTCCGATGCCGAAGGTCACATCGTGGGCGCGGATGGCCTGCACGTATTTACGCTGGCCGGTGGTCTTGGGCGTGACGCTGGGCTTGCGCGGCGAGGTGGTGATGCGCTCGGCGTAAATGTCGCGCAGCGCGTCCGTGCCTTCGTTCTTCACCACGTTCACGGCCTGGGCAAAATCTCGTCCGCGAATGGTGCCGCCCGTGCGGAGCGAGTTTTCCAGCAGTTGGAAAAGATTCTTCGCGCGCGCCACGTCTTCCGTCGAGCCGTCGAGTTTGATCCAGCCTTCGCGCGAGGTGGCTTTCACGCCGAGCGCGGTTTCAAGCGTGTCGAGGTTGTGCGGGTCGTTGGCGAAGAGCTGCTGTGCGACGCGGGCGTTCTCGAAATGAAGAGTCTCGGTCGCCATATTAATTTTGTTGTTCCGCCAGTGCCGCCCGCAGTTTCGCGGCCGTCTCCCGCAACGCCTCCGGCACGACGTTGGTGTTCGCGATCACGGGCATGAAATTCACGTCCCCCGTCCAGCGCGGCACGATGTGAATGTGCAGGTGCTCCTGAATGCCCGCACCCGCGACCTTGCCGAGGTTCACGCCGATGTTGAAACCGTGCGGTTGCATCGCCTTCGTCAGCGCGTGCTGGCAGCGGCGCGTGAGCTTCATCAGTTCCAGCAATTCGTCATCGAGCAGGTCGTTGAAGTCCGGCACTTCGCGGTAGGGAATCACCATGAGGTGTCCGCCGTTGTAGGGATAATTGTTCAGCATCGCGAAGCACGAACGGCCGCGTGCGATGACGAGATTCGCCTCGTCGTCGCCCGACTGCGCGATGCGCGTGAAAATGGAACTGCCGCCGCCGGGCGGCATCTTCGGGCCGAGAATGTATTCGATGCGCCAGGGCGCGTGCAGGGCTTCCATGCGGGCCGAAACTAGCGAGCGCAGGGCAGGGCGGCGCAAGCTCCAATTTGGGTTCCCCGCTGTTTCCTGTGGAGTGTGTCCCGATGAACGCCGAGCAACGCCTGACGTATCTGGCCAGTGCCGCCGTCGGAAAGCGGTGCTGAAGCGACCGCACTCCAAACGCTTCGCGTGTGCCGAGGCGGCTGATGCTACGCGTCAGCGTTTGGAGTGCGGTCGCTTTAGCGCCGCTTTCGGGCGGTGGAATTTACGAGACCATTAAACCCCACCCAGCAACCCATTGAACTTGGAATTTGAAGTTTAGAATTTGTTTGGGATTTGGACTTTGGGATTTGGATTTTATCCCACTCCACCTACGGCGCGCGCCGATATGCGCGGAACCACTGCTGGTTCGTCGTGCCGATGCGCACGGTGCCTTCGATGGTCGAGGCCGCGTTGGTGGCCGCGCCATACTGGCCGGCGAAAGCGTTGCTCGTGGCGGGCGCGGCGCGACGGGCGGCGAGGTCTGCGATTTTGCTGGGCGCTTCGGCGGGCCTGGCCTGGCCCGCGCGTCCTGCTTCGGTGGCCGGAGTAAACCGCCCGTTCACCACCACGGTCTGGCGCAAGGTCACGTTGCTGCCGGCGGCACGGAAGGAAAGCTCCTGATGGCGCGGCGCGGTTTCCGTGTTGTCGCCGGGAATCACTTCGCGCACCGGTCCGGCCGCCGCGTCCTTGCCGGGAACAAATCCGGCGCTCGGCGGCACCTCGACCGCGCCGTCGTACACCGAGCCATCCGCGTCCACCACGCGCACCGTCGCGCCGCGCTGCTCGATGACGAAATCGTTCAGCACGACCGGAAGCTCCATGAGTGGGCGGGACGCGGGCGCGAGCGCCTGGCTTCGGCTTGGATCATTCGCGACCGCATCCGCGCGGTAAAATCTGGTGACGGCGGAATCCTCGTTCGCCGCCGTTCCGCTCGCGACGATCGAGCCGCGCAGCAACTCCACGTTGCGCGCCCGCGACTCGGGCGCGCGACTGACCGTGACGGGTGCGGTGGCGGGGGCCGGCGCATTGGCTTGCGACTTGAACGCGGCCTCCGTCTCCATCACCGGCTTCGACTCGTTGTTCGCAAACGCGAGCGCGCCTCCCAAAGCTGGCCCGGCCTGGTTTTGATAACGGTCCGACAGAGTGGTCGCCGCTTGACCGCTGGACGCGATGTTCTGCCCCGCCGCGTTGGCGTAATTGAACGACTGCTGGTTGCGCGCGTCGGTCGAGTTGGCTCCGAAAGGATTCTGCACCACCGGCGCGAGCGAGAGTGTGGTCTCGCCGGCCAACTGGCTGGCGCTGCTGAGTTGTTGCTGAACGGCGGCCACGCTGCTGTTCTTCGCCAGCGCATCCCCCACCATTATTTTGTCCGCCACGATTTTTCCGGCGTCGCGGTCCGCTTTTGGTGAAGTGGCGGCGGCGAGCAAGGTCACGGGCTGCGGTGCGGGCGTGGAGACCGTCGCCAATTTTTTCTCTGCCTTCTCTGCGGCCACGAACCCGAGCGCGCCTGCGCTGCCGGCCAATTTGGATTTTCTCATCGGCATTTCCGCGCGCGCGAGTTGCAGCGCGTGCCGGTCGAGCTGGTAGTGCCACAAAATCCACGCGCCAGTGATGACCACCACCGCCGTCGCACCGATGGCCAGCCGCCCGTTCCACGAATTCAACCACGGCAGCCAGCCGCGTGATTTGGCCGCCGCGCCCTGCGCGCCGAATGTCCGCGCGACCTCGCCCTGCAACATCTGCCGCGTGGCCGGATGCAGCGCGAAATCACCGCCTTGCTCGCGGCGCTCCTTCGCGTAGCGTCGCAGCCGCTCCTCGGACGGGTTGTGGGTTTCTTCCGACATAATGGTTAGACGGGCAAAGGCTTTTTCTTCTCCCGCAAATCTTTGATCTGCGGAAAGTATTTCGCGGCCACGCCTTCGAGTTTGTCGAGGCATTTGCTCAGGCGCGAGCTGACGGTCTTCGGGTTCAAATTCAACTCGGCAGAAATTTCCTCGTAGCTCAGGTCCGCGAAGTAACGCAGTTCAATCACCTCGCGGCACGGCCCGCCGAGTTCCTCCAGCGCGCGCGTGATGAGTCCCGCGTCCTCGAAGTGCATCAACGCGCGGTCCGGTCCGGGCGCGCTGCTCGGCGGATCGAGCGTGAAGCCGTCCGCCTCGCCGTTCAGCGGCGCGTCGAGTGAGAGCGTGCGCTGGCCGCCGCCGCGCTTGGCCGCGTGCTGCTTGCCGAGATAGTCGTGCGCCTTGTTCGCCGCGATGCGGAAGAGCCACGTCTGGAACTGGCAGTTCCCCTGAAACGTCCCGAGGCTCTTGATGACGGTGAGAAATGTTTCCTGGCAAATCTCCTCCACGTCCTCCGTGTTGAAACTGGAACTGACCTGAAAAATGAAACGCCCCGCCGCCGCGTAGTGCGCGTCGAACAATTCATCCCAAGCCGTCGCCTCGCCGCGCAGGCAGCGAGCAAGCAGTTGGGACTCGGCGTTCATCGGCGGCAGATTAGGACAAGGTCCGACGTTTGGCGAGCGCGCGTGCGTGGTCGGAGAATCACTCCTTCGTCCGGTGCGTGCGTCGGAGTTCCTCGATGTAGGCCACGAGTTCCCAACGCTGCGCCTCGGTGGTGCTCTCGGTGAAACTTGGCATGGGCGTGCCGTCCAGTCCGGTGACCAGCACTTTGTAACTGTCCTCGCGCCGTTTGCCGCTGCGGAGATACGGCCGGCGCAGATCGCGCGCGGGTGACGGGTTTCCCCACGAGTCCGCGAGGTTGGTCACACTGCCGTGTCCGTCGCCGCGTGCGCCGTGGCACGGAGCGCAAGAGACGGTGAAGAGTTCGCGTCCTGCCGCCACCCGACGACGGAGTTCCGCGTCCTCGCTGAACCCGTCTGGGGTCGGCGGAATGGGCACGGGCGCGGCGTAGTTTTCCGCCTGACGCCACTTGAGGGAAAACGCCTTCACGTAATCCACGAGCGCCTCCACGTCCCGACGCGGCAACGCGCCGAAGATCGGCATCGCGGTGTCGGCAATGCCTTCGCGAATCGTCCGGGCCAAATCCGCATCCGTGGGCAGATGACCCGAAGGCGTCGAGCGGTACTTGAACACGCCGCTGCCGAAATCGCGCGGACGCGGCTCGACGGTCAGCCCCATCTCGCCGCGCCCATCGCCCCGGCGTCCGTGGCAGATGGCGCAGTTTTTCGTGTACACGAAATGGCCGTGCAACGAGTTTTGAATCTCGATGGGCGGCGGGTTGGTCACGGCCAGCACCGCCGGGCCGATCAGCCCAAGCCACCACAGGCCGAGCCAGCGCACGCGGCCCCACGCCGGCCAGCCAGCGGCACGACCCGTCATGATCCGGCGACTTGCGCGAATTCGTCGGCGTCAAACGCGCGCATGGTTTCTGCGCGCACGTTTCCAGCGGCGGCCAGTTCCGTGAGGCAGCGCAAGGCCGCCTCGGCGGTGTCGGCCTTCAGGATGAGCAGGCCGTCGTGGCGGCCGAACGTCCAGTATTGCGCCTCGACCTGCACGCCGGCACGCGCGGCGGCCTGGCGGAAGTCGAGCGCACGGTGTGGCGAGTTCTTGATGGCGCGCGCTCCTTGTTCCGTGAAGCGCAGCAGGCTGATGTATTTGGGCATGTTGTTCCTTTTATTTTGGAGTGTTGACTGACGCGGGGGCAAACGTCGTTTCGAGCGCGCGCACGGCCTCGGCCACATCGCGGTTCAAGCCCGGAATCTGGCGCACGATTTCGCCGCCGGCGTCGAGGACCGTGATGACGTTCGAGTGGGCGAACTGCCCGCGCACATCCTTCTTGAACTTGACGCCGAGCAGATTGGCGAACTCCAGCACATCGTCCGGCCCGCCGCGCAGCAGCGTCCAGCGCTCCGCCAGTCCGTGGATTTTCCGGTAGCCGGCCAGCACCTCCGGCGTGTCGCGTTCCGTGTCGAAACTCACGAGCACGAATCCCACGTTGGTGCGGAGCGCTGCGGGCAGCGCGGCTTCAAGGCGTTTCAAGTCATTGAGCAGCACCGGGCAGGTGAGCTGGCAGGTGGCGAAAAACATCGTCACGACCTGCGGACGCCCGCGCAAGTCCGCGAGCCGCCGCGTCGCGCCCGCGTCATTGGTCCAGGACGATTCGAGCTGGTAGAGCGAGCGGCCGGAAAGCGGCGCGGCGGCGGCCAGCTCCTTGGCGCAGCAGGGTGGCAGGTTGGTGTTCGCAGCCCGTTGGTCCGCCGCGCGCAGCCCGCCCACGAGGGCGAGCGCGCTGAAGATCAAGGTGGTGAATGGATGGTTCATGGTGATTCATCGTTGAGGCTTCGCGCGCAGCGGAAGCCGAGATTGTGGACGGTGTAGTGCGCCTGCAGGCTGCTGCGGAATCCGTAGCGCATGAAGGCCGGAAAGTTTTCGCCGTCCTTGGCTCCCGCTGCGCCTGCGCCGCAGAAGAGCTGGCGGTCCAGGCCGGTGTCGCCGCGCGCGTCGCCCGTGACCATCGCGGTGTTGAAATCGGCGACCCATTCCCAGACCAGTCCGTGCAGATCGTGCGCGCCGTGAAAGTTTGCGCGCCCGCGTCCGACCTCCGCGAGACGCGGCGGCGTGGGCGTCGAAGACCAGCGGCGGATTTCGCGCACGAACTCCGGATCGTTCTGTCCGTCGGGCCGGAGCGGGCTGGCGGCGGCGGCGCGTTCCCATTCGGCCACGGTGGGCAGCCTCCGGCCCCGCCATGCGGCATACGCCTTGGCGGCAAACCACGAGACGTGGGTCACGGGCGCGTTGGACGGCGCCTGCGGGCCGGGTTCCAAATCTCCGGTCCAGGTCCGCAGATAATCCGGATCCGCAAACAGCGGCGCGACGCGCGAACGCTGCCAGCGCGGATGCGTGCGGAGGAACTCGAGATACTCCGCGTTCGTCACCGGATGCACCTCAAGGAAGAACGCGGCGACGGGAATTTCCCGAGGCTCGTTCTCGCTGCGGAAGAGCGGCTGGAAACGGCCCGCCGGGATCAGCGTCATGCCGGGCGGCGGCAGAACCGTATCCCCCGCGCGGACGCAAATCGTCGGCAGGGCGGCCAGGCCCAGCACGGCCACGAGCGCGCTGGCGAGTGTCCGTCCGAGCTGATGGCTGTGTGGGTTCATGGCGTGGTGCGTTCCACCGTCACTCGTATTGGTTGCCGGCCGGGGCCGGCGTCTCGCTGCGGACGCGGCGCACTTCCGGCGCGGACACGGCGTCGCCGGTGTTGCCGAAACTGTTCCGCGCGTAGGTCAGCACGTCGGCGATGTCGTCGTCCGAAAGATAATTGAGCGGCGTCATGGTGCCGTTGTACTTTTTGCCGTTCACCACGATCTCGCCGGTCTGCCCTTGCAGCACCATGCGGATGGACCGTTCCTTGTCCGCCATCAGGTAGTCTGATTTGGCCAGCGGCGGAATCTGCGCGAGGATGCCTTCGCCGTTGAGTTGGTGGCAGACGAAACAGGTTTGCATGAACACGCCCTTGCCCTTGGCGATCTGGATGTCCTTGGTCAGCCCGGAGATTTTCGGATCGGCGGCGATGGCTTCCTTCATCTGCTTCTGCAACGCGGCCACCTGTTTCTCCGCCTGCGATCCGGCCTCGGCCTGCCGCCCGAGATACACCGCATCCACCTCCTTGCCCGAGTAGGTGAGGAGATTTTCCGGCCCGGTCACTTTCAACATGCCGAGCGCGCCCTTGTTGAACGCGCGGAAGAGCGAATGGTCCACGAGGATGTAAGTGCCCGGGACTTCCACCTTGAAATCCACAATAGTCGAGCCGCCGGCCGGAATGAGCGTGGTCTGCACGTTCTTCTGCGCGACCACCGTGCCGCCTTCGACATACACGCTGTCGAAGATTTCGCCGATGACGTGGAACGAGGAGACGAGGTTCGGCCCGCCGTTGCCGACGAACAGACGCACGGTTTCTCCCACCTTGGCCGTGACCGCCTTGTCGCCGACGAGCGAACCGACCGCGCCGTTGAAGACGACGTAGCTGGGCCGTTCGTCCACCGCCTTGTTCTGGTCGAACATCTGGAGACCTTCTTCGCCGAACTTGCCCGCCGTATAGAACTCGCCCTGCATGACGTAGAACTCCTTGTCCACCGGCGGCAGGCCGGCCGCCGGCTCGACGAGGATCAGTCCGTACATGCCGTTCGCGACGTGCAACCCGACCGGCGCGGTCGCGCAATGATAAACGTAGAGGCCGGGATTGATCGCCTTGAAGGAAAACTGCGACTCATGCCCTGGCGCGGTGAACGACGAGGCCGCGCCGCCGCCCGGCCCGGTGACCGCGTGCAGGTCAATGTTGTGCGGCATCTTGCTCGACGGATGGTTCAAGAGATGGAACTCGACCAGGTCGCCCTCGCGGATGCGGATGAAACTGCCCGGCACGTCCCCGCCAAACGTCCAGAACAGGTACTCGACGCCGTCGGAAAGTTTTTTCACGACCTCCTTCACTTCGAGTTTCACGATCACTTTCGTGGCGTGCTTCCGCTGAATGGGCGGCGGCACCTGCGGCGCCTGGGTGAGCACGGCGGTTTCCTGGCCGGAGATCGTGGCGTCCTGGCCCTTGGCGTCCGGACCGCGCGCCGCGACTGGTCCCTCGGCCGCCATGAGTTGAAAACCGGTGGCCAGCACGAGCGCGATCATCAGTCTGCGGAAGGATTGGGGAGAAGGTGGTGAAATTTTCATGACCGCAAGATCGCCCCGGTCCTCCCCCGTGACCAACCATCCCTTGCCTAACCGCGACCCAAATTTGGCCGGCCCTGGTCAGGCCGGGCGGGATTTTTTCAGCCGTCAATTTCCTGGCCGCGCCGTGCCGCCATCTCGCGGCCCACCTCGCGCAGAGTCGTTGCCTTGATCACGGACGCACCAGTGACCGTCCGAGAGCAAGGCCAGCGGCGGTGCGAACGTGGGCGAAGGTTTTTGTCCGATATGCAGAGGCATAAAATCACGGCGCGCTTTCGTCCTCCGCCTCGCGGGCCAGCACCAGCGGCAGCACCTTCACAGCCCACAGCAGCACCCCGGCGATCCACAATCCCGCGCCATAGCTGTAATGCGACACCAGCACGCGCGGCCAGAAGTCGCCGCTGATGCGCGTGACCATGCCCAGGAGCATCAACCCCGTCGCGAGCCAGAGCCAGCACTGCGGTCCCCGCAGCCGCGCGAGATTTCCGCTGTGACCAAACACCACCCGCGTGGCCACCACAAATGTGAGCAGCGCAAAACCACCGACCAGCGCCAGATGCAACAGCCCGGCGCGATAACCAGGAAATAACATGACCGCGAGAAAACCCGCCGCGATGCCCACGAAAGCCAGGCGCGCGAAAAGACCGAGCGCGCCGACCGCCGCAGCGCGATGAAACGGCATCTCCAGCGCCACGCAGCCCAGCACGGCCGCGCCGCGCAGTCCGTGCGCGACGCGCGTCCAGCCCTGCGCTTCCAACACAAATGATCCAATGACCACCACCCCGGCGGCCAGCGCGGTCGCGGCCTTCCTCCACCAGCCGGACACGGGCCGTAGCATTTCTGGAATATCATGCGCGCTCTCCAGACCAAACAAGCGCGGCAGAATGAACGGGCCAATACCCAGGATCGGCAGCAGCACAAACCCTTGATACGAAAGCAGCCGTTGCAGCGTGATCCAGAAGGCGTCCAGCTCGCGCCCTTCCTGCCCCAAGGCCAGCCCGCCGCCCGCACCCGCGCACAGCAAGCCCAGCCCCACGAGCACGAATCCCGGCGGCGGCGTGTCCCGGCGCTGACGGATGCGTGACCAAATCAGGCCCGTGAAGATGACGAGTAGGACGACGAATAAACCATCTCCCGCGAACACTTGGTTGCCTGCGTAAGCCATCACCATCACCACATGCGCGGACACCAGCGCCAGCACCGGCCCCAAACCCAGCGGACGCACGCCGAGCATCCGGGGCAGGGCGGTGCAGAGAAAACCAAGGATGAAGCCGCCGAACATGCCGCAAGCCATCAGCCGCGCGTGACGGAGGCCGGGATAAAACTCCACCAGTCCGGCAAAGTGCAGCGGCCACAAGGCCACGCCCGTGAGTCCCGCCAGCACGCCCGCCGGAAAAAACAATCGGTAGGGTTCACGGCCCAGATCCTCCAGGCGGACGCGCGCGGCACCGCGTGTGGCGGGGCCGGGAGTGCGAATCGAGTTCACGACGCGAAGCTACGGTTTGCGCCTGGCGCGCGTCAGCGTGAATTCACTGTTTCGCAATTTCCGTCCGCCCTTTCACAAAAAAGAGGACGGTGTTTGCCGAGAGCGGCGAATGTAGGTCAGGCGTCTCGGGGCGCATCATGTAAGTGCCGCTCACCCGGACGGATGTTTTTGGGCGTGGGAAAAGCGGCGCTAAAGCGACCGCACTCCAAACGCTATCGCGCAGCACCAAACGCCTCGTCACTCGCGGAGCGTTTGGAGTGCGGTCGCTTTAGCGCCGCTTTCGGACGGCGGAATTTCCCAGATGGCACGGTGTTCCGCCTGACCATCAAACTAACTTTGCTTCCGCAATGAGCTGCGGGCGGATTTTGAAATTGTTTATTCAAACCATACTCAATGGATCAACGTCCCGATGACAACGCCTGGCGCGAGAAGCCCGCAATAAGCGAAGCCGCTCCACATGGCGAATCGATGGAATGATGTGCGCTCTGGCCGAACAGCCAAATAGGCCGAGGAAACCAGCATTGCCAGTGGGGCTGCGCTCATCATCAACACAATGCACATCGCAGCGAGGCCCGAAGGGGAAAGCATGAAGGCGAGAACCCAGCCGCCGATCGTCCCGAATAGAAAGAAGAACGCGACGCGCGGAGGGCGAGGCACGCCGCGCTCGCGCATCGAACTGCACAACCGGAAATAGCCAATCGGCAAGCCAAGAACTGCAACCACTAAGAGGGCAAGTCGGATGATACTTTCCATAAGCGTCGTGCAGCAGCCTACTGTTCGTTCAGGCAGCCTGGAAGCCCGTCCTACTCCAACATCTCCGCCGCGACCACGCCCTCGCTCACTTTCGTGACGGGGCCGGTCATGCAGATGGCGTAGTCCTCGCCGATCTCGATGCCCAGCGTGCCGCCGGGCATGTGGACGGTCACGGCGTTGTCCACGAGGCCGAGCTTGCGCGCGACGGCGGCGGAGGCGCTGCTGCTGCTACCCGAGGCCAGCGTGTAGCCCGCGCCGCGTTCCCAGATTTCGATGCGGATGTTTTTCCGGTCGAGCACGCGCAGGAACTGCACGTTCGTCTTGCGCGGGAACGACGGGTGAACTTCGATCTGCGAGCCGTATTTGCGCGCGAGTTCTTCGCTGACTTTTTCCGACGGAATCACGCAGTGCGGATTGCCAATCGTCGCCGCACAGACGGAGAAGGTCTTGTCTCCGACGACCAGCGCCTCGTGCAAGACCTCGCGCCGCGCGCCCGTCATCGGAATCTCATCGCTCCAGAAACTCACGCGGCCCATGTCCACGCGGATGACTTTGCCGCCGTCGAAAATCGTCGCGCGCACCACGCCGCCGAGCGTGTCCACGAGAAATTCATTTCCTTCCTGCACGAGCTTTTGATCGAACAGGTAGCGGCAGAAAATCCGCAGCCCATTCCCGCTCTTCTCCGCCTCGCTGCCGTCAGGATTGAAGATGCGCAGCCGGAACGGCGCGCGCTCGGAGGGCAGGGGACCGTAGAGAATGCCATCCGAGCCGAGGCCAAAATTGCGATGGCAGATGCGCTGGATGGCCGGCACGTCGAGCGCGGGCGCGAAGGACTTTGGATCGAGCACCAGGTAGTCATTTCCCAGTGCGTGGTATTTGAAAAAGTTCAAGTTCATCAGCGGCGCGCGAACGTAGGGAAACGGTGTGGCGGGGCAAGGGGAAATTCGGTTGCGTGGGAGCGCGGGGTGCATCTTGGCACAGTTGTCTGAGGCGGTGGCGGCGGGCATCCTTGCCTGCCAGTGAGGGTCGGCTTCCAGCCGCCCGGCCCAAGTATGAATAACCCCGCCGTGCTCGAACCTTTTCCGCGTGACGGCGCAGAGCGGCCTGGCCCGCCGGGCTGGAAGCCACGGCTCATTGGCCGGCAAGGATGCCCGCCGCCACAGCAACAGTGGCACGATGCACCCGGCACACCTTCGAGGCCCAAATCATCATTTACGCCTCCGCCGCCATTCAGTAGTTTTTTTCAGCCGTGGCAAAACCCGAACCGAAAACCAGCGAGGCCATTCCTTTTGAGGAGGCTATGCAGAAGCTCGAAACCATCGTGGAAACGATGGAGTCGGGCGAACTGCCGCTGGAGGCGCTGATGACGCAGTTCGAGGAAGGCACGCGGCTCGCGAAGGTTTGCCAGGCCAAGCTCGCGCAGGCGGAGACGAAGATTCAACTTTTGGAAAAGAACGCGGCGGGTGATCTCACCCTCCGCCCGGTGGAAACCAGCAACGACTAAAACATGAGCCGATACCTCGATATGGTGGACAGTCCCGAACACGTAAAAAAACTCACGCCCGAGCAACTCACGCATCTGGCGGCGGACATCCGGCACGAACTCATCACCAAGCTGGCGGTGAACGGCGGGCATCTCGGCCCGAACCTCGGCGTGGTCGAGCTGACCATCGCGCTGCACAAGGTCTTCTCCACGCCGAAGGACAAGTTTGTCTGGGACGTGAGCCATCAGGTTTATGTCCACAAGCTGCTCACGGGGCGGCGCGATCGTTTCCACACCATCCGCACCACGAACGGCTTGAACGGCTTCGCGCTCCGCACGGAGAGCGAGCATGATTGCTACGGCGCGGGCCATGCGGGTACGGCGCTGTCCGCCGCGCTCGGCATGTGCGCGGCGCGCGACCAGAAAAAGACCGACGAGAACGTGGTCTGCATCTTCGGCGATGCGGCATTGACGAACGGCGTTTCCTTCGAGGGCTTGAACAACATCGCGCACACCACGAAGAAGTTCATCGGCATCCTGAACGACAACGAGTGGAGCATCGCGAAGAACGTCGGTGCCATTGCCGGCTACCTGAACAAGCTCATCACCAATCCGCGCTACAACAAGATTCAGAAAGATTTTGCCGCGTGGGTGAAGAAGATGCCCAAAGGCGAACTGGCGCTGACGCTCGGCCACAAAGCCGAGGAGATGTTGAAAGGCACGGTCTCGGAAGTCGCGTTGGAACAGAATCCCGCGAACGTGGATGCGGACGGGCGCGGCGGTTTCGGCAGCAGTTTGATCTTCGAGGAATTTGGCCTGCGTTACCTGGGGCCGATTGACGGCCACGATCTGCCGCTGCTGATCAAGACGCTGGAGTTCGCGAAGAGCTGCGAGGAACCCATCGTGTTGCATGTGCTCACGAAAAAGGGCAAGGGCTACGAGGCCGCGCTCCAGCATCCCGAGAAATTTCACGGCACCGGGCCGTATGACGTGACGACGGGCAATTCACCCGCCGCCAAACCCGGCACGGCCCCCGCGTATCAGGACGTCTTCGGCCAGACGATGGTGAAGCTCTGCCAGAAAGATTCGACGGTCGTCGGCATCACGGCGGCGATGCCGAGCGGCACAGGCCTGAAGCATTTGGAGAAGGCGATGCCGAGCCGTTATTACGACGTGGGCATCGCCGAGGAACACGCGGTGATCTTCGCGGCGGGCATGGCGACGATGGGTTTCCATCCGGTCTGCGCGATTTACTCGACGTTCCTCCAGCGCGCCTACGACTGCATTCATCACGACGTGTGCCTCCAGGATTTGCCGGTGATTTTCTGCATGGACCGTTCCGGCCTGTCGGCGAACGATGGCCCGACGCACCACGGCCTTTTCGACATCGCGTATCTGCGCTGCCTGCCGAACCTCATCGCCATGTCGCCGAAGGACGAAGATGAATTCACGGACATGATGTTCACCTGCACCTTGCAGAAGCATCCGACTTTCATCCGCTACCCGCGCGGCCCGGCGGAAGGCGTGCCCATCAAGGCGACCCCTGCGCTGCTCGAAATCGGCAAGGCCGAGGTCACCCAGAATTTCTCGAATACCGGCAAACCCAAGGTCGCGCTCTTCGGTCTCGGTCCGATGCACTCGATGGCGAAAAAGGCCGCCGCAAAACTCACCGCCGAAGGCTACGACTGCGCGGTGATCAATCCGCGTTTCATCAAGCCGCTCGACGAAGGCACGCATCAGTTCTTCGGCAAGGCGGCGGATGTCGTCGTCACCTTCGAGGATCACGTTCTCATGGGCGGCTACGGCAGCGCGGTCATGGAAGTCTTCGGCGAGACACGCATCACCACGCCCGTCGTCCGCATCGGCTGGCCCGATGAATTCATCGAGCACGCCTCCTCCGTGGACTACCTCCGTGAGAAGCACGGACTCACGGCGGACAAGGCCGTGGCCGGCGTGAAAGCCGCGCTGAACGGCCACGCGCTGGCCACTCCGGCGCTGAAGATTGCCTGAGCCAGCGGGGACGTTTCTTCCAACGATAAAAAAACAGGGCGCGGTGTTCACACCGCGCCCTGTTTGTTTTCAGATGAGGAGTCCGCTCAAGGGGTGCGCGCCCGGTAGAACCGCAGCGGTTGTTGCAACAGCGCGCCGGCGTTGGTCACGGTAGTGAGCGTGCTGGTGGCGGTGAAGTTCGTCACTTGCACCCAGCTTCCGGGCGCGAGCGTGGTCGAGCCTTCTACCACGTAGTTGCGGCCAGGCGTGGTGGTGATGCTGAGTTTGAACGTGCCGCCGGGCAGCGGTTCGGAGGCATAAACATGCACGACCTCGGCGGCTTGCTGGTTCGGCGTGCCGGCCGTGGGCGGCGCGGCATACCAGTTCGTGTGATCGTTCGCGTAGCCGGTCAGGCTCAGGCGTTGCAACGAGACGCCGCCGCCGTCGGCGTTCGTCGGCCACGGAGACACGTCCTCGTATTTCACTTTTTCCACGAAGACTTGCGGCACGAAGCCCGCGTCGGGGTGGGGCGGAAGCTGAACCGGATCGGGCTTGTAGAGCGTGATGATTTCCGAGCTGTTGACGAGCTTGCCGCCGAACGGGCCGAAGACCGGCACGCTGGTGGAAACGCCGTAGGTGGCGCGAAAGGCGGCGAGTTGCGGCGCATTGGTGAAAGGATCGAAGTTCAGCACGAGCAGGCGTCCGTTCGCGGGCAGCGTGACGTTGGTCGGGAAGAAATAAACGATGCCGCCCTGCAAGGACCAAGTGTTGGTGGGATAGGCCGGATCATAGAGCTTCAGCACGCCGTTGGTGATGCTGGTCAGCTCGATGTATTCGTCGAGCAGGTTGTCGTTCGTCCCGATGTCCGGCGGGTGGTACATGATTTCGCTGATCACGAGTGGGCCGATTTTCGGATACGGATTGGGCAGGCCGGTGCTGGTGCGGAACTGCGCGGTGGTGGTCGGATTGTCCACGCCGAAGCTGCGTGCGATCATCGGCACGAAGTCGGCGCCGCCGTCACTCTTCACGTAGCGGCCGAAGGAGACGCCGTTAGCCGCCGCGTCGAAGTCGCGCACCAACTGGAAGACGGTGTTCGAGCCGTTCAAGAGCGGGGTCGGTGCGAAGTAGGTGAGCACGCATTGGTCGCCATGCGCGGCATTGAAAGTGAAGTTGGGCGCGACGTCATTGCCGGCGGGATTGAACCCGGGCGCATTCGCCGCTCCATTCACGATGCTCTGCTCGAAAAGGACTTTGTAGCTGGTGTCGGAAATGAACGTGTTGGCGGGAAAGCGGAATTTGTACGGGCTGCCCTGTGAGTTGCTGAGCCACCAGCCGCCGACGTCCACGGAATTGTCGGTGGGGTTGTAAAGTTCCAGCGCATCTTCCAGCGGCGGGTCGGTGTGCGAGAGCAGTTCGTTGACGACGATGTTGGTGATCTTTTCGCCCTCGACGTTTGGTCCTCCGAGCGTGGTGCGGTTGGTGTAGAAGAAGACGATGTTCGTCCCGCCGTCCGGCACGCGGCCCATCGAGATGTCGCGGCCCGCCAGCGGCAGATTGGTGAAGGTGCCAAAGCTGATGCGGTCAATGAGCGTGGTCTTGTTCGAGTTGTAGAGGGAAATGGTCTCTCCCGATGAACTGCTCAGGCGGAATTCCAAGTGATCCGCCTGGTCTCCGAGGAGGGTGTTTTTGTTGTCGGCGGTGAAGCGCACGAAACCGCCGGAGGCAATGAAGGAGTTGGAAAAAATCAGCGCCGTGTTGGTGTCCGGCACGGTGAGGCTGCCGGTGATTTGGACGCCCGCCGGTCCACCGAGACGGACGGGGCCGTTGGTCGCGGGGTTGTAAAGTTCGAGCCGGTCTTTGTCCGCGCCGGCGGAGTTGGTGGGCAGCCACTCGTTCAGGCGCAGGGCAAAAGGCGTCCCGAGCGTGAGGGCGTTGGTGGCGAGATTGGCGGTGCCGGGCGAGGGGTTGGCCAGGGACCAGCGCCCGGCGCTGCCGTTGGGAATGCGCGTGATGGGCTTGTCTTTGACCTGCAAGCCGAAGCCGACTTGGTCTTGCTGGACGTTGGCCGAGTTGAAGAGGGAGAGAACGTCACCGCCCGCGCTCAGGGAAAAAGACGTGGCGTGCAGGCCCGGCCCCGGGCCGTTGGTGAGCGCGTCCAGCCAGACGACCAGATAACCGGCGGGCGCGATGGTGGTGCCGGGGGGGAAAACAAAGGCGTTGGAAAACGTGGCGCTGGTGGAGTCGGTGAGTTTCCAGCCCGCGAGGCTGACATTGGTGATGGCCCCGTTGTACAGCTCGACATAGTCCGCGCTCCCGCCGCCGGGCGAGATTACAGCACCACCGTTGTCAGCCATGATTTCATTCAGTCGCACTTGGGCGGACGCGCCGCCCGCCACCAAGACCAGACTCAGCACTAAGTCCGGCCACCGAAGGGGATTCATTTTCATACATTTTCGGGACAACCCGTTTTGTTTGCGCGAGTCCAAGCGAATCGCGGGCCAAAGACACGGATTCGTAACATACAGGGCCGAAATGCGCCAACATGGATGAGAATGAGGCGGTCGGGCTGGATTTGGGACAGCGTGCAAGGATTACTCCTCATCAGAATGATTCCCGCTCCGCTCTGGATTTCCCGCTTTCCACCGCGAACACTCGCGCGCATGAAACTCGAAGCGTTGCACATCGGCATGAAAGTGCGCCATCCGCAGTACGGCGTCGGCACGGTGAAAACCATTGCCGAGCAGACGGCGGAAATCCGGTTTGACGACGGCCAGCGCACCGTCGCGCCGGAGCCCGCCGGGCTTCAGCCTGCCGAGGCACAGGTCGAGGTGACCGGACTCAGCCAGCCCTTGAAACTCTTCGTCCAGGAAACAGTGCAGGCGGCGGTGGACGCGCTGGGTCTGGAACCGTCCGATTTCGTCCTCGAAGAACTGGGCGCGCGCTGGCAGGGCGGCAAAGCTGTCCTGCACCCCGCCGATCCCACGTTGCAAACCAAGGAAGTGCCGCTCGAAGTTTTTTTTCACAAGATCGTGATGATGCGCAACAACCTGCGTGTGCTGGAGCAAAAGGTGAACGCGCACGACAAGCTCGGCGACGGCGAAAAAATCGAGATGCAGCAATACATCACCAAGTGCTACGGTTCGATGACGACCTTCAACGTGCTGTTCCGCACCAAGGAAGGTCAGTTTGGAGGCTGATATGATTCACGAAACCATCCGACAGATTGAAACGCGGCTGCACGAGTCCGGCCTGCCGCCGGACACGCGCGCGGAATTGCTCGCCCTCGTGGCGCAGCTCAAGACCGAAGCGCAGCACCTGCCGCCCGGCGAAAGCACGGCCAGCGACCCCTTGGGCGAAGCGGGCGAGGTGCGGACGTTGCAGGAAGACGTGAGCCAACTGCGCCGCTCGGTGGAAGAGTTCGAAGGTAGCCACCCGCGCCTCGTGCAGGCGGCGAACCATCTCGCAAACACGCTGTCCGGCTTGGGGATTTGAGACCCGCCGCGCGGCTACGCCGTGGACAAATCGCCTGCGGTCTTGCGCGGCAATTCGGGCAGCACGAAGACTGCCGCGTTGCGCTCGCTCCAGCGTTGCGCGGCGTGCTGCCACATCTCGGCGGCCAGCTCATGCAGGATTTGAAAACGGTTTTCCTCCATCGTCTTCGGCGCGAACACATCTAGCAGCACGGTCTCGCCCGTGATGTGCAGTTCGTGCCGCGCGGAACGCAGCGGCGTTTCCTCGTCCGTACCGTTCCATGAACAGCGGGCGTCGCGATGGGAAAGGGTGACCTCCGTGAAACCCAGCTTGCGCGCGGCGAAGGTGAAGTCGTTCCAAAGGGCGACGAAGGTTTCACACCGCTCGGATTCCATCTCCATCCATTTGCGCATGTGCAGGGCGTATTGAATCTCCTTCCGCATCTCGAAGGAGTTGCCCATCGCGCGGCCAATGGTCAGCCAGTTGCGGATCAGTCCGATGCTCGGGGCGATGATCAGCACCAGCATGAACCCGCATCCGAACAGGATCGGCGTCCACCGGCCACCGGACCAGAACACCACAAAGGCCAGCGCCAGAAAGACGAGCGAAACTCCGTAGAGCGTGAGCACCGTGCGCCGCCGCGACCACCCCTGGCCGAGCAGACGATGGTGAATGTGCAGACGGTCAGGACGGAACAGCGGCAGCCCCTTCATGCCGCGCCGCACAATCGAGAAGCTCGTGTCCAGAATCGGCAGCGCCAGCGCGAAGATCGGCGCGATGAGCGCGGCGGCGATGGTACCCTTGTTCGAGTTTTCAATCGTTAGCCCGCCGATCAGGAAGCCGAGGAAATACGCGCCGCCGTCGCCGAGATAGATTTTCGCGGGCGGAAAGTTGAAATAGAGGAAGGCCAGCAGCGCACCGATCATGCCCGTCGCCAGACACAGCGAAAACATCTGCCCTTTCATCCCCACATAGACCAGCAGGGCCATCAGCATGAGCGAGATGCCGGCCGCCAGGCCGTCAATGCCATCAATGAGATTGATCAGATTCGTCATGGCCACGAGCCAGAAGACCGTGGCCAGAACCGACCAGCCGCCGAGGTCATAGACCACGCCGGAGAGCGGGTTTTTGAAAGTCTCTACCCGCAGCCCGAAATAAAAGGCGGCGCCGGAAATCACGATCTGGCCGATCAGCTTCTTGCGCGCGCCGAGCGGCGAGACGTCATCCCACAAACCGAGTGCGAACATGGCTAGGCAGGCCAGGCCGAGCACGACGCGGGGATGGCCGGGAAGCGGCCCTTCGATGAGGAAGCTGCACGCCGTGACCACGATGAACGCCGCCGCCAGCGCAATGCCGCCCAGCCGAGGCACGGGCAGCTTGTGGGTCTGGTGCAGTTCGCGCCGGTGCGCCACCGCCGGGGCGATGGATCGTATGATGAACGGAACGACGAGGATGCAGGTGACAAAGCCCAGCGCACCGAAGATCAAGGCGATCAAGGATACCAACGGAATCAATTGTTCTATGTCTGTGAACATCCCAGGGATTGTGTCGTGTCCTGACCGCACGTTGGCCAGCGTTGGCATTCCAGCACTCCTCATTTGCCCAGTCAAGAGACAGTCTGGAAAAAAAGATGGACGCCACGACCAGGGGATCGTAGGCGGAAACCGAACGGAGGGGAAGGATGGGCGCCAGTGCGCAACCGCACGGCTGTGATGGGAAGTAGCGGGCAGCCAAGCTGGGGCGCGGGCGTCTCGCCCGCCGGAGGGCGTGGAAGATTCCCGCCCGCCCCACGCCGCTTGGGCGGAGTGGTGTCTGGTTCCACTCAGGCGGGCGGGACGCCCGCGCTCCGGCCTGCCACTTCCACCCGCACCCCACCCTCACCGAAGGGGGCGAGGTCAGCGCGAAGCCGTGGGCAGGGTGAAGGTGCGAAGGAACGCGGGCAGCGGGACGCCGCCGGGAGGGGGAATGGCGCAAGCTGTGCGCAGCGCCGAAAATTCAGCATCGCGCTCCGCCCAACGGCGCAACACAGCGGCGAGTTCTGCGCCGCCGGTTTGCGGATCGAAGACGAGGCCGCGCCCTGATTCGGAAAGCACACGCGCCGCCTCGCTCGTGCGCGGGCCAAGGAATAAAACGGGCCGTCCCGCCGCGAGCGCACCGTAAATTTTGCTGGGCACCACCAGTCCGAGCAGCGCGTCGCTCATGCAGGCGAGATGCGCGTCGGCGGCGGCGAGGGATTCGGAAAGTTTTTCCAGCGGCGCGGGCGGGCGGAACTCGACGTTCGCGCACGAGGCCAGCGCGCTTCGCAGCGCGGCCAGTTTCGGTCCGGTGCCGGCGAAGACAAAGCGCACCGGCGCGTGCTCTTTCGTCAGCAGCTTCACCGCCTCGATGATTGCCTCGAACGGATGGGCCAGTCCGAAGTTGCCGGAGTACATCACCGTGAAGGGGAGTTGAGAGTTGAGAGTTGAGAGTTGAGAGCCGGATCCGTTCACGGCCCAGTTGGGGATGACGGAGATTTTAGCTTCGTCGAGGCCGCGCGCGATGAGGCGGTCTTTCATGCAGCGGCCCACGGCGATGATTTGATCGTGACGGCGCAACGACCAGTTCGACAAGCCGCGCAGCAGGCGCGCGGCAAACCCGTTCTTCTTCAACACACTGAGTTCTTCCGCCACTTCGGGATAAACATCCTGCGCCCAGTGGACGAGCCGCGCGCGTTTCACAAACTTCAGCACCGGCCCGAGCACGAGCAACAGCGGCGGATCGGTGAGCGTCACGATCACGTCGTGGCGCGGCAGGCGCAGCGCCCGCCAGAGCAGCGCGGGATAGAGCGTGGCGTAACTGAGCGCGCGACGCACCAGCGAGGCGCGGGTGAAGGGCAGGCCGCGCACGCGGTGAATTTCTGCTTTTTGCTTTCTGCTTTCTGCTTTCGAGGTTCCCGCCGCCAGCACCGTCACGCGCCAGCCGGCGCGCGTGAGTTCTTCCGCCAGTTCCGCGAGCAACTGTCCCGTCGCGCCGTCGTCGGGCGGATAGACACGGTTGATGAAGAGCACAGAGTTCAAGCGACAAAAAAGTGAACCGTTTCTGAACGGTTTTTGCACCGCTTCATTTTTTGGGTCGCCAGCATGGCCAACGCATCAAAACTCATCGGGATGCGCGAGGAACTCAGGATGAGCGACGATCTTTCTACCTTCGTCTGCCCCAATTCGTCTGCTGCTCCGCGGCCGGAATGAAAACCGGCAGATGAATTGAGGCAGACGAATGAAAACCCAGAACTGAATAGTGGGACCGGCGCCCTCGCCGGTCATCCGTCCGACAGGCCCCGCCTGTCGAACTGCGGGCGAGGGCACCCGCAAGACTAACGACAGCCGAAGGCGGCTGTCCCACGACCAAAAGAGTTTGGAACTCGCCACCTTCATCGGAGACAACTGGCCATGCCCATTTACGAATTTGCCTGTCCGAAGTGCCGGAGGATTTTCAGCTTTCTCTCGAAACGCGTGCATCCCGAGCGCCGGCCCGTCTGCCCGAAGTGCGGGAACAAAAAATTGACGAAGCAAATGAGCCAGTTCGCCCTGACGCGCGGACGGCCGGACCCGTCCGCCGGTCCCACCGGTGAAGCGGCCAACGATCCCACGCCGGACCTGGACGACCCGCGCCTGATGCAGGCAATGAGCGCGATCGAGCGCGATATGGAGCACCTGGACGAGAACAACCCGCGTCACCTCGCGCACATGATGAAGAAGATGCGGGACGTCATGCCGCCCGGAACGATGCCCAAGGAAATGGACGCCGCCATCAGGCGGCTGGAGGCGGGCGAAGACCCGGAGAAAATCGAGGCGGACATGGGTGATGTTTTTGGAGAGTTGCTGGGAGGCGAAGGCGGCTCCGGCGGAGGCGGCGGCTACTCCCGGGATGCGGGTCTGTACGACTATTGAGGGCGTGTTGCCGAAATCGCCGGAGCGGCGGAAGGCCATGTTCGCCGTGGTTGCTCCGGGCGCAGTCAGGGCGAAATCAGTCCAGGGAAAAAGTGCGGACATGGCTGTCCGCAACTCCTTTCCATTTGAGCAACACGCTCGTGAGGGAAAACCTTTTTCAGGAGCGTGGGCCTCCGGGCAGGAAGGTTCGGAGGTGATTGAACGATGGACGGTACGCAAGGAGTGACGCGCCCCAGCCTTGGGCGGCCGGGCCGGAGTCCGGCGCTCCGAAGAGGATAACGTTGCTGAAGGCTGGATCAGGAGTGCGTGGCTCATGGAAACATTCAGCGAATCAGTTGGGGCAGCCCGGCACGCAACAATTCCTCCGCGTGCGGTGCGTCGCGCGCGCCGGAGATGGCAATCTCGAGGACGCGCTGTCCGAGGCCACGGTTCCCGTCCCAAGCCGCCTGCCAGCGAACACGATGGGACTGACGCATATTGGCGACGCCACCCGCAGCCGTTCCATCCTCGCGAACGGCAAAGAAGACAAACAGCGGATCACGCCCCGAGAATTCATAGGCCCGAAAAACCACGGGCGCGCCAGGCAAGTCCACGCGGAGGGGATCGAACTCGCGTTGCAATTTCCAACCGCTGGCCGGCAGGCAGGCTTCGGGCCGATGACTCTTGGCCAGATGCACTCGCACGCGCCCCTGGACGGATGTCGCCGGATTCCATCGGAAATAGAAGAACTGCCAGGCCGTCCCGTCCGGGTTTCGCCAGGAAGCCGTCACCGCCGAGTCATAACGCAGGGCCGCCCGAACCTCGGGTGAAGACTGAGTCTCGCGAAAGCCCGCCCGCGTCGTCGGGAGATTAACGGACCAGGCTTCATCGTGAACATTCGCGCGCTCGTGCAGCCGGAACCAGAGTTCGGTGCCGAGGACGCTGAGGAGGGAAAGAGCAAAGACAACGAGACAGGGAGACAGTGAGCGGGTGGGTGAGTGAGTCGGGGAGTCAGGAGCGAGATTAGGATTAGGATTAAGACCAGGATGACGAGATTGCAGAAAGCGGCTGAGCAGCCAGATGAGAGTGAAGCAGCCAACCAGCACGGTGACACCGGTCAGGTCATGCCACTTTTCCGACAGGGCGATGCCGCCATGCGCGGCCAGCCCACGAGAATGGAGGTGCGCGCGATGTTGAGCAGCATGGCGATGGCGAGCGCCCCCGCCATCAGCGCCACCCGCGCCCCCAGGCGCAGACGACACAGTTCACCAAAAAAAAGTGCGAGCATGAAGACCACCTGCGTGGAGCGGATGCCGCTGCACGCCTCATCAATGCCGAGCAGGCCCGTGCTGACTTCGATCACGTTGCCATGCGCCAGAGCCGCCACGCCCAAGCCGTTCATGATTTCGATGACCGACACCGTGTTCAACCGGGTCAGTGAATTGATGATGGCACCCTCGACCGGAGTAGGCCAGGGAACCGCGACGAGAAAAAAGACGATTGGAAACGCGAGGTGCCGCAAAGCCCGACGGCCACCGCAGAAAAATACCAGGGCCAACGTAATGACCACGGCTTCTCCGGCGAGAGCGTAGCTGGCGAAACGCCAGAGGGGATTCGCTTCCTGAAGAATGCGCGTGGGCAGAAGGGCCAGCAGCACGAGACCACAAGACCATAAGACCACGGGACCCGCTGGTTTGGTTGTCCGATTATCCTGTCGTTCCGTGGTCTTCTCATTCGTCCGCCGCCAGAGGAGGTAAAGACAAAGGAAGGGGACCGCCCAGCCGTAGTTGTATTGTTCGTAGATGGACCATTGGGCGCCTAGCAGCCAAATCACCGGGAGCCAAAGCGCGCCGAGCGCCAAGCCCAGCATCAGGAAAGAAAACATTTTTGGTTTCTGCACCATTTCTATACTTCTGTTGCCCCCGTCGTGGACTCGGGCGCGGCCCGTTCCGGTTCGCCATAAATTTTTTCGAGCGCCGTGCGCACGTCGAGATAACCCTCGGCTCCGGAAATTTCTTTCGGCGCCGTGGTTTCCAAGCCCGTCGCGATTCGGCCCAAACTATCGGCGAGGTTGAGCAACCGGGCGATCTGATTCAAGCCCAGCCGCGCGTGCGGCTGTCTTTCTTGAAAACGGCGCAGCGCTACCTGCCCCAGGTGGAACCATAACTGGTACGCGGCCATTTCCCGTTCGATGGCGCGCAGCGTGCGGCGTGATTTCGGCCAGCATTGGGCCAGGGCATCGCACGGCGACCGCGCGGGCTGCGGTTCCACATCAAACACCTTCGTCAATGCCTGATGGCATTCCGCCTGCCATGTTTCGTCCCGTGCGCGCGAGGCCAGTTCGCGATCCACCACGGCGTTATCAAAGACGCGGGGAGCCAGGCGCATCAGGCGACGCCGCGCGCGCACCGCTTTCTGAAGGGCATGAATCGCGTCGGAGACATGATTGGGCCGCCGTTCACGGGAGAGCAGACGAAGACCAACCTTCCCCAGCCGGTGAGACAAGGCGCGGTGCGAAGGGCGGTTAGAAGTCATGGTAGGAGGAAAGGTGGAAAAGCTGAAATTGCGAATTTTTAACCACGGATGACACGGAAAACACGGATGATTGAACCGCTAATGCACGCTGATGAACGCTGACCATAGGACAACGGGACTTGCCACGAACTTTGAACCTTGAACTTTGAACTGGGGACGGCGCGCACGGAGTGACGTCGCCCTACCCGGGAAAGTGGGAAAGCGGACGATGGGACTGCGGGACCATGGGACGTTCTTGAAAAACAGAAAACAGAAAGTAGAAAACAGAAATGGCCGGGACGGCGCGCACGGAGTGACGTCGCCCGACCCGGGAAAGTGGGAAAGCGGACTACGGGACTGCGGGACCATGGGACGTTCTTGAAAAACCAAAAGCAGAAAGTAGAAAACAGAAATGGGCGGGACGGCGCGCACGGAGTGACGTCGCCCCACCCTGGAAATGGGGAAAGCGGACGACGGGATCATGGGGAGAGGCGACGAGTCATCGCACTCCAGGACGGCTCCTCGGGAGCAGAATCAGCCAGCCCAGTCTTGCACTTGCTCATGATATTCATCATCCGGGATGTCCTTGATGGGGGAGGTGAATTTGAGGGCACCGGTTTCGGCCAGAATCTGCTGACGCAAGGAATGCGCGAGTCCAAAGAGGCGACCGGTGGAAACCTGGGTGAGGTCGCGCGTGGCCAGTTCCGCCTCGACCCGCTTGAGTTGTTCGGCCAACGCGCGCGCCCGGACTTCGCGGGTGGACACGAGCTGTTCCTGCAGAGCTTCTAGTTCAATGGCGCGCTGGTTGCCGATCTCGAATTGAAACTTGCGGCTCCAGTTGATGAGCGTGCCTTTGGACACGTCCAGCTCCACAGCAATACGGGCGAAGCTCCAGCCCTGGGCGCGCAGGTGAACGAACCGTTGTTGTGTTTCCTGATCTTTCATAATCAGCTCCGGGTATAACATGGGTTTTTACGCCCCGGGCCCGGCCAGCCGCAGACCGCCGGCAACGAGAGGCAGGGACGCGCACCAACGCGCAAGGAGATGCAAGGACGCGAAGAAAATAATTTGAAAAAAAGCTTGATGAGGTTTTTTTGGGGAGGCGGGACCACGGCACTGCGGGACGTTTTTGAAAAACAGAAAGTGGAAAGTAGAAAACAGAAATAGGCGGGACGGCGCGCACGGAGTGACGTCGCCCTACCTTGGAAATTGGGAAAGTGGGACGACGGGACGGCGGAACCTATCTCAAAACCTGAAATAGGGAAAAAAGGTCGGGCGACGTCGCTCCGCACGCACCGTGTTTCTAAGCATTTTCCCCACTACCTGTTTTGGTAAGGCATGTGTTTGAGGACTTCGCCAGAGCACCGGTCTCGGAACCCGCCGAAACCCACTCCAGACCCAACACGCCCTAATTGCCAACCAGCACTCTAGGACGGCTCAACGGCCGGCGGTCGCTGCCTCACTCGGGTTCGTAGGCGGGGGGCGGGTAGCACAGGCCACCGGCCTGTGCCGCCGGGCTACCAGCCCGGCGGAAGGGTGAGGGAGGCGCAAGGCAGGCAGGTGTATTCCGACCAAAGATGATCACGCTCAATCCGCTGGGCAGGTTGCCCCGCGTGACGGGCTGGTAGCCCGTTCCACCCTTTTTAAGACCGGATCTAGGGGCAACTGGAGCTATAGCACGCATAAGGGACGGGGCGCAGGCGATAGAAACGCGCGATGTAATTGGTCGCCGAGCTGTCCATCACTTCCGTGCTCGAACTGTAGTAAGCGGTGGCGGCCACGACGGTCCAATTACTGGCCACGACCGACGAGGCCGCTTGAATCTCATAACTCAGCGCGACGGGCAGATTGGTCACCTTCAGGACCGGCACCCCATTGGAGAGGCGCAAGGCCTGGAGGAGCGGGGGAGCGACGACCGGAATGCGAAGCACATTGGTCACGGCGAAGGAAGCGTCCTCCGTGGCCGTGGTTCGAATGATAAATTCCGCCGTGGTGCCCAATAGAACGGCGTCCACCCGCCAGTGCATGACCAGGGTCGCTCCGCGATTCCAGCCGATGAAACCGGAAACATTGGTCGGGCTGGAGAGCAGTTCGTATTGGAAGTTCAGGAAACGGTCCGTGTCGTCATAAGTCTGGGTTTCAAAGAAGATCTCCATGCCGGGATGAAGGAACGCCGGCGCGCTGGAGCGGAACACGTAGTCGTCCGCCTGGCCCACCGGCGGATGGGCGACGGCCAGCAAGACGAGAAAAGCTGAAATGGATTTAATCACGGATGACACGGATGACACGGATAATTGAACCGCTAATGGACGCTGATGGACGCTGAACGGGGGCAAAACTGGGAGTGGGAAGTTCTAACATTCTGAAAAGCTGAAAGAGGCAGGACGGCGCGCACGGAGTGACGTCGCCCTATCTTGGAAATGGGGAAAGTGGACTGCCGCAGAAGTGGCAGGGTTTCAGGATTTCAGTTTTTAACCTTCGTCTTTTCCTGCCGGGGTGCCTCCGAACACTGTTCTTG
>JAYVQC010000097.1:0-72041 GCA_043757045.1 Akkermansia sp. | reverse complement strand
TCGCTTTAGCGCCGCTTTGGGACTGCGGACTCGGCGGTCCTCCGCTCCACCCGCTCACTCCGTCACTTCATAAATCGTGTCGCCGATGGTGAACTCCACGTTCGCGCCGAGGGCGAGCCACGACTTGGACTGCGGTTGCTTCTTCACCAGATCGAAATACTCGGGCGAGGCGAACTGCACGCGTGCGCGCCGGGCGTTCCTTTGTTTTTGCACATCCGAATCCACCCACTTCGCGCCGTCTTGGTAGAAGGTTTTGCCGTTGGCGTAGCGCGCCTGATCCTGCGTTTGTTGCGCCTCGGACTTGAGCACCGAGACGGTGGCGGGCGCGGCACCGCGAGTGCGTCCGCCTGCGCCGACCGTGGCGGTGCCGGAACTCAACACGCTCTCGCTGCGATACACGTCGTAATTGCCGGACGCGATGGCCTCGCCCGGCGTGTTCGCCTGCTTGAGTGAATTGAGCGAGCGCGATCCCGCCACCGCTGCTTCGCCCGCCTTGTCGTTCTGCATCTTGTAAAAGCGCGTCGCGCCCGCTTCGCCACTGAGGCCGAGCCGGTCGGTCACGGCGGAACGGCGCAACGTCTGCGAATGCAGCGGCACCTTGCGACGCTCCTCATCCTCCAGGATCAAATACGCCGTGTAGGGCGTGACGATGGCATACTTGCGCGCCAGCTCTGTCACTTCCTCCTTCAACTCCTTGCTCTCACCGCGCAGGCGGATTTCATCAAGCAAGTAACCGACACGCCGCGTGGCCCAGAGACGTGGGATGAAATCGTGCTCGCTCGATTCAGCGGGAAACTTCACGTCGTAGGCGAAGCGTTTCGCCTCTCCGTTCACCTGGCCCTCGATCTGAATCGCGCCGTCGCCGCCCGTCGTGTAACGGCCCGCGACGATGAGTTGCTCGCCCTTGAACAAGTCGGGCAGCGGCGCGGGATAAATTTTCGTCACGCGCACGCCCTCGGGAAATTTCAGCACCGGACTCGCCAGCACCGGCTCTTTGATCTTGGTGAAGAAGCTCGACACCTTCACCTCGATGTCTTCCTCGGGCAGGACGTAGGTGCTGAACGCCTTCGTCTCCTCGGCGATCTTGTCGAGCAGGTGCGTGTTCACATCCGTGCCGATGCCGAAGCAGAAGATGCGCGTCAGCCCCGTCTTCGACTTGGTGGCGCTGGCCAGAATCTGGTTCTCATCAATTGTCCCCACCGTCGGACGACCATCGGTGAGAAACACGACGACGTAAGGGCGCGTGCCATTCTCCGGGCGCAAGGCCACGGCTTTCTTCAACGCGTCGTCAATGGCCGTGCCGCCGATGGGCTTCAAGGTCTCGATGAATTTTTGAGCGGCGGAACGGTTCTCCTTCGTGGCCTCGCGCAAGTTATTGAACAGCGGCTCCACTTCCGTGGCGAAGCGCAGCACTTCAAAATGATCGCCGTCGTTCAAGTTCTCCACGCAGAAGGCCAGCGCCTTCTTCGCCTGCGCCAGCTTCGCGCCCTGCATCGAGCCGGAAGTATCGAGCACGAAGACCACGTCCTTCGGCATCACTTTCGCGTTCTTCGTCTCGACGCCGGGTGACGCGAGCAGCAGGAAGTAGCCGTCCTCGCCCGCTGGCTTGTAGGCCAGCAGATTCACGCCGAGGTCCGAGTCGTCCTGCGTGTAGAAGACTTGGAAGTCCCCGTCGGGCCGCACGTCCCTGGCCTCGAAGCCGAGCGTGGCTTGGTGCGCGCCGTCGCGCTTCACCTCGACCTGATGCGTGGGCGAGTAGATGGATTTGAGCGCGCGTTTGCTTTCGATCTCGATCTTCACGCTCACACTTGGCATGGGCTTGGCGGAAAACTTTTCTGTGTTCATCGGCAGCGTATAGCCAACCAGTCCCGCGTCTGATTTCAGCAACTGCGAATAGCTGATCGTGATCTTCTTCCGCTCGTTTGGCTCGATGGGGAAAATGCGGACTTTGAACAAGGCCTGCCCCGCGTATTCCAACAGCGCCGGGTCGCGCTGCCGCCGCACGATGTCCTCGTAAATCGCGCGCGCCTTGTCCGCATTCAGCAGCTCGGCTTCGACGGGCTTGCCGTTGATTTTCATGGTGAACTTGTCGAGCTGCGCGCCCTTCGGCACCGGGAAAAGAAACGTGCCTTCAAGTCGGCGCAGGTTGGGGTTGTAAAATTCCTGCTCCACTTTCGTCGTGGCGAACTGATCTTTGATCTTCACGTCGGCCTTGGTGTAGGCCACTTCGATGGGCGCGAATGAAGGGGCGGGCCGCGGCGGCACGATGATGTGACGCGGCGTGACTGGCGTGGGATGAATGATGACCGGCGAGCCTTCCCAGAACTTGTCATCGCCCACGATGATGAGTCCCGCGCCGGAAAGACGGCTGACGGCGCAGACAGCGAGCAGAAGTCCGAAAAGCTTTTTCATGAACCGTTGGACGGATGCGCGGGGGAAATGCTCCCGAGTCCATGAGGGAGGATCACGTTTGAAAGCGGCGCTAAAGCGACCGCACTCCAAACGCTTCGCGAGTCACGAGGCGTGGGATGCCACGCGCCAGCGTTTGGAGTGCGGTCGCTTCAGCGCCGCTTTTTTCATCCGAACCAAACTTTGAATGCCGCCCACGAATAATTCGTAGCCGAAAGCCTTCTTCCGTAGTCTTGACCCCTGACATATGGCACGAAGCAATGGAACCGGCTGGATCAAATGGCTCATCATCCTGCTCCTCATCGGCGGCGTGGGCTACGCGGGCTGGCGCTGGTACGGGAAGCGCGAGCAGAAGGCCCAGCAGATTGAATACAAAACCACCGCCGTCGTGAAAGGGGACGTGGTGCAGCAGGTCACGGCCAACGGCCAGATCTCGCCGGTCAAAAACGTGACCGTCGGCACGCAGGTCTCGGGGATCATCAAAGAGATTTTTGTGGACTTCAATTCGCGCGTCACCAACGGGCAGGTCATCGCGAAAATTGATCCCTCGACCTACGAGCAAAGCTTGGAGCAGGCGGCGGCGGAACTGGCGAGTGCCCAGGCCGCCCTGGAGTTCGCCCAATTGAGCCACAAGCGCGCGAAGGAACTCGTCGCCGCCAAACTGCTGCCCGACTCGGACTACGACAAGGCGGAGGTGGATTTGCATCAGGGCGAGGCCACGGTGCGGATGCGCGCGGCGGCGGTCGGACGCGCGCGGGTGGACCTGGAACGCACCACCATCGCCGCGCCGATTGACGGCATGGTCATTTCGCGCAACGTGGATGTCGGCCAGACTGTGGCGGCCAGTTTCAACACGCCCACGCTCTTCATGATCGCGAACGACCTGGCCAAGATGCAGATTGACGCGATGGTCTCCGAGGCCGACGTGGGCGGCGTCGAGGAAGGCCAGACCGTGACGTTCACCGTGGACGCGTTTCCGCAGAGAAAATTTCGCGGCGCGGTGAAGCAGGTACGGTTCGCGCCCACGACCAATCAGAACGTGGTCAACTACGTGACCGTGGTGGAGGTCAACAACGCGGACTTGAAACTGCGCCCCGGCATGACGGCCAACGCGAACATTCTCATTGCCGAACACAAGGACGTGCTGCGCGTGCCGAACGGTGCGCTGCGGTTCCGTCCGCCGACCGGTGCCGTGATCCTCGGCGAGACGAACGCGCCGGCGGAGAAAAGCAAAGTGGAACTCGCCACGAGCGGGCCGATGGCCGGGCTGCCCGTTCCGCCGTGGCAAAAGGGCGAGCGCCGCCGCCCGACGGACGAGGAGCGCGCGGCGTATGAAAGTTCGCTCAACGCCCAGCAGAAGGAGAAGTATCAGGAAGCCGTGGCCGCGATGCGCGCGGCGCGCGCCGCTCAGGGAGAAGGTGGCGGCACCGGCGGCACCGAACGTCCCAAGCACTCCGAACCCACCGGTCCCCGCAGCATGACCCTCTATGTTTTGGAAAAGGAAACGTCCGCGACCGGCGAGAAAACCGTGTTGAAACCCGTGACGGTGAAGGTCGGCATCTCGGACGGCGCGCTGACAGAAGTGCTGGAAGGATTGAACGAGGGCGACCTGGTCGTGACCGGCACAGTGAGCGCGACCACAGCATCCGCTGCGCCGGCGGCCAACCCCTTTGCCTTCGGCGGCGGGGGCCGGCGATGATCCAAAGGTTTCCGATGCGACGAGAAATTTTTCTTTGTTCCACGCCCGCCCTCACCCCGGCCCTCTCCCCCGGGGAGAGGGAGAACGGCAACCAGCGTTCGTCGAGTCGGGCGCGTTCGGTACTGGTGAGGCTGACTGCGATTCTCCCTCTCCTCGGGGGAGAGGGCCGGGGTGAGGGCGGGCGTCCGAAACTGCAACCGGAAATTTCTCGCGACCCGCACTCTCAGTCTCGTCATTCGTCATTCGTCATTCGCCATTTCCCCGCGTGAGCACTCCCGTCATTCAACTCGAAGATTTCCGCAAAACCTACACCAGCGGCGAGGTGCAGGTCCACGCCGTGCGCGGTGTGACGCTGGCGATTCAGCCCGGCGAATTCGTCGCCATCATGGGCGCGTCCGGCTCCGGCAAGAGCACGATGATGAACACACTCGGCTGCCTCGACCGCCCGACGAGCGGACGCTTCCTGCTCGACGGCGTGAGCGTCATTGATTTGAACCGCGACGAACTCGCGGACTTGCGGAACCAAAAAATCGGCTTCGTCTTCCAAGGTTTCAACCTGCTCTCGCGCACCACCGCGTTGGAGAACGTCGAACTGCCGATGCTCTACTCCCGCCCGCCGCTGCCCAATCGCGAACAGCGCGAGCGCGCGATGAAGGCGTTGACGATGGTCGGCCTCGGGGACCGCTACGATCACACGTCGAGCCAGCTTTCCGGCGGCCAGCAGCAGCGCGTAGCCATCGCCCGCGCGCTCGTGAACGAACCGAAACTTCTCCTCGCCGACGAACCGACCGGCAATTTGGACTCGCGCACGAGCATTGAGATCATGGGCATCTTCCAACGCCTGAACGACGCGGGCATGACCGTGGCGATGGTCACGCATGAGTTGGACATCGCGCGCTACTGCCGCCGCGTGGTGGTGATGCGCGACGGTTTGATTAAGAGCGATGAAGCGGTGAACGACCGGCTGATCGCGACGGAAGAACTGGCCAAACTCGACGCCGAACAAAAGGCCGTGCAACTCGCCTGAACTATGTTTGCTGTTTTCAAAATTGCCCTGCGCGCGCTCCGCCGGAACATTCTCCGCTCGTTCCTCACCATGCTCGGCATCATCGTCGGCATCTCCGCCGTCATCGTCGGCGTGAGCATGGGCGCGGGCGCGAAGGCGGAGGTGGACAAACGCATCGCCAGCATGGGGCAGAATCTCCTCACGGTCATGTCCGGCAACATGGCGCGCGGCGGCGTGCGCGGCGGTTTCGGCGCGTCGCCCAATTTGCAGCCGTCCGACTACGAGGCCATCCGCAAGGAGGTTTCCGGCATCTCCGCCGCCAGTCCCGAGGTCCGCACCACCACCTCGGTCGCCGCCGGCAACCAGAACAGTTTCGTCCAGGTCTCCGGCGTGAGCGCGGAATATCTGCAGGCGCGCTCGTGGAATTTGCAGGCCGGCGACAATTTCACCGACCCCGACGTGCGCAACGCGAACAAGGTCTGCCTCCTCGGCGCCACCACTGCGAAGACGCTGTTCGGCGAGAACATGAATCCGGTCGGCCAGATCGTGCGCATCAAGAGCGCGCCCTTCACCGTCGTCGGCTGGCTGGAGGCGAAAGGCTCGGGCAGCTTCGGCCAGGATCAGGACGACGTGATTCTCGTCCCCTACACCAGCGTGATGAAGCGGCTCTCGGGCGACACCAAGTTCCGCTCGATCTACGTGCAGGCCGAGTCGCCCGAGTCCATCCCCGACGTGCAGCAGCAAATCACCGAACTGCTCCGCCAGCGCCACCAGATCACCGACGGCAAGGACGATGACTTCATGGTTCGCACGCAGCAGGAGACCTCCGATTTCTTCAACGCCAACAACAAAATTATGACCGTGCTTATCGGCTTCTTCGCGGGCATCTCACTCGTGGTCGGCGGCATTGGGATCATGAACATCATGCTCGTGAGCGTCACGGAGCGGACGCGCGAGATCGGAATTCGCATGGCCGTGGGCGCGCGCGGACGCGACGTGCTGCGGCAATTTCTCACCGAAGCAGTGATGCTCAGTGCGCTCGGTGGTGCGCTCGGGATCGCGACGGGTTACTGGCTCGCGCCGTTGCTGACGAAGGTGGCGGGCTTCCCTACTTTGATTTCCCACAACTCCGTGATCATGGCTTTCACCGTCAGCGCGGTGATCGGCATCGTGTTTGGATTTTTCCCGGCACTGAAGGCCGCGCGGCTCGATCCGATTGACGCGCTGCGCTACGAGTGACGGCGTGCCCCGGCGTCCCGCCGGGAAGGGGCGCCCATCAGTTCGAGCGTGCCTCGATTGTTTCACACCTCCACCCGGCGGGACGCCGGGGGCACTTTGTTGGTCCGTCATTTGCCTGCCACCAAGTCTTGCGATAACGTCCCGCCGTGCCGTCCGAAATGTGTTCTCCAAAGTTCCTCCGCCTCGGCGCGTTCGTCGCCGCGTTGCTTTGTTTCAATCTGGTGACACCGCGCGCCGCCGCCGCCACGCCCGCGTTTGCCGCCGGCGTGACGAATGGATTCATAAACACCTACACCATCTACGAAGCCTCGGGCCTTGTGGTCAGCCGTCAGAATCCCGGCGTGATCTGGACGCACAACGACGGTTCTTACGACGGCTACGTGTTCGCCACCGCCACGAACGGCCACCTCCTCGCGCAGCATTACGTGCCCGGCGTTTTCAACGTGAACACGGAGGACATCGCCATCGGGCCGGGTCCGCTGCCGCAGTTCCAATACATTTATCTCGGCGACATCGGGGACAACTTCCTCTCGCGCACCAGCGTGCGCGTGTTCCGGTTTCCCGAGCCGGCGGTCTATCAATACGAGTCGAATTCGATCATCACCTACGCGATTTTTGGCTCGGACGAAATCACCCTGCGCTATCCCGACGGCCCGTGGGATTGCGAAGGGATGATGGTGGATCCGCTGAACGGGGATTTGTTTCTCGCGACCAAGCTGACGAACTCCTCGCGCATCTACCGCGCGACGCGCGCGGAGTTGAACAGCACGAACGACATCACGCTCACCTTCCTGCACGAGACGTCATCCTCGGTTCGATCGGTGTCGGCGGCGGACATCTCCTCGGACGGTGGGCTGGTGACGACCCGGCGGGCCAATCGGATCAGCGGCTGGGTGCGAACCGCAGGCGAGACGATCAGTAACCTGCTGACCCGCACGCCCACGACCTGGCCGATCATTGGCACGGCGGCGGGTGAACTGAACGGCGAAGCCATCGGCTTCGAGCCGAACGGGACCGGTTACTTCACGTTGAGCGAGGGCTACTTGCAGCCGCTGCATTACTTCTCGCGCACGGACGCTTTGCCCGCGCAGCCGCGCGTGTTCATCGCTGCGGGTTCCGTGTGGAATTATTGGGACGAAGGTCTGGCTCCGACCACGAACTGGCGGAGCGTGACCAATCTCGCCTGGGCCAGCGCCACCGCGCCCTTCGGCTACGGCAGCGGCGAACGCTCGACGGTGCAGTACGGCAATGCGGCGGACAAATTTCCCACGACGTATTTTCGGAAAGTCTTTTCCAGCGCCAGCACCATGCAGAGCAACCTCGCGCTGCGGCTCTGTTTCAACGACGGCGTGGCGGTGTCTCTGAACAACACGGAGATTTTCCGGCGCAACTTGAACGCGGGTGCGGCCTACGGCAGTTACGCGACCGCGCCGAACACGGCGCAGGCGCGCACATGGTTTTCCTACCCGGTCCCGGCGGCGTTACTGCGCGCGGGGACGAACATTCTCGCCGTGGAAGTTCATCGCGCGGATCCGAATGGTTCGTCGCTCAACTTCGATCTGCAACTGGTCGAGGCGCGCGTGGAATCGCCCGCGCGAGTGACCACAGCGCGGCGCGTTGGCACGAATGTGATTGTGAACATGACCGGTCCGACCGGCCTGGTCGCGCGCGTGGAAAGCTCAGTGGATTTGCAAAGCTGGACGCCAGACCGCCAGTTCGTGCTCACGAATGGCGCGGCGAGTTTCACCAATCCCTTCACGCCGCCGCGCAGCTTCTTCCGCATCGCGCCATAAAAAAAGCGCCGGTTGGGAAACCGGCGCTCTGAAGAATGTCTGTGAAAAGCTCGTGCCCGGTTATGGTCGGATGCCGCCATAAGGCGCGGTGATGCCCACTGGCTTGTTTTGATCAGTGATGATGAAGGTCGCCTCGTTGACCGCGATGGTACGGACAAATTGATCGAGCACTTCTTCCGCAAGCTGCGCCAGCCGTCGGAACGGCGTGAAGGGAACATAGACAATGTCCCCGGGCTGGAGACGCACGTTGACCTGCTTACCGGTGACGATGGCGTGGTAATCCACGCTGGCGATTTTCGGATCGGTCAGGCCGCCGCGCACGATGACGACGCGGCCGTTCTGCGCGTATTTGACGGTGCCGCCGGCGCTGATGAGCACGTCGCTCACGGTCAGGTCGCGGCGGTAAGCGAAGATCTGCGGAGAGCCGACCGCGCCGAGGAGATAGATGTTCGCGAGTTCTATCGGGCGCACGAAGATGAAGTCGTCCGGCTCGAGGAAAATGTTTTGCGTGAGGTCGCCGCCCTTGAGCAGTCGGTTGAAATCCACGGGCAGGCGCTTGCCGTTCCGCAGCACGAAGCTGCGCGAGAAGTCCGCCGTGCCATCATCAATGCCGTCGCCGCGAGATCCGCGTACGCCGACGCCGCCGAGATTCTGGCTGCTCAGGGGACCTTCGCTGTTGCCGGACTGGGCGAGCGCGTCGAGCAAGGTCGTGGGCGTGGCGAGGGAATAGACGCCGGGCTTGTTGACCTGGCCGAGCACCCAGACGCGCTTGCTGGCCACGCCGCGCAAATTGAGCACGAGCTCGGGCATGGCACGGGTGTATTTCGCCATCTCCCGCTGCACGAGCGCGCGGGTCTCGGCGAGCGAGAGTCCCCACACGGAGAGGGCGGGCAGGAGGTTGTAATAAATTTTCCCATCCGGGCCGACGGGCGTGATGACGGTGCTCTTCGCCTCGCCAAGGGTTTCGATTTCAAGGATGTCGCCGGGGCCGAGGCGGAACGGCTCGGTCGAGGCCTTGAGCATCGCGGGGTCAAGGTGGTTGGAAAGCCCGGTGGAGGCGAAGTCGCCCTCGAGCGCGGCGGAAGCCAGCGGATCAAACTTCGGCCCGCGCGTGCGGCAGCCGGTCACGACCAGCAACAACGAAAGGAGAACGATGAGGTGCTTCATTTGGTGAGGGGGCCGATTTGTTTGCCGGTCCAACTGACGGCGATGGCGCGCATAAAGTCGGACGAGGCGGCTTCGAGCAATTCCTCCGCCTTCGCCCACGGCTTGCGCGAGACGTAGATGATGTCCTTGGGTTGCAGGGGGAAGTCTTTGCCGGCGGCGCGCAGCACCTTGCTCATATTGACCACGAAGGTCTCGGGCTTGTTGAGGCTGCCGCGCACCACGAGGATGCGCTCCTGGAAGGCTGCGGCTGTGAAACCGCCCCGCGCCGCAATCGCGCCCAGCACGGTCAAATCTTTCGCATAGGCCACTGGGCCGGTGCCGGGCACGGAGCCGAGGACATAGACTTCGTCCAGGCCAGTCGGCGGGAAGTAGAGATAATCATCCGGCGCAAGCAGTTTGTTGTGCTGCAACTCGCCGCGCTGGAACAAACTTTCAAAGTCCACCGCCTCGCGCGCGAACGATCCGTCGGCCTGCCGCCGCATCAGGAACGCCTGCGAAAAATCCGTGAGCGTGAAGCTGCTGCGCTGTGGCGACGCAACCACAAAACCATTCGCCCGCGCCACGGCCTCGACGATGGTCGTGGGCTTGTCGAGCGGGAACGAGCCGCGCCCCTGCACGTTGCCGAGCAGGTAATATTTTTTACTGCGGAAGGCCAGCGGCGAAATCACCACGCGCGGCGCGAGATGAAACTTCATCAAAGTTTGCTCCAGCTGCGCGCGCAATTCATCCACCGTCAGCCCCGTCGCCGTCACGTCCATCGCTTGCAGAAAACTAAAACGTCCGTCCGGGCCGACCGCGACCTGGCGCGTGGAATCTTTCTGGCCGTAGAGGCTGATTTCGAGCGCGTCGCCGGGACCAAGCGTCAGGTGCTCCTGCCAGGGCGCGAGCGTGGGCGACTTGGTGGCCGAGATGGCGTTGGCCGGCGCGGCGCTGGCGGTGGGGTTCTCTTGCGCGGTCGCGGGCAAGAGCGCGGCGGAGAACGCCGCGAGCGCAAGCCAGAGGGCCGCGCGTTTTTGCAGGGTGGAACACATATTCAAAGCGGCCCCAATCAAATGGCAGCCAGAGTTTCGCAGACTGTTCACGCAACGCGCGGTGGTCACCGCGTCCGCCACGCGCGCCGCGCCCAGCCAGAGCACGTTCGGCACGCCGCTGGAATAGACCAGCGCATCCGCCGTGGTGGCGGGCGGCAGCTCGACGAGCACGAGCGCGTTTTCCTCGTGCTGCCAGGTGGTGAAGGCGCGTTCCCAGTGGACGGGTAGAGCGTTGTTGCCCGCCTCGAGCATGATCGTCTGCCGCGCCACGGCCACGATGTCTTTCATGGGCGGCGGCGCGATGACGGTGTTGCCCGGTTGGGAAAAATCGGGCGTGGGAATGACGAGCACGCGGTTGCCATTGCGCAGCCCGGCGTTCGCCAGCAAATCAATCACCGTCGAGCGGCCCTCGCCATTCGTAGCCGAAATAACGCCGCAGACGAAGCAGCCGCGTTTGTCCGCGCGCGCGGTGCTGCGAATCAGATTCAACGTCTCGACCGCCCAGTAATCTTTCTGCGCCTCGGTCATGCCTTTCAATTCCGGCACCACGGCCAGCACCGGCAGTTGCGTGGCTTCCTCCAATGAATCGCGGTCACAAATCACACGACGGCGACGGCGGCCCAGGCCGAGGCTCGCGCCCACGACCAGCAGTCCCGTGCCCGCACCGAGCGCGTAGCACGAGAGCAAACGCCCGGTCTCCGTGACGCGCACGACAGCAACCTGCTCGGCCTGCCGCCACGGCTCGGAATCCTTGCCGCGGTTGTTCACGCGCTCCTGGATCAACTGATCGCGATAAGCGGTCAGGGCGGAAAACTCGGCCTTGAGGCGCGCCAGTTCGATTTCGTTGATGGACGTTTTCGGCGCGAATTTGTCGGTGGTGGCTTTGGCCGAAAGCGATGCGGAATCGTTTTTTACGACGAGGGCCGCAGGATTTTGTTTGGCGATCTCGCCCTGCAACGCCGCGATGGACGCGCGCAGTTCCTTCACGCGCGGATGCTCCTCGGTGAAACGCGTGAGCGCCTGTGCCAACTCCTGCTGCACCGCGCGCAAGGCCATCATCTCCGCACGGACCGCCGGTTCCTCCACCAGCGCCGGCGTGCTGGTCACGGCGGCGATCACGGCGGGAGATGCTTCGCCGAGCTGGTTCCGAAGCTCTTGCAGGCGACGTTGCGCGGCAGAAATTTGACGCTCGTTTTCCTCGGCACGTTTCGCGACCCATTCATCCGCACAACGCGCGACATGCGCGGCGAAATCTTCCGCCAGCACCCGCGCCGAGGCGTCGTCGTTAGCCGTGACCGTCGCGGTGAGCACGGACTGCCCCGGCTCGATGATGACCTGACAGCGTTCCGCGAGATTTTGTGCAGACAGGCCCGGCGGCAACTTGGCTTTGAACCGCGTCAACGCCGCGCCCGCGGTGACGGACGAGGAAAAATCCGCCGCCTCCGCCGAGGTGGCGAAGCGGCGCTCAAACGCAAACAGCCGGACCGAGGCCGTGTGAGGCCGCGTGAAAAATCCCCAGGCCAGTCCGGCCAACGCGCCCACGGTGGCCAGCACCACGCAGCGTAAAGGCCACGCGCGGCGCCGCGCACGCACGGTCCGGGCGGCGGGCGCGGGCGGCAGATCGCCCTCCGGCCCGGCGTCATTCCGACGAGGGGCGGGCAGACCGATTTCTGATTTGTGCCGTGGCGACATGCGTTGCGTTTCTTTTTTTAAGGCGGTTTAGCTTTGGAAATCCGGGCTTTGAAAGCAATCCGCATTTGTACGGGGATGAGACACCGAGGACACCGAATGCACCATCTGTGGACAACTACGGCGCGGGCCAAGGCGGAATCATGCGGCGCCGGGCACGGCACGAGTGATGCGAAGGGGAGCGCATGACAATCTTGTTCATCATCGGTGGAGTCTGGTTCGGCGGCTCGGCGTTGCTCATGGTCGCGCTCGGTCTGGCCGCGAAACGCGCCACGCCCGCGTACGAATGCTCCGTTGTGGAACTCCAAGAGGCGGCCTGAGCCGCCCCACGTTTTCGCCCCGCAAACATCGTCGGTCTTACCGGCGGTGTTTTTATTTTAATTAGGTTGGAAGGAAGAACTCGGGCGGGCCACAGGTGGGCAAGTTTGATTTGCAGCCGTGAGCAACGTGCCGTCGGCGAGACGCCGCCGTCACGCTCACTACTCGCTGAAGATCATTTGCAAAGCGTTCAGATCGTGGCGCGTGGTGAACTGCTGGAAAGTTTCGCCCGCGCTCCGACGCTTGAGATAGGTCGTCAGCATTTTTTCCAGCGTCGGCTTCAACTGCTCGAAGGACACGCCGCTGAAGACCTGCCGGCCCACCGCCTGATTATCGCCGAAGCCGCCGCCGACCGTGACGTGATAGCCCTCCAGCGTTTCGCCGGAGACTTTCACCTTCGTGCCGAGCAACCCGATGTCGCCCATGTAATGCTGCGCGCAGGAATTCGGGCAGCCGGTCAGGTGGATGTTGAGCGGCTGATCGAGTTCCAGTTTCTTCTCCAGATAATCAGCCAGTTCGAGCGCGTGCGCCTTGGTGTTGGAAGCGGCGAACTTGCAGTAGGAATTTCCCGTGCAGGCGATCAGTCCGCTGCGCAGGTGTGATTGCTTCCAGTCGAAGCCCGCCTTCTTCACGGCCTTTTTCACCGTCTCGACATAAGCATCGGGAATGTTCGGGATAATGAGATTCTGCCAGACGGTGAGCCGCACTTCGCCGGAGCCGTAAAGGTCGGCGATCTCAGCGAGGCGAATCATTTGCTTGGGCGTGAACTGCCCGACGGGAATCATGACGCCGAGGTAGTTCAGCCCGCGCTGCTTCTGTGCGAACACGCCGACGTGGGAGTGGGGCGGGGCGGGAGGGATGGAGGGATGGAGGGATGGAGGGATGGAGTTCAGCACTCCAGCACTCCCAGACTCCATCACTCCGTTCGGCCCTGTGGCGGGCGCGCGCAGCAGTTTGTAGCCAAGCATCTTCTCAATCTCCGCGAGGTATTGCTCCAGCGACCAATGGTCGAGCAGGTGCTTGAGCCGCGCCTTCTTGCGGTCGCCGCGATTTCCGTTTGCGACGTAAACGCGGGTCGCGGCGAGAATCACTTTCACCGCCTGCTCCGGCTTCACCAGCACGCCCATGTCGCTGGCGAAAGTCTGATGCCCGGTCGCGCCACCCGCCTTCATGCGGAAATAAACTCCGGCGGGAATTTCCGTGTCACCGTTCTTGATCGGCGCGTCGATCTTCACCGCCTTCAAGCCTATGTCGTTCGTGTCCTCGACCGTGCCGATGAGTCCGCCGCCGTCCAGCGCGATGTTGAACTTGCGCGGCAGGTCGTGCAGCGCGCGGTCGTGGTTGATCAGTTGCGCCAGTTCTAGGCACATCGGCAGCGTGTCGATCAGTTCGTAAGGATCGATGCCCGCGGTGGGATTCGCGGTGATGTTGCGGATGTTGTCCGCGCCCGCGCCCTTGCTGCTCAGGCCCACGGACTGGATGCGGCGCAGAAATTCCGGCGCGTTCCTCGGCTCGATGAGGCGCAACTGGAGATTCGCCCGCGTGGTGATCTGGACGTAGCCGCTGGTCAAGTCCTGCGACACCTTCGCGACTTCGCGGAGTTGAAACGTCTTAAGCACACCGCCGGGAATTTTCAGCCGGCACATGAACGCTTCCTTGTGCGGCGTGAGGTAGAACAGCCCGTGCCACTTGAAGCGGTAGATGTTCTCCTTGTCCGGCGCTTTGTTCGCGACTGCGTGTTCGAGCAGCAGCGGATAGGAGTCGAGCGGATGCAACTCGTGTTTCACGCGCTCCTCGAAAATTAAATCGGCCGTCGCGGCCGCTTGCGTGACGGGGTTCGGCGCGATGTTCCCGAAGGTCAGTCCGCGCTCGCGCAGGCCGGAGAAAAAGCCGTCGAGATACGCGCTCTGCTCGTGCGTGAGCTTTTCTCCCTGGATGGAATCGAGTGGTGCGGGAGGACTCATCGTTTGTTTCGCGAGCGTCGCGAAGAGGGACGGCGTTTCAATAGACATCGCGTTGGTAGCGTTTCGCGGACTTGAGCGCGGCGACGTATTCAACGGCCTGCTCTTTGGTTTTGCCGCCAGCGGTTTGAATCAGCTCATGCAGCGAGAGATCCACATCCTTCGCCATGCGCTTCGCATCGCCGCAGACGTAGAAGTGCGCGCCGTCCTCCAGCCATGACCACAGTTCTTTCGCGTGCTCGGTCATGCGGTGCTGCACGTAAATCTTTTCCGCCTGATCGCGCGAGAAGGCGAGGTCGAGCTTGGTCAGCACGCCGCCTTTGAACATCGTTTCCAATTCGTCGCGGTAGAGAAAATCGGTGCTGCGCTTCTGGTCGCCGAAGAACAGCCAGTTGCGTCCGCGCGCCGAGGTGGCCTGACGCTCTTCGAGGAACGCGCGGAAGGGCGCGATGCCGGTGCCGGGACCGACCATGATCACCGGCACGTCGCCATTCGCGGGCAGCCGGAATCCATGCGCGACTTGCGTGAAGACCGGCACCGTCACTTCGCCCTCGACGCGATCCGCGAGGAAGGTTGAGCACACGCCTTTGCGCCTGCGCCCGTGCGCTTCGTAGCGCACGATGCCGACGCAGAGATGGACCTCGCCAGGATGCGCCTTGGGACTCGACGCGATGGAGTAAAGGCGCGGCGTGAGCTTGCGGAGCAGCGCGACAAACTCCGGCGGCGTGAAGCGCGCCATCGGATGCGCGAGGAGGAAATCCATCACCTCGCGCCCATGAAGGTGCTTCTCAAGAGCAGCCTTATTCGCGGGCGCGAGGAAATTTTTCAGGTCCGCGCTCTGGGCGCGTTCAGCAATGGCTTCGAGCAATCCGCTCGTCGGCTGCGTGACGCCGTAGTGCTGCAGCAGCGCATTGCGGAAGGAGGTTTCAGAACCATCCGGCGACTTCACCGCTTCTTCGCCATCGCACCCGAGCGCGGCGAGAACGTCGCTGACCAGCGCGGGGCAGTTCGTGGGAATGACGCCGAGCGCATCGCCCGCGTCGTAGCTCAAGCCTGAGTCCGCGAGCGAGATCGCGAAGTGACGCACTTCCTTGCCCGAGCCTTCGGCGGTCAGCGAGCGGTTCACGAGCAGGCGCGCGGGGAAGGGGTTGGTGCGGGACCGGAGTTTAGTAATCAGTGAGTCAGTAATCAGTGCAGTCGCCGCCCCGTCCGGGAGTGACTGATTACTGATGACTGTGTCACTGATAACTTCCGCAAGCTTCGCCAGCACCGCCGCGCTCCACTCCTTCGCCGCCGCTTCGTAATCCAAATCGCAATCCACACGCGGATGAATCCGCTTCGCGCCGAGCTTCTCGAACGCGGCGTCGAACTTTTTCCCCGCGCCGCAAAAGTCCGAGTAGTTCTTGTCGCCCAGCGCGAGGACGGAGAAGGAAAGCTTCTCTAGCTTGGGCGCGTCTGCCGCGCTGAGGGCGGCGAGAAGATTGGTCGCATTGTCCGGCGCGTCGCCCTCGCCCCAGGTGCTGGTCACGAACAGCAGGCGCTCCGCATTCGCGAGCACGTCGAGGCCGCAGGCGTTGGCTTCCAAGATTTTCGCTTCGAGACCGTGCGGCGCGGAATCCTTCGCCAGTTTTTTTGCCAGCCCTTCCGCCGAGCCGGTCTGGCTGCCGTAGAGAATTAACACTGGCTTCTTCGCGACCACCGCCGGAGCCGGGCCGGTCGAAGCGGTGGCCGTATCGGCGAAGGAAGTCAGGCCCGCAAAATAGCCGTTCAACCACGCCCGTTGCTGGGCGGTGAAAGGCGCGGTCGTTGGCACATAAGGAACAGCAGTCGTCGAACTCATTTCCGTCCGGCCCATTTAGCAACGACGATGCCACGCCTTTCGTGCGCTTGATTGGTTCCGGGTGAACGCATCAAAAGGATTCATAGCGGGCGTTTTCAGCGCGAGGAAGGGGCGGTGGCGGTGTCTGGATAGGCATGGGCGCAAACGCACCGCCGATCGGATGAGCAAAGTGGCGCGTTCAGTTCTGTGCGGGCTGGACAAACTTGAACAACGGAGGCGTGGGACAATTGCTCCTGGCAAAATGCTCTCGGCGTCACTCACCGGCGAGCCGTCAATGCTTCGCTGAGACGGCAATCCTCACATCAACGCCTTGAGATGCTTCCGAAGCAAACCGTTGTTCACGACCAGCCGGTAGGCGTGATTTTCCCCCGGCAGCGCCTGATGAAAAAATTCCCCGCCCGCGCATTCCACGATCAAGCCGCCCGCCGCGATGTCCCAGAGACGCACACCGTATTCGAGATACGCGTCGTGCCGTCCGCTCGCGACATACACGAGCGAGAGCGCCGCCGCGCCCATCATGCGAATCTTGCGCACGCGATGGATGAGGCGGTTCAGCACCGGAAGCAGTTCCGTCATCGCGTCCTGACGTTTCGAGAACCCCATCGCCACGATGGATTCACCGAGCGTCGCGCGCTGGCTCACGGAAATGATTTTGCCGTTCAAGAACGCCTTGCCGCCCTGCGTCGCCGTCCACAGCTCGTCGGTGAATGGATCGTACACGACGCCGAGCAGCGTGGCGTAGCCATCGGGCGTGAGGGAATGGCGGCGATGAACCTTGGCGGATTTCTCCTGTAGCGCGATGGACACGCACGCATGCGGAATGCCGTAGGCGTAGTTCACCGTGCCATCAATCGGATCAAGCACCCAGCGCAGCGGCGTGGTGGCGTCGCCGCTGTTGCCCTCCTCGCCGAGCACGGAAATTTTCGGGAATGCGGCGGCAAGTTTTTTCTCGATGAGCTGCTGGCACTTCACGTCCAGCTCCAGCTTGATGTCGAACTGCGCGATCTCGTTGGCCTTTTTGGGGAGGTGGAAATTCTGCTGCATCAACGCGCCGGCGGCTCGGGCGGATTTCACGGCCACGTCGAGAGCACGTTTGAGTTCGGATGGCTTCATGCGGCGCGAGCGTAGAGAGCGGGACGAAGATTGGCAACGGGCAGTTCCACGGAGCTCACCGGACCGCGGCGTTCACGCCGCTTCAACATTCACAGGTTTCGAGGCGTGAGGGTTTTTCAAGACCGCCGCCCCTCGCGCGCTGAAGCGGCCTGAAGGCCGCGCTCCAAGACAATCCACCGGTTGCCAATCCGTGCCCCATCCCGCACAGTCCGCGCGTCCGGCTGTCGCGGAAAACCAGCCGGAGCTTGAAACAAAACCGCATGACAAACGAACTGACTTTCGCTGATTACGCCGCGCGCCTGCGTGCGTTCAGTGCGTCTGGTTGCCCGCAGCCAGATGCCGCCTTCAACGAACTGGCCCTCGCACTCTTCCAACTTCAGTTCACGCACAACACGCCTTACCGACGGCTCTGTGAATTTCGCGGCGTGAAAAGCGCGGCGGACATTTCGCGCTGGGAGGAAATCCCCGCCGTGCCGACGAGCGCATTCAAGGAACTCGAACTCACCAGCCTCGCGCCGGACGAGCGCACGGCGTGCTTCTTCTCCAGCGGCACCACCGAGCAGCGACGCAGCCGGCATTTTCATTCGGCGGAGTCGCTGGCGATTTACGAGGCTTCCTTGCTCCCGTGGTTTGAGCGTCATCTGCTTGCCGACTTGAACGATCTCATGGACGAGCAACTCCTCGGCCCGCTCGACAAGCTGCCGATGCTCGCACTCACACCTCCGCCCGCCGCCGCGCCGAACTCCTCGCTCGTCCACATGTTCGACACCGTGCGCCGCGAATTCGGCGCGCGTGATTCCCTGTTCGCCGGGCTAGTGGTAGTGGGACAGGCGCCCCCGCCTGTCATAGTCCACCAAGCGCCACCGCTTGGTGTTCGGCCCGCGGGGGCGCTGGCCGGACTGGCGACTGGCGAGGGCGCCAGTCCCACTACTGCGAGTGCCGGCGGCGCATGGACGCTCGACCTCAACTCCGCGCTCTTCGCCATCCGCAAATCCATGTGCGCGAATCGTCCGCTGATGCTGCTCGGCACCGCGTTCAACTTCGTTCACCTGCTCGATCACTTCGCCGTAAACAACATGCGCTACAAACTCGCACGCGGCTCACGCGTCTTGGAAACCGGCGGCTACAAAGGCCAGTCGCGCGAAGTGCCGAAGGCCGAACTCCACGCGCTCATCACCAAGCACCTCGGCATCGCGCCGGAAAACATCGTGACCGAATACGGCATGAGCGAACTCAGTTCGCAGGCGTACGACAGAGTGGCGGGGGAAGTCCAAGGTCCAAGGTCCAAGGCCCAAGGTCAGGCCAGCGTCAGTCCCCAAGTCACCTTGTCTCCCTGTCCCCGCGCCTTCCACTTCCCGCCTTGGTGTCGCGCGCGAGTCATCTCACCGGAAACAGGCCTAGAGGTCGCCGAGGGCGAAACCGGGTTGCTTCGCCTTTTCGATCTGGCGAATGTCCGCAGCGTGCTGGCGATTCAAACGGAAGACCTCACCGTGAAACGAGGCGATGGCTTCGAGCTGCTCGGCCGCGCGACGCAAGCTGAACCGCGCGGTTGTTCGTTGATGAGCCTCGACCCCGGGGCGTTGCGATGAGGCAAACATTCTCGATCTTCCACTCGGGTCCGAAAGCGGCGCTAAAGCGACCGCACTCCAAACGCTTCGCGCGTGAAGAGGCGTCTGATGCTGCGCGCCAGCGTTTGGAGTGCGGTCGCTTTAGCGCCGCTTTTCCAGAGCGCCCGGCAAAACCAGTGGGCAACGAAACATGACCGCATCACCTTCCCACCGCTCCCGCACGCTGACATTGACCACGGTCTTGCACGCGTTCACGCACATCTACCAGATCGCGCTCATCCCGCTCTACCTGCCGATGCAGGCGTTCTATCGGCGCGATTCGGTGGAGGACGCGACGTTGCTCGTGACCGTGTTGTTGGTCGCGTATTTCCTGCCGAGCTACGCGATGGGCGTGCTCGCGGATCGGTGCAGCCGGAAAAAACTTCTGACCGTCGGGCTGCTGATCAACTCGCTGGGCTTCATGGGACTGGCCTTCGCGCCCACTTATCCGCTGGCGCTGGCGTGTGTGATCGTCGCGGGCTTGGGCGGAAGTTTTTTTCATCCGGCGGCCACGGCCCTGGTGGCGCAATTGTATCCGGGGACAACGGGACGCGCGCTCGGAACGCTCGGCATCGGGGCGAGCGTGGGATTTTGCCTGGGGCCACTTTACGCCGGCTGGCGCGCACAGATGACGGGCGACTGGCGTTGGCCGGTCGCGGAACTCGGCGTGGCGGGACTGGTGATGGCCGCGCTGTTCGCGTGGCTGGCGGATGAGCATGCGGCGCATCAGAGCAGCGGACAGCCATGTCCGCAGAACCTCGCCAAGAATGAAGCGACTGCGGACATGGCGGTCCGCAACTCCGGCGCGCGACTTGCCAAGCCCGAACCGATGTTCCCCACGCCCGCGCTGTGGCTGATGTTCCTCGCGGCGGCGTTCATGTTCCTCCTGCGCGATTTCACGGGCAGCAGCATGAGCACGGTCGGCTCGTTGTTTCTGCAAAAGGCGCGCGGCTTCGACGTGGGGCGAACCGGACTGACCATCAGCGTGCTGTTCGTGGCCTCGGCGATCAGCAATCCGCTCTTCGGCCACTTCAGCGACCGCGCGCGACTGCGTTGGGCGGCGACGCTCATCGTCATCTCGGCGGGATTCGTCGCGGCGTTTCCGCATGTGCCAGCGGCGTGGGTGGTGCCGACGTTGCTGGTCTATGGATTCTTTTTCCTCGCGAGCTATCCCATCGTGGAGGCGGCGTTGATGGAGGCGGTGCCGAACGCGGTGCGCGGGCGCGTGTTCGGATTGTTCATCACCATCGGCGGGCTGCTGGGCAATCTCTCGCACTTCATCGTGGGCAAATGGGTCGAAAGCTTCGGCGCGCGCAAGACGGAGGTGGCGGCGTACTATCCGCTCTACGGCTGGCTCGCGGTGTTTCTGTTGCTGTCACTGCTGGGGTTGCCGTGCCTGCACGCGCTCGGAAATCGCGAACAAGCTTTCAAGGAAGGACCGGCCCGATGAAGAAATGCCTCACGCAAAGGGCGCGAAGGACGCAAAGGGGAAAAAAGTGGCGGCACGGCTTGAAAAAACAATGGCCACAAAGAACACCCAGAAGGAACGAGGCACTCTTTGTGTTCTCTGGGTTCTCTGTGGCTATTTCCCGAACAACTTCTTTGCGACCTTTGCGGCCTTGGCGTGAGGCATCACAGATCATTTTCTCATGAACCTGCCCCACTATTTCATCGCCGACTTGCCGCCTGAACACGCCATCACGCCCACCCTGGTGACCGAGGCGTGCCAGACGTTGAAGCGCAATCGCGAGCAATATCTCGCCACACGCTCGACGAGCAGCATCGTGGGCGTGCTCGCGGCCACGGCGCAAAGCTGGCTCGAACCGGAGAATCCCTTCCGCAAGCTCGCGCTCGAACGCGGCGGGGCCGAAACCGGATTCAACACGACGACCCTCGCACGCGGACTCGACGCGTTCTTCAAAACCTTCACGGCGGAAAATCTCCACGCGCTCATCGCGCAAGACCTCGGACACATCGAGCGATTGGATCGTTTCAGCACCGACCGCGCGAGTGACACGCAGGCGCTGGCCCGCGGGCCGGAACTGCTCGTCCACATCACGGCGGGGAACATCCCGAATCCGGCGATCTTCAGCATCGTGCTTGGATTCCTCACGCGCTCGGCGCAGATGGTGAAGTGCGCGCGCGGCACGTCGTTGCTGCCGCGACTGTTCGCGCATTCGATTTACGAAGTGGAACCGAAGATGGCGTCGTGCCTGGAAATTGCCGAGTGGCCCGGCGGCACCGACCCGCTGGAGCAGGCGCTCTTCGCCGAGGCTGATTGCGTGACCTGCACCGGCTCGGATGAAACGCTCGCCATCGTGCAGAAGAAACTGCCGCCGCGCGTGCGTTTCCTCGGCTACGGCCATCGCGTGAGTTTCGGTTACGTGACCGGTGATGCGCTCACGCGCTTCGAGTTGCCGAAGACGGTGTTGCGCGCCGTGGCGGACCTGGGGGCGTGGAATCAACTCGGCTGTCTTTCGCCGCATTTGTTCTACGTCGAGCACGGCGGCGCGGTGGGCGCGGAGAAATTTGCCGAATTGATCGCCGAGGAACTGGCGAAGCAGGAAGCCATCGAGCCGCGCGGTCCGCTCGCCACGGAAGCCGCCGCCGTCATCGCGTCGCGCCGAAGTTTCTACGAAATGCGCGCCGCCGCCACGAACGACACCAAGCTCTGGCGCAGCGAAGGCTCCACCGCATGGACCGTGGTGTATGAAGCTGATCCGCAATTTCAACTCTCGTGCCTGAACCGCTTCATCTACGTGAAGCCCGTCTCTGACGCCGCCGAAGCCATGCGCCAAGCCGAGAGCGTGCGCGGAAAAGTTTCCACCGTCGGCCTCGCCGCGACCGGCGACCGGGCGCGTGAACTGGCCACGCAATTCGCCCGCCGGGGCGTCACGCGCTTGTGCCCGCTCGGCGCAATGCAACAACCGCCGCTCACCTGGCGGCACGACGGTCGCCCCGCGCTTGGCGACCTGGTGACATGGACGGATTGGGAAAGTTGAAACCAAAGCTGAAAACAAAAAGCAGAAAGCTGAAATGGCTTGCTCACGCACCACGCATCACGAACTAAATTTATGAACATTGAACTTAGAAAAACCTTTCAGTTTGAAGCCGCACACAAGCTGCCGAACGTCCCCGCCGATCACAAATGCGCGCGCCTCCACGGCCACAGCTTCCGCGTGGAAGTGGTCGTGGCCGGCGAATGCGATCCGCACATGGGCTGGCTCATGGACTACTCGGAAATCTCCGAAGCCTTCAGGCCGTTGCTCGACCGGCTCGATCATTATTACCTGAACGACATACCGGGCCTCGAAAACGCCACGAGCGAGATGCTGGCGAAATGGATCTGGGACCGGCTCCAGCCGCAACTGCCGTGGCTCGCGGAAATAGCCGTGGCCGAGACTTGCCTGTCGCGCTGCGTTTATCGGGGCGGATGATTGAACCACGGAAGACACGGAAGACACGGAATGAAGCGAAGGAAGTTTTCCATTCCGTGTTCTCCGTGTCTTCCGTGGTCAACCTTGGCCGGTCCCGCACTTCTCCCTTCTCCCGTTCCGCTTCACCCGCTACAACGCCGCGCATGAATCGCACTGTTGTCATCACCGGCGCGGGCAGCGGCGTCGGTCGCGCCATCGCCATCGCGCTCGCCAAGCAAGGCTGGCGGCTCGCTCTCCTCGGTCGCACCCAAGCTTCGCTCGACGAAACCGCCCAGCTCACCGGGCTGCAGAAGCACGAGGTGCTCGTCATCCCTTGCGACATCGGGCGCGTGGAACAGGTGCAGCAGATGGCGAACGCGGTGCTGGAGATTTTTAAGACCGTGGACGTGCTCGTGAACGCCGCCGGCACGAACGCCCCGAAGCGTGCGCTCGAAGTGCTTTCGCTCGAGGATTACCACGCGATGATTGATACGAACCTGCACGGCGCCTACTACTGCACGCAGGCCTTCCTGCCGCAGATGCGCGAGCGCCAGACGGGCACCATCGTGAACATCGTTTCGGATGCGGGCAAACAGGCCAGCCCGAAGGCCGGCCCCGGCTACGTCATTTCCAAATGGGGCCTCGCGGGACTGACGCAGGCCATCAACGCCGAGGAACGCGGACGCGGCGTGCGCGCCTGCGCGATTTTCCCAGGCGACATCAACACGCCGCTGCTCGATAAACGCCCCACGCCGCCCGACGCCGCCGCGCGCGTCCGCATGATGACCGCCGACGACATCGCCGAGTGCGCGCTGCTCGCCATCAATCTGCCGCCGCGCGCCATCGTGGAAGAGATTCTGGTCCGCCCGCGCTGATGGAGCGCGGCGTTCACGCCGCTTCAACAGGAAGCTCGCGAGAAGGCCGGTAAATTTTCCAGACGCCCGAAGAAACAACACTGAAGCGGCCTGAAGTCCGCGCGCCCGATTTGCCATGAACGACGCCATCGCCCGCCACCAGAAAATGGTGGAGCAATTTCCGCAGAACGAACTCGCGCGCTTCAGCCTTGGCAAGGCGCTGTTCGATGCCCAGCAGTTTGCACCCGCCCAGGATCATTTCACCGTGGCGCTGGCGAAGAAGCCGGACTGGATGGTCGTGCAAATCCTGATTGGAAAATGTGCGCTCGCGCTGGGCAACAAGCCCGCGGCGAGGACGGCTTTCCAAAACGCGCTCCAACTCGCCATCACCCAGCACCACGAAGGCCCGCAGATGGAAATGGAACAAGCGCTGGCCGACCTCGCCTGACGTCAGGCCGCCCGCTCCAAACTGGAAAAGAAAGTCGTGAAGATCGCGAATGACGACTTCACGAAGTCATTTCACCGGTAAAAGACGCTAACGTCCGAACTGATCGCGCACGAAGTGCGCCGCCTCATCCAGCGCGCCCGCCAGATTCTTTTCCACGGTGATGGCGGTGGTGAAATTCTTCCCGCCGGCGCGGCCTGACACCCGGATTTCCGCCGCCGCCGGGTCGTAAATGATCTTGGCAAAGTCACCGCTGGCCGAAGGTTGCCGCTCCCAGGCCGCAGACTCCTGGGCGTTGGAGAACTGCCGCACCTCCTTCCACCGCACTTGCAGCAACGAAACCTGATTTGTCTCCGCGCCGCGCACTCCGCCCGCCGTGTCGAGCATGGCGACCTCAATCACTGGCCGGCTGGGATTCAACAGCGAGAGGGCCAACACGATCACCGACGTGGCCGCCGCCAGGCCGAACGCCCAACGCCAGTTCCATCCGCGATGCTTGGCGATGTCGGGGCTACCGAGCGTTTGCCGCACTTTGGTTTGCAGCCGCCCGCGCGCGTAAGCCGGGAACTCGCCCGCTGTCGCTTCGGTCGCGTTCACCAAAGGCAGAGCTACCTTCGCCATGCCCACTTCGGCCTGCAGGCCCTCAAACTCAGCCTTCAAACCCGGCTGGCCCGCCAGCAGCGCCTCGAACTCCGCGCGCTCCGCGTCCGTGCCTTGCCGGGCGATGACCTTCATGGCCAGGTCGAAAAAGCGTTCGTCATTCATTGAGTGCATCGCAAAATCTCGCTCGTTTCTTTCAACTATCTTCCCGTCCGCCCCAGATTCGCCGCAGGGTTTCCAACCCGCGTTTCAGATAGACGCCGACCGACCCGACGGCGATTCCGTGTTTCGTGGCAATCTCCTCGTAGCGCAATCCGTGCAGGAAAAAATCTGAGAGCACGTCGCCCAGCGGCGGCTTGAGCGCGCCGAGGGATTTTTGCAAACGCTCCGCCAGTTCCTTTTCCGCCATCGCATCCAGCGGCGAATCCGGTGACGCTGGATCGTGCTTCACGTCGCCGTCCTCCGTGGTGGCGTCCAGCGATTCCGTCCTGCCCTCGCCGCGCTTCTGCGCGAACCGCTCCCGCAGCAGACTCACCGCGCGATGATGCGCGATGCTCGCCGCCAGCGGCTTCAATTCCTCGACCGTCTTCACCTCGCGCACTTTTTCCACCAGTGCTTCCAATGATTCAATCGCCACGTCCTCGATTTCATCCGGCAGGAAAGGTTGGAGTTTCAAGCGCGCCACCGCGAAGACCGTGGGCCAGAGCCACGCGAACGCCTCGTCCCACGCGGCGGAGTCGCCGCGTTGCAGGGCGTGGAGTTCGGGCGCGCTCATTCGCCCGCCGCGCGAAAGGCGATCTGCTTCACCTCTGCGGAGAGACGGAAGTTCGCGACCGCCTCCAGTTCAGCCGTCAACGCCCGCACCGACGAAACGTGCCGCCGGTGCTTGGCCTGCACCAGCACGCCCAACAATCCGATGAACGGCACCCCTTCGCGCCGCGCCACGCGGCGGCCTTCCGCTTCATCCATCAGCAAGGCGTCCGCTCCGAGTTCCTTGGCGAGAGCGATGGCTTCCGCTTCGCCCTGATCCAACTCGGCGGACAGCCGCGCCACCTCAGCGGGGTTCCGCACCGGCTCGCAGCGGAGAAAGGACGGCAGGGCGGGATGCGTTTGAATCAGTTCGTCGCGGACGGCCACGGGAATCAGCACCAGGCCGTAAAGTTTCTCCAACAAATCGCCCCGGCCAATTTGCAGCAGGGCCGTGATGGCCGACGTGTCGCTGACGACGATCATTCGGCTTTGCGGTTCAACTCATCCGCCATCGCCATGTCGTGTTGCGCGTCCTCGACCGTGTAGTTGAGGCAAAGGCCGCGGCGACCAAGCTCGCGCATGAACTCGGCGTAGGGAACACCGGCGACCTTGGCCGCCCGTCCCATCGAAACATGCCGGCCAGCATACAAGCCCACGGCCAATTCCACGCGCATCTGTTCGGGGGTCAGGTGCAACGCGCCGAGTGCCAAGTCCGGCAATTCGATTGTCATGCGCCGAGTGTAACGACCCGACCGCCGCCCGCAACGCCAAGAAAAGCCGTCCCTCCTGCCCACGGAGCAGCCGAGGTCACGAGGCTCTGATCAAAAGAACAACCACGGATGACAAGGATGGACACGGAATTTTTAGCCACAGAGAACGCAGAGAGCGAGAGAGGGGAGGGGGGGGGTAACCGCTAATAAACGCTGATGGACGCTCATCGGGCGACTGATGGCGGAACGGGTTTTATCAGCGTTTATCAGCGTCCATTAGCGGTTTGCCAAGTTCCCTTCCCCTCTCTGCGCTCTCTGCGTTCTCTGTGGCAAATCCTCCCCGCCCCCATCCGTGTTCATCCGTGCCATCCGTGGTTAAAACTTTTTTGTAAGAAACCCCGCGCCGATTGCGATGTAGCGGGTGAAGGCTGTTCCGGGTGAACAACAAGAGTCCCGCCGTGCGGGACCGCGCCACGCCACCGCCTTCAAAAACGAACCATGAAAACACTGACCAAAATCGCCCTCGCCCTCGTCCTGTTCGCCACCGCCCTCGCGGCCCGCGCCGAATGGGTGAGCGGCCACACCCGCGCCAACGGCACCTACGTGAGCGGCTACTACCGCAACACGCCCGCCCCGTCCTATTCCACCACGCCGCGCTACAACTCCACGCCCAGCTACCCCAGCTACTCGACCGGCGGCAGTTCCGGCTACGTTTATCGCAACCCCTACGCGGCGACACCCTCGGTGGGCGTGCGCGGCTCCACCCGGAGCAACGGAACCTACGTGGCCCCGCACGTCCGCACCCCCGCCAACCGGACCGTGACCGACAATCTCAGCTATCGCGGCTACGGCACGGCTCGCGTGCGGCGGTATTGATCGCCGACGATCAACGAGACGGAAAACTCGTAGCAGGCCATGAGAACATTTCGTCAATTTACCGTGACCGCGTTCATCGCGGCCACGGCTTTAAGTTGTAACAAAAGGCGGATGTGAATGTTGATTTCCAACAGTGAAATGCCTTCACTCACTCGTGCTCAACGTGCGCGAACAATGCGGGTTCTTGAGGACACTTCTGTGTGTCGTTCTGCTCGTTGGCTCGATGGAAGCGCCGGCACAACGCGCGCTCCAAGCAAAAGGTGCCGAAGTGGATCGGGAACTCGTGAAAAGTGAAATCGAACAATTACTCGCAAACGCCGAGTCCTTGTACCGTCAAAAGCATTACGAGGAATCAATTCCGCTACTGGAGCGTGCCCTCGCGTTGACGGAAAAGGTGTTCGGATCAGAAGACTCAAAAGTTGGTGAGCCGCTGTTCAGATTGGCCGTGACCTACCAACAGCAAGGTGCTTTCGCCAAGGCGCTGCCTCTTTTCCAACGCTCTTTGAATCTCGGGGAGAAGTTGCTTGGGCCAGAGCACGACCAGATTGCCACTCTGCTTGTCGGCGTGGGCATGATGCAGAAAGAACAAGGGAATTTCGCCCAAGCTATTGCGGCGTTCACTCGGAGCTTGGCGATTGTTGAAAAACTTTCAGGCAAGGAAAGTGCGAAGGCAGCGGCGACTCTGAACAGCTTCTCGTCGGTCTATTTCGCCCAGGGCGATTACACCAAGGCATCGCTCGCACTTCAACGCAGTCTCGCCATCCGAGAAAAACTTCTCGGACCTGAACATCCCGATGTGGCTACCTGCCTGAACAACCTCGGCGAACTTTACCGGGTGCAGGGGAACTACCTTGAGGCTTCCAATGCGCTTCTGCGGAGCTTGGAAATTCGGGTCAAGGCTTTCGGAACATTGGATGGTAACGTCGCAACAACTGTAAACAACGCAGCGGTGCTCCAGGAAGAGATCGGTCGGCACGATGCGGCTTTGGGGTTGCATCAGCGTGCCCTCGAAATCCGGGAAAAGGTATTTGGACCAACGCACCCGGATGTTGCTGTCAGCCTGAACAACTTGGGATTGCTTTACGCAAACCGAGCTGAGTTCACTCGCGCAATGGCGGCGTTTCGCCGCAGTCTTGCCATCACCGAACAGATTGCTGGTCCAGAGCATCCAAGCGTTGCGCCAGCCCTGGTCAATCTCGCGTCTGTGTACCGCGACCAAGGAGATTTTCGCGAGGCTGAAAAATTGATCCGCCGCAGTCTGTCGATTCGAGAAAGAGCGTTTGGCGGCGAGCATCCAGAGGTTGCCAACTCGCTGAACAACCTTGCGTTCCTCTACAAAGACCAAGGCGCGTATGCGCAAGCCTTGCCGTTGCTCCAACGCAGTCTTGCCATCGGCGAACGATATTCAGGTCCTGAACACCCAGCAATCGCGCCGACTTTGGACGCGATAGCATCTGTGCTTGAATCCCAGGGTGACTACGAGAAAGCGTTACCTGCTTATCAACGCAGTCTCGCCATTTCAGAAAAAGCATTCGGTCCGATTCATCGCCAAGTTGCCATCACTCTCAATAATCTCGCGGGACTCTATGGCGCTGAAGGAAAGCATGATGAAGCTCTAAAAATTCAAAACCGCAGCCTGGCTATAGACGAAAAGATTCTTGGCCCTGACCATCCAGCAGTAGCCACCGCACTTGCAAATCTGGCTGGGATACACTCGATGCGTGGCAATCCCGAAATAGCTTTGCCTTTCGCCCGGCGAAGTCTGGAATTGAGAGAAGAAATCTTTGGAACAGAACATCGCGACGTCGCGGTATCGGTGGGCTTAATCGCAGGATTAAAACTCGGCCTTGGGGACGAAGTTGAAGCACTACGGTTGTACCGGCGCGCGGCAGCGATCGGTGAAAAGACCCTCGGATTGGAACACCCCGAAACCCGTCTTTGGCTCACATGTGTCGCTATAGTCTGTCGCAGAAAAGGGGAATTGCTGGAAAGCGAATTTGAATTTGCCCGCGTCGCTCATTCGCTGCGGAACTATCTGAACAACCAGTTCTCCGTGGCTTCAATGGGTGCCGTTCTCCGAACTTTGGATGCGCTGGCTTTTCGCGACGGCTTGTTCCATTCGGCTTGGGCTGAAGATGCAAACAAGAATGTCGCATCAGCCGCTCCTCACGGAGCCGAAGAATTGGCCCTCAACAAAGGCTTGTTTGAAGAGGTGCAGGTTGTCCAAGCGGCGCTGGAGTCTTCGCCACAAACTGCGACTCAAGAATTTCTCCGCCAACACCAAGCGACAAGAGTTGAATTGGAGCACGTCTTGCAAAGCAAACTTGAGCCGGTCCAAATCGACAACCGGCGACGCGAACTGCAAGATGGATTGAGCCAGATCGAAGCAAAGCTGGCCGAGCGCGTTGCACTCGTAGGTCAAACCATTCAGGAACGAAGTTTCACTTTGGTGGACGTGAGCCGTCACCTTCCATCGCAAGCGGCCCTTGTGGATATTGTGAAGTATCGGCGATTTGATTTTGCTGCCAAGACGAACCAGTGGAACGAAACGCGCTACGCCGCCCACCTCACTTTCCCGCTGGCGAAGGACTCGACCAACGTGGTCGTGCGGCGCGTGGACTTGGGCGAGGCGCAGCCGATTGATGACGCGGTGGAACTCGTGGCCCGGCGCATGGGCGCGGGGCAGTTTCGCGCGGCGGATTTGGCGGCGGCGCTGGAGCGGTTGAGCCGGTTGGTCTATGCGCCGCTCGCGCCGCACCTCACGAACGTGTCGCATCTCATCGTCTGCCCGGACGGTCAGTTGAGCCGGCTGCCGTTCGAGATGCTTTCGCCTCCATCGGATTTCGGCGCAACAAGGCCCGCGCGGGTGAAATATCTCATCGAGGAGAAAACCATCAGCTACGTCGGCAGCGGGCGGGAGGTGGCTCGCCTTGCGGCGGGTCCAAAGTCCAAGGTCCAAGGTCCGAAGTCGGGGGCCGTTTCCAAGTCGCTGGTCATGGGGAATCCGGATTTTGATTTGGATTTGGGGAGCGCGCGCGTCCCGCGCGCTGTGGCGGACGTCTCGTCCGCAACGAACGGGTTGGAAGCGGGACGCTTCCAACAGCGGGCTGGAAGCCCGCGCTCCTTTCGCTCGCGCGAACTGGACGCGCGTGGGATGAAGTTCACGCCGCTGCCGGGTTCGGAACAGGAGGCGCGCGGGGTGGCGAAGTTGCTGGGCGAGGAGTGCGTGCTGCGTCTCGGCGCGGAGGCGCGGGAGGCAGAGTTGAAAGCCGTGCAATCGCCGCGCGTGCTGCACCTGGCCACGCATGGATTTTTTCTTTCGGATCAGGAGTTCAAGCGGACGAATGGGCTGGGGGATGTTACGGCTCGACGGAGTCTCGCCCCACCACAGGACGACTGGGAGAATCCGCTGGTGCGCTGCGGCATTGCGCTGGCGGGGGCGAACCGGGCGAAGTCCGAATTACGAATGCCGAATGTCGAAGTGGAAGACGGCCTCCTGACCGGACTCGAAGCGTCGCTGCTCAACCTGCAAGGCACGGAGCTGGTGATCCTGAGCGCGTGCGATTCGGGCACGGGCGAGGTGAAGATCGGCGAGGGCGTGATGTCGTTGCGCCGCGCCTTCCGCATCGCCGGCGCGGAGACGGTGCTGGCGAGCCATTGGAAGGTGAGCGACGCGGCGACGAGCCGTTTGATGACGGAGTTCATGCGCCGCTGGCGGGCCGGCGAACCGCGCGCGGAAGCCTGGCGCGCGGCGCAGTTGTCGTTGCTGCACGACAAGAGCGACCGGGACAATCCATCCAATCCCTACTTCTGGGCGGCGTTCACGCTGACGGGGCAGTGGCGGTAAGTGGGGCCGAGTTCGTTGGCATTGTCCTGGGTTTATGGCCGGAGAAGCATCCCGGCCAATTGTGCCAGTTTGCCTTGCCGCACATCGAAGGTGCAAAACTCCGTGGCCCCGATGACTGAAGCGGCGGCGACGTGGAGAACGTCGAGACTGCGGGTGCCAAGCGTCGGTGTGTGATGCGCGGCCAACGCTTCCGCTTCTGGAACGAGCTTGGCCCACAGGTCCGGTTTCGCCACCAGAACACCGGCCTGCAAATCCTCCTGAACCTGTGTCCACGCCGCCTGTGTTTCATCGGGCGTCAACCGCTGCTGAAACACGGCCAGGCTCAACGCGTTTCGGAGTTCAATACGGTGAAAGCCGGTGAAATCAATCGGGACCGGATTGGCCCGCCGCCACGCATCGGCTCTGGATGAATTCGCATCCGGGACGTAGAGCGAGAAGAGAACGCTGGTATCGACGTAAGTCACCAGCGTTCCTCTTCACGGGACAGCAGGACCATGTTCGGCAGCACCTTTTCGCCAAAAATCATTCGTCGGCGCGCGGCGTAGTCCGGCAGCTTGACTGACGCTGGGCTGGCAGATGGGGGCGGCGGGCTGTGGTGGCGGTCGAGATATTTCTGCAACCACTGCGCGATGGACTGGGCGTCCTGTAATGGCAACTGCTTCAGGGCGGACTCAATTTCCACAACCGTGCTCATGGCCAGAAATTTGCCCGCAGGAACTTAAATTGCCAATCCAAATTCCGGCCAAGGAGCAGTGCAATTCGGGCACGGGCGGGGTGAAGATCGGCGAGGGCGTGATGTCGCTGCGCCGCGCCTTCCGCATCGCCGGCGCAGAGACGGTGCTGGCGAGCCATTGGAAAGTGAGCGACGCGGCGACGAGCCGTTTGATGACGGAGTTCATGCGCCGCTGGCGGGCCGGCGAACCGCGCGCGGAGGCCTGGCGCGCGGCGCAGTTGTCGCTGCTGCGCACAAAAGGAGCGAAGGAAGATTTCTCCAACCCCTACTTCTGGGCGGCCTTCACGCTCACGGGGCAGTGGCGGTGAGGGGAGCGCGGGGGTTCAACCTACAGTAATGTTCAGCGACCAGTCGGCTTGCTGACGAAGGAAACTCTCCTGTTCTGGCACGTTGCTGCGGGTTGAAAACCCGCGCTCCTTCACCGGCTGCGCGGATTCTTCAGGAAATAGAAATGCCCCTCCTGCGCGCCGAGCACCAAGTCGCGCTTGCCGTCGCCGTCCCAGTCAGCAGTCGCGGGCGTGGGTGAATGGCCGGACGTGTCGCCGCTCGCGAGATCGCCTTCGTTCTTGAAAAGCCATTTGCCCTCGCGTTGCGCGACCTGACGCCAGAAGACGGCGTTTTTGCCGTCCGCGAGAATGTCGAGTTTCCCGTCGCCGTCCCAATCCACCACGGTGAATTTGCGCCGTCCGCTCGCGCCGAGTGGTTTGTCGTTGAAGCGCAGTGGTGCGCCCGATTCATCACACAGGACGCGCTGGCCGGGCAGCAGCGCGAGCTTGTCCCCACGCTTCTCACGCGGCCAGAGGCAGAGCCAGCCTTGGTGGTCCATCATCACGAGGTCGGTGAGTCCATCGCCGTTCCAGTCCACCGCGACGGGCGAGGTGCGCCATTGCGTGACCAGTTCGCGGCCCTTGGGATTCCACCAATTCCATTCGGGCTTGGGCGGCGTCCGCAGCGCCGATGGCCAATCCACTTCAACGCGCTCGGCCGCGGCGAGTTTCGGCGCGGTGCGCGTGCCGACGTTCTTGAACCACTCGATGCGGCCCCAGATGGAATTGATCACGATGTCCGGCAGTCCGTCGCCGTCCCAGTCCGCGACGGACGGCACGGTGTAACCCCACTTCGCTTCAATCGGTCCCTGAATCGAACCGTTCGGGCCGGCTTGAATGCGAATCACTTTGCCGTTCGCCAAAAGTTTCTTCGGCGCAGCCCACTTCGGCGCGGCCACACGCGGCCCGCTCAGGTTCTCGATAAATTCCAGGCAGCCCGCCGAGTTCCCGCTGATGATGTCTTCGTCGCCGTCGCCGTCCCAATCAACGACGCAGGGCGTGGCGAGCGCGCCGCACTTCAGCTCGTCCGCCTCCTGCTGAAAGTAGCGCGGCGGGAGAAATTTCGGCGCGCTGTTCACGCGCCGCCCGGTGTTTTCGAGGAACGCGACGCGCCCATCCTCGTCGCCGCAGAGCAAGTCCGCACGCTGGTCGCCGTTCCAGTCCACGGCGTGCGGCACAATCATTTGCAGGTCCATCACGAGCGGTTGGCCGAGTTGCGTCAACTTCACACCAATCGCGAAGTCCGGTTTCGTGCGTGTGCCGATGTTCTCAAAAAACGTGAAGCCGTCGAGGAACTCGCCGCTGATGAGGTCGAGGTCGCCGTCGCCGTCGAAGTCCGCGAGGTTCGGCGTGGGTGCTCCGGTGACTTCCATCGGTTGACCGCCGGCGAGGAGTTGTTGCGGCCGGCCAAACTTCGGCGCGGCGTCGGTGCCGTCGTTCTTCACCCAGTAGAACCAGCCGTGCGGCAGCGCGCCGGTCCACGCGCCGCGAGAATTGTATTGGCGCGCCCAGTCCGTGCCGAACCAGCCGAAGTCGTCCCATGAATCATGGCCCACGAGCAGGTCGCTCGCGCCGTCGCCGTCCACGTCCGCGTAGCGCCAGGTGTTGCCGCGCACGCGCTTGATATTCGCGAGGAGGCTCGTCGGATAAATGGTTCGCGTGGTGGTGAAATTGCCGTTGGTAAAATCGGGATACTCGCGATTCCGCGCGAGCAGGCGCGGCTTCCCGTCCACCGTCGAGAGCGTCATGTATTCCGCCGCCGGACCGAGACGTTTCCCCGCTTTGAACACCGGCATGGCGACGCCCTTCCCCGCCGGATTCTCGAAAAGATAAACGCCTTGGTAATGCTTGTCGGGACAGGCCACGAGCAGGTCGAGATCACCATCGCCATCCCAGTCCATCGGCAGTGGAAAAGCGTAGAGTCCGACGCCGAGGTCAACGACGAGGCCGGGGTTGTTTTGCAGAAGGCGCGTCAACTCGACGGCGCGCAGCGGGAGCAACGCCAACGCGCCAGCGAGCAGAAGGAGAATTCGCATGGGGTGTTATGTCCGACCCGCGTCGGCGCTTCCAATCCGATTTCTAATGCCGCGGCTCCAGCGACCGCTGGGCATCGGGTGCGATGGGAAGTGGAGGGCCGGTGGCGGCAGGCGTCCCGCCCGGCGGAAACTGGGCGGGACTATTTGCCAGGCGCGAGAACCTTCCAACGCTCGATCCGGGCGGCGGGACGCCAGCCCTCTACGTCAGGCAGGATGCCTGACGCCACGCGCTCGGACCGCCACTTCCAATCACACCCCGTGGCAGAGGGCGAGGCTACTTCGCCGCCGCCGGTGTGACCGGGGCGTTGATGTTCAGCTCCTTCAACACCGCGTCGGTGAGATCGTCGGAGCCGTTGGTGTAGAGGACAATGGGCGTGCCGTTCGGGGTCTCGGCGGCGGTGTCGAGGACCATGGTGTAGTTCGCGGTCTTGACCTTGAGCTTCACGGTCTCGCGAATTTCGGTCAGGATGTTGTCGCGGATGCGGCGCTGCTTCTCGGCGAGCTGCGCGCGCGAGGTGTTGTCGAACTGTTTGATGCGGCCCTCCATGTCGCGCAGGCCGAGCAGCTCGTTCTCCGCGTCCTTCTTGCGCTTGTCGCGCTCGGCGGCCGAGAGGGCGAGGTCTTTCACGCCTTCGACGGTCTTGTTATAGTGCTCCTCGCTCTTCTGGAACTGGTCCACCATGATCTTGCGATCCTTCTCCAGTTCACCGGCGTCCTCCTTGAGCTTGGCGTCGGCCTGTTTGGTTTTCCAAAAGCCATCGAACACTTTGCGGAGGTCAATGGTGGCGATTTTCTGCGCCTCGGCGGCGGACGCGCCCAGCGCGAGGAGGAAACAGGAGGTCAATACGAGCAATGTCTTTTTCATGTTCAGCAAAAATTAAAACTCACGCTGGTAACCGACGGTGAAGTTGAACCGTCCGCCGCCCCCGCGATTGTCAGGGTCCTGGAGCGGGATGCCGTAGTCAAATCGCAGCGGCCCCAGGCGCGGGATGTTCAGACGCAGGCCGAAGCCGAAGTCCGAGGCGAAGGTGCTTTTGAATTTGTAGGAGTCGTAAAACACATTGCCCATGTCGTAGAAGGTCGCGACGCGCAGAAACTCGATGATCGGCACGCTGTATTCCGCGTAGGCGAAGTAGAAGCTGTTGCCGCCGACCGGCTCGAAACCCACGCTGTTGCGCCCGCGTTCCTGGGGGGAAACATCGCGATACTTGAAGCCGCGCAGCGAGTAGGCACCACCGAGGAAGTAACGCTCGAAGAAAGGCACGTCGTTGTGCTTGAGGTTGGGGACACGCTTCGTGACCACTGCTCCGGTAATCGGGTCGGTCTCTTTGTAATAAGTGTACGCCCCCGCATCGTCGCCGAAATCATTCAACGCCTCGACCACGCCGCCCTTCAGTCCGACTTCGAGAACGTGACCTTCAAAGAAGCCGGGGAAGTACCAGGCCGTCTTCGCCTCCAGCTTGTAGAAATTCGCGTCGCCGCCGGTCAGTTCCGTGGAGAGTTCGGTGCGCTGGCCCTTGTTCGGCAAGAGCGAGTTGTTGCGCGTGTCATAGGCGATGGATGCGCCGAAACGGTTCAGGAAGAAGCTGCCCTCTGTGTTCAAGATCGTACTCGGCGAATCCCGGTCCACCTTCAGAATGCCGATGATTTCCGGCGTGTAGCTGATGCTGCCAATCAGGAAGTCGCTGCCCAGCGTGCGGGTGAGGCTGACTTTCCCGCCCGCCTGCCGCTGGTCATACAGGTCGCTGTAGAAGGCAATCTCCTTGTAATAAAGATCCACGCCGAGCGAGAGCTTGCGGTCGAGGAACCACGGCTCGATGAACGACACTTCGTAATCCTGCCGCAACGTGCCCAGCGCGACCTTCGCACGAAACTTCTGCCCCGCGCCCGTGAAGGTCGGCCACTTGAACAAATCAAAGTTGCCCTGATAGACCTCGACGTAGCCGACGAACGACTCGACGGAACTGAAGCCTGCGCCCACGGTGAACTGCCCGGTGTTCTTCTCCTCGACGCCCACGACGAGGTTCTTCTCGTTCGGCACGTCCGAGTCCTCGGGCCGCGTGTCCACGCGCTCGAAGAAGCCGGTCTGCATCAAACGGTTTTTGCTGCGGCGCACGCGCACCATGTCAAAGGTCTCGCCGGGCGAGACCGCGAGTTCGCGGCGGATGACGGTGTCCTTGGTGCGGACGTTGCCCTTGATGTCAATGCGCCCGATTTTCACCTTCTCGCTCTCGGCGATCTCGTAAATCACGTCCATCGTGCCGGTGTCCACGTTCGGGTTCTTGCGCGGCACCACGCGCGTCTCGATGTAACCGCGCGAACTGTAGTAATCCTCCACCGCATCACGATCCTTCGAGAGCCCTTCGGGTGTGAAAGTGTCGCCGACTTTCATCCGCAACGTTTCGGCGAGGGTGTTGGTGCTGAAGATGGCCGCGCCCTTGAGGCCGACCGCGCCGACTTTGTACTGCCGTCCCTCGTTGACGATGAAATGCAGAATCATCCGCGTGGGCGTGAAGTATTCCTGCTTCACCTCTTTCAACTCGAAATCAATGTAGCCCTGGTTGCGGTAGAACTCGATGAGCGCGTCCTTGTCGTCTTCCAGTTGATCGTCCTTCAGCTTGCCCGCGCCGCTGAAGACGCCGAGCCACCACCAGCGCTTGGTCTTGATCTGCTTGCGGAGCTTCTTCTGCGTGAAGTGGTTCGAGCCATCGAAGACCACGTCCACGATGCGGACCTTCGGCGTCTCGGCGATCTCGAAGGTCACGGTCGCGCGGCCCGCGTTCTCGTCGGGATTGAGAATATATTTCACCTCCGTGCGCTGGAGTCCGGCGTTCTGGTACTTTTTCTTGATCTCCTGCACGTCGGCGAAGAGCTGCCGCTCGTCGAGCAACTGGCCAACCTTGGACTTGATGATCTTGGTCAACTGCTTGTTGTCGTACTTCGCGTTGCCCACAAAACGGATGTCCGTGACGCGTGGCTTGGCGACGAGTACGTAAGTGAGCGTGAGACCTTCGGGCGAAGGCTCCTCGATGGTGCGGATGTTCAGGAAATGCCCGGTGCCGTACAGGTTTCGAATGTCGTCAATGACCGCCACACTGCTGTAGGGATCGCCGGGGCGCACACGGATGTTCGCGCGGATCATCTGTTCGCTGACCTCCTGCGGGCCGACTTGCTTCAGCTCGACCTTCTTCACCTGGGAAGGAGTCTGGGCGGAAAGGATGGCAGCGGTGCCGAGCCAAAGCGCGAGCGCCGCGTAACGAAAGAGTTTGTTCATCTACAGCTATTCAGCCGAACTGTCGTCAGCACTGATCTTCGCGGCGCTCTCGAACCGGGTGTACGTTTTCAGGAACGTGAGGTTCACGTCGCCTGTCGGTCCGTTGCGCTGCTTTGCGATCAGGAGGTTCACCGCCACCGATTCCTGCTCGGCGCCCGGCCCCTCATCGTCGTCCCCGGAGGACGGCTTGTAGAGCAGACCAATCAAGTCCGCATCCTGTTCAATCGCGCCCGATTCGCGCAAATCCGACATGCGGGGCTTGCGGTTTTTTTCCTTTTCGATCTCGCGATTCAACTGCGCCAGCACGATGACGGGCACGTTGAGTTCCTTGGCCAGGGCCTTCACACCGTTGGAAATATCCGCGATTTCCTGCTGACGATTCTCGGCTCGGCGCGCAGTAGAGTGAAGCAGTTGGAGGTAGTCAATGACGAAAAGCTTGCAGCCATACTGCTGCCACATGCGCCGCGCCTTGGCCCGCAATTGCAGGATGGAGAGGCCCGCCGTGTCATCAATGTAGAGCGGCGCGGCGGCAAGTTTGCCGGCGGCGCTGGTGATTTTCGGGAAGTCGCGCTCGGAGAAAAAGCCCTCGCGGATGTTCCGCAGGTTGACCCGCGCGCGCGAGCAGAGCATGCGCAACACCAGCGACTCCGAACTCATTTCCAGCGAGAAGACGCCCACCGGCATCTTCTGATCAATGGCCACCGCCTCGGCGATGTTCATGGCCAGCGAGGTCTTACCCATCGAGGGGCGCGCGGCGATGACGATCATTTCCCCGCCGTGCATCCCGGTGGTCATCTTGTCCAGGTCGGGGAAGCCGGTGCTGAGGCCGGTGAGCATCCCTTGGTTGGCATGGTATTCTTCGAGGCGGTTGATGGCTTTGTGAACCACGTCCTTGATCAGCAACGTCTGCACTTCCACGCGCTCTTCGCTCAGGCGGAGGATGTCCGTCTCGATTTCATCCACCAGCGCGTCCACCTCGCCCTCGTGTTCGTACACGCGCGCCACCACGTCGGTGCAGGTGGCGATCATTCTCCGCAGCGTGTATTTCTCGCGGACGATGTTGACGTAGAAAGAAAGGTTCGCCGCGCTCGGCACGGTGTCCGGCAAGGTGGCGAGGTAGGCGATGCCGCCGACGGCTTCGAGCTGCTGCCGGTCCTTCAACCGCTGCTGCACGGTGATGACGTCAATGGCCTCCTTGCGGTCATACATCTCGATGAGTAACTCGTAGATGGTCTTGTGCCGCAGGTCGTAAAACACATCCGGCCCCTGCTTAAACTTCTCGACGCACAGGCCGAGGCACTCGTGCGGCATGAGAAACACGCAGCCCAGCACGCCCTGCTCGGCCTCGACGGAATGCGGCGGCAGCCGGTCCACGGACGAGACGGCGCGCGCCTCGTGGGCGGATTTCTTGCGACGGCCCTTGCGCAAATCAGCCGACGACGAGCCGGTCTCTGGGTTCACGGAATCAAGCACGGGCGTAGGAGAGTGGAAAGCGACGGCGCGTTCAAAGCTTAGTTGTCGGCGGGCATTAACATTTTATTGGCCGGTTCAAAAAGCGGCGCTAAAGCGACCGTCCGGCCGTGTCTTTCGTGGATCAACTCTCAGAGCCTGTCTGAAAAAGGGTGGAACGGGCTACCAGCCCGTTCCGCTGGGCAACCTGCCCAGCGGAATGAGAGTGAGCATCCTTAGTCCGAATTACCCCTGGCTTGCCCGCGCGGCCCTCACCCTTCCACCGGGCTGGTAGCCCGGCGGCACAGGCCAGTGGCCTGTGCTACCCATCCCGAATTTTCAGACAGGCTCTCAGCCATGCTTGAACGTAAACCCGCGCCGCGCGGTCAACTCACTGCACGTTTGACCGGGCAACCGCCAAGATTATAGTGCGCCGCTTTCATTGATGAATTTTTGCCGACAGTCCTTTGGTCACGCCCGCGTCCTGGCGACGCTGACGAGCGTCGGGCTCGCCTGCGCGGCGCTAGCGGGTGATGCGATACGTTTTTCCAAGCCCGCCGTGGCCTTCGCCGCGCCGCCAAAACCTGAGAGCGATTTGCCCGAAGTGCGGGAGCGCGGGCTGGACTTCTCGAACCCAAATTTTGACGCTCCCGCCGCCAGCCCTCCGCCCCGGACGCCGCCGCCCATGATGCGCAGCGAGCCGCGCGACCTGGAGCGCGAGCGGACGCACCCGTTGCTCCGCACGCCGGCCATGTTCACCGACCCCGACGAGGAGAAAGCGCGCAAGGAGGCGCTGCGCGAGGCGGAGAAGCATCCGTTCAAGACCGCGACGGAAAAGTCCCGGCCCGGCTCGTCGTCCATGAAGGATCTGAACTCGCCGTTTCGTTCCGACCCAGCGCGCAGTCTGGCTCCGGTCACCGACCTCGACTGGAAACCAGGTGATGCGGCGAACGGAAGAAAAGAGGCGCGACGTGGCGGTTCCGGCGGCCAGTCTTACGCGCAGCGGGAGGATGAGGACTTCAGTCCTCCGGGCATGCGCGCCAGCACGCCCTTTGAATTCAACGCGAACCGCGCGTCCGAAAAACTTACGCCCGCGCAGTTGCAGCGGCGCACCGACTTCGAGCAGTTGCTGAATCCGAACGCCGGCGCGGCGGGCCGTGCGCCCAATTCCCTCCAGCCCGTGGTCAACGCCGCCGCGGCCAAGGCCTCCAGCCTCGCCACGCCGACGGTGGGCGGGAGCGGCTACGATCCGCGCGCCAGCGATCCCACGACGTTATTCAACCGCCAGCAGGATCGTCTGCGCGGCCCGATCATCGAGGACGTGAACAAGCGTTACAACGCGACGCCCGCGAACGGAGGGGCTTCGCCCGGCTATGGCAACCAGCCCCAAGGGCCGACACGTCAGCCGCTGACGCGTGAGTTTCCGGGGCGGAAGTTTTAAGCCTCTGTGGCAGGCAAGGATGCCTGCGGACACATCTTCCAAGTGCCGCCATGGCGAACGAAGCCGATCCGATTGGAGCGCGGGCGTCTCGCCCGCCCGAATGGAACCGACGGCGGCCCTGCCGATTCGGCGTGGCGACCGCAATGAATCTCCGTACCGCCCGGCGGGCGGGACGCCCGCGCCCCCGCCAAAAAAAGCGCCGGTCGTTGCCGACCGGCGCCTTGCTCTCTCCACTTGATTCTTGCGCGCGAACTACGGCAGCACCTGGCCGCGAATTTCACCGCCGCCATTCGCGGCCGTGTGGATGTTCACATAGACGAGGCCGTCCACGAAATTTGCCACCTGCGCGTCGGTCACGCCCTGGCTGCCAAGCAGGAAGCCCCAACTGCTGAAGCCGCCGACCGCGTAGGCACCGAGGTTGATGATCACCCCTGCCGTGCCGTTGGCATCCGCCGGGGCGTGGTAATGCGCCGCCGTCGCCGCGCCGCTCAGGTCGCGATAGTGCAGCCCGAGCGAAACCTGTCGGCCGACCACGCCCACGTAGCCGTAGGCGGTGGCGGGAGTGACCACGGGCGTCGGGCGTTCGTTCGCCCCGTTCATCGTGACGGGGAGAACCATCGGCGCGAGCTGGCCGCGAATTTCGCCGCCGGGGTTCACCGCCGTGTGCAGGTTCAGGTAGAGGTCGCCGTTCAACAGCGCATTGACCATCGCCGGGGCCAGCGCGACCGAGCCGCTGAACACGCCCTGCGTCGAGTAAGTGCCGCGATGGTAAGGCAGCAGATCAATGAGCACCGCCGCGCTGGCCGACGACGTGGCCGGCCCGTGAAGGTGCGCCGCCGTGATCGCGCTGGTCAGGCTGCGATACGCGAGGGTGAAGGAGAGGGTGTTGCCCACAAGCGCCGCTTCCACGAAACCCGAGCCGGACGTGCTCACCGCCGAAGGTTTCTCCGCCGCGCCCGTGAGGTCCGCCGAGAAGGGCAACTCGCCGATGTAAGGCGCAACCTGGCCGCGAATTTCGCCGCCGGGGAAATTTCCGTTGTGGATGTTCACATAGACCTGGCCGTCCGCGAACGCGAGGTATTGCGCGGGGGTGAGCGTGACGCGGCCCGCGAGTGTGCCGGACCGGCCCAACGTGCCGAAGCCGCTGCTCAAGTTAATGATCACGCCCGCCGTGCCCGCGCTGTCCGACGCCGCGTGGAAGTGCGCCGCCGTGGCCGGGGCGGTCAGGCCCTGATAGTTGATGTCGAAGGCGAGTTCGTTGCCGATGATGGTCAGCGCGCCGACGCCGAAGGCCGGCGAGGTGTTGCCGGTCGGACGTTCCGCCACGCCGCTCAGGACGACCTTCTGCGCCACGGGCATGATCTGGCCGCGAATTTCTCCGCCGCCAAACGCCGCCGTATGGAGGTTGAAGTACGCGAGGCCCGCGAGCACGGCGGTCTTTTGCGCCAGCGTCAGCGTCACACTCGCGGCGTAACGTCCGGTGGTGCCGAGTCCGCCGACGGGCGTAAGGGCGAAGGCCACGCCGGAAGCGCCCGTCGTCGGGGCCGGGAGATGGACGTGCGCCGCCGTGGGCGTGCCGGTCAGGCCGCTGTAAGCCAAGTCGTAGGTCAGCACGTCGCCGTTCAAGTCCACGGTGGCGAGGCCGAAGCCGGTCGAACCGTTGCCGTTCGCGAGGCCGCTCAGGCTGGAAGTGAAGCGCGTGATGCTCGCGTTCGCCAGATCGCGCACGCGGTAGAAACCTTGCGGGCCGTCCTTGCCCAAGGTCACGGGGCCGGAGGCCACGGTCGTGATGGAGCAGAAAGGATCATTGACCACGTTCGCCTTCTGGACGTTGAAGGGACCGACGCCGCCGCCAAAGACGAGCAAGACGTTCGTGCCGGGGAAATTGCTCAGAGTGGTGATGCGCGCGGGAATCGGCACCGCCAGATCTACCAGCGATGAGGGCAGCGGGCGGATAAAGTTCGCGAAGCCGTTCGCGAGATCGACTTCATACAAACCGTTCGTGCCACTGATGCCGAACAGGGCCAGCGCGCGGTTCGTGGTGGTGAGGATGTCCAGACCGCCGGACGCATCCACGTCATGCACGAGCGGCTTGGGCGTGGCGAGCGTGCCGTTGTTGGGCGGGTTCTGGATGAAGAGGGTGTCGGAGACGGAATCCACGACGTAGAGCGTGGTGCCGCCCACGCCGCCCGCGCCGGGAAGACCGCCGCGGTTGTTCACATAGCCCGCCGCCATCAAGTCGGCGCTGCCGGGATTGATCGCAAGGTCCGCGATCACCGTGGCGGTCGAACCGCTGAACGTGAGACGGAAATTTTGATCCGCACCGGTCACGATGCGCAACGCGTTCGCGCCGGACACCGCGACGGGGTTGAAGTCCAGGCCCACGCTGTTCGTGAGCGTGAGCGGCACGCCCGCGAGCGTGAGCGCCGTGGCCGCGCCAGTGATGGGGTCCACGGTGTAAACACGGCCCGCATTGGCCGCGTCGCGCGTCACGGCGTAGAGCAGGCCGTTGAAGGGACGGAAATCAATGCCCACGATGGTTTCGCCACCGCCCAGTCCCGTGACCGGCAGCACCGCGCCCACGTTCGTCGAGTCCGTGGTGAAAGGCAGCAGCGTGTTCGTGGTCGTGAGTCCATAGACCAGCGTCGGTGGCAGCGAGACCGGCAGCGTGATGGCGAGGTCAATAATGTTGTTCGGCAACGCGCGCACGAGCGTGGCCGCGCCGGTCGCGAGACTGATTTCGTAAAGACCGACCGTGCCCACTTCCAGCACCGCGTAGGCTTTGTTGTTCAGCGTGTCTATGTCGAAGCCGCCCGCGGATCCCGCATTCACGCCGAGGGGCTTGGCGTCCACGAGCGTGCCGTTGTTCGGCGGGTTCTGGACGTAGAGCGAGTCGGTGTCGGCATCAATGACGTAGAGCGTGGTACCGCCCGCGCCGCCCGCGCCGGGCAGGCCGCCACGGTTGTTGAGGTAGGCGCACGCGATGGCGTTCGTGCTGACCACGACGTTCGTGGTGTTCAATTTGCCGTCGTAATTCACCGTGGCGGTCGTGCCGGCAAAGGTGAGGCGGTAATTGTCCCGCTCGTGAGTCAAGATGCGCAGCGCGTTCACGCCGGCCACGGCCACGGGATTGAAGTCCACGCCGGCCCGCGCCGTGATGTTAGTGAGCGTGCCGACAAGGGTGAGCGCCGAGGCCGCCCCGGAAACAGGGTTCACGGTGTAGAGACGGCCCGTGCCGCCCAGGTCGCCGGTGAGCGCGTAGAGTTCGCCGGTGAAGGGGCGGAAATCAATGCCCACTACCTCTTCGCCGACGCCGACGCCGGTGATGATGGGGCCATTGGCGACGGAGCCGGAGCTACTGAAGGCCACCAGTGAGTTGGTGGACGTGAGACCGTAGATGAGGGACTGGGCGTGCGAGAGGGCGGTCGAGCCGAATACCATTCCTCCGATTAGGGCAGCCAGAAGCACTTTGTTTGTTTTCATAGAGTTAGACCTGCGTTTGGTTTGGTAATGCATACGAGCCGAAACCTTTTTTGGATGCACTCTTTTTTTCGGCAGAAAATCCAGAAGCCCGCCCGGCAGGTTGCCGTCGTCCCGTAACGCCGGCTTTCCAGCCGGCAGGTCGGGAGGCTTTCGATCCTCCTGTTCAAAGCCCGCCGCGCGAGAATCCGCCCCTGTAAAAATAAAGGGAGGGCCACGAGGCTGAAATCCTAATTACGTTGCCGGCTGGAAAGCCGGCGTTACAGGGCGGCGGCGGTGCCCCGCCGTTCGGGTTTCGGGAAAGCTCCTTGCCTGCGCGCCGCGCTTTCCCTGAGCCTCACGCCAGCGCATGACGTTCACCACGCTCACTTTCCTGATCTTCCTCGCGCTCTTTTTCCCGCTCTACTGGGCGCTGCGTCAAAGACGCGCGCAAAACGTCCTCATCGTCGTCGCCAGTTACATTTTCTACGGCTGGTGGGACTGGCGTTTCTGCGGACTGATGCTCGCGGCCAGCCTGCTCGACTTCGGCGTGGGACTCGGCCTGGAAAAGACGGCCGCGCCGCGCCGGAGAAAAATTCTGCTCGCTCTCGGACTCACCGCGAATATTGGCCTGCTCGCTTACTTCAAATACTTCAACTTCTTCGCCGAGAGCTTGCAGGCCGCCGCCGCCTCGGTCGGCTGGACGATGGACATGCCCACGCTGAAGGTCGTGCTCCCCGTGGGCATCAGCTTCTACACGTTCCAGACCATGAGCTACTCGATTGACATCTACCGCCGTCAATTGCGCGCCACGCCGCATCTCGTCGAGTATCTCGCCTACGTCTCCTTCTTCCCGCAGCTCGTCGCCGGACCCATCGAGCGCGCCACGCATTTGCTGCCGCAGTTTTTTCGCGCGCGCGTTTTCAACCACGCGCAGGCCGTGGACGGCTGCCGCCAGATGCTCTGGGGCTTCTTCAAGAAAATGGTCGTGGCCGACAATCTCGCGCCGGTCGTGGACGCCGTGTTCCTGAAACCCGCCGAAGTGACCGGCGGCGAACTGGCCGTGGCGACGGTGCTCTTCGCGGTGCAAATCTACTGTGACTTCAGCGCCTACTCAGACATCGCCATCGGCCTCGCGAAACTCTTCGGCTTCGAGCTGATGCGGAACTTTGCCAACCCCTACTTCTCGCAAAGCCTCGGCGAGTTCTGGCGGCGCTGGCACATCTCGCTCACCACCTGGTTCAAAGACTACGTGTATCTTCCGCTCGGCGGCAGCCGTGTCTCGAAGCCCCGGCGTGTGTTCAATGTGCTCGTCACCTTTCTCCTCAGCGGCATCTGGCACGGCGCGTCGTGGAACTTCGTGGCTTGGGGCGCGATCAACGGGCTGGCGGTCTTGCCGGAAACTTTGTCCTCCAACCGCGCCACCCGTGGTGTGGGTGATGTAGCGGGTGGAGAATCAATCCTTCCTTCGCTCAAGACCCTTGGACGGATGCTGCTCACCTTTTCGATTGTCTGCCTCGGCTGGATTTTCTTCCGCGCGCATTCGTTCGCGGACGCGCTGGTGATTCTGCAACGCCTCGCGGCGGACGTGGCGAATCTGGAAACGTACTTCCTCGGCCTGGCCCGCGTGACCGCGCAACCGGCGGGGAATCTCATCTTCATCGCCGTGGCCGCGTTGTTCGCGGTCGAGTGGCTGCAACGCCGCCAGCCGCATCCGCTGAGTCTCGCGCACTGGCCGCGTGCGGCGCGCTGGGCGGTGTATTTCACCATCGCCATCGCCATTCTTTACGCCGGCACCCACGGCTCGGGGCAGTTCATCTACTTCCAGTTTTGAAACGCCGATGAAAACTTTTCTCCTCAAACTCGCGGTGTTCTTCGGCGTCCTCGCCGTCGCGCTGGGCGTGGTTTTCGCGGCTTACACTAAAAAGTATCCGCCCGAGAAAAGCTTCTATATGGCCAGCGCGGACAAGCATCGCCGGCTGGAGACGCTGCCGTCGCCCCGCATCATTTTCGTCGCCGGTTCTTCGATGGCCTTCGGCATGGATTCGGGACTGGTCGGCGAACGGCTGGGCATGAACCCGGTCAACATGGGCTTGAACGCCGCCGTCGGTCTGGAATTCATGCTGCAAGAAGTCGAGCCGTTCCTGCGACGCGGTGACGTGGTGGTGCTCGCGCCGGAATATCTCACGTTCGAGACGTATTATCGGCCTCTGCCCGAGTATGTCGCCCGGCTCATCGAGTGCCGCCCCACCGTGCTGCGCGCGCTGACGTTCCGGCAGTTGAAGGAACTCTTGGACGACGGTTACAAGCAGCATTTGGGGCGCGTCATTCGCGATGTGCTGGGCCAATCCGAGGGGATTCTGGAAGGCGGCTCGTACGTCCACAACCACCGCAACGCCTTCGATCAAAACGGCGACATCGTCACCCATCATGGCCTCAAGGGACCTGAACTTGGAGCGGGCCGTTTCAAATTCACCGGCGCCGGCACTACGGACATCGCCATCGAGCATGTGAACTGGTTTGCCGACGCGGCCCGAAAAAAGGGTGCGCGCGTCTTCTACTCTCACCCGCCTTACGAGCGGCGCAGCTACGAGAAAAATCGCGTGGCCATCCATCAGCTTGATGACTTGCTCCGCGCCCGGCTGAACATTCCCCGCCTCGACACGGTGGAGGACATGGTCTTCCCCACCGAGCAAATGTTCGACACGGAGTATCACCTGAACTTGGAGGGGAAACTCATACGCTCCGAGCGCGTGGCCGCGAGTCTGGCGAAGGTGCTGGCGGAGAAGAAGTAGCGCAGAAAATCCGACGCCCCGGCGCGCGGACTTTCCAGTCCGCAGCAAGCAACGAACGACCGCGCGTCCCAGCAAGTTCATACCCCTCACCACTGGGCGGCTGGCTGCGGACTGTAAAGTCCGCGCTCCACAAAGTTTTGCCCCTTGCACTTTCCGCCTCGCCCTTTGAACCTCGCGCTCATGGAACGACCCGATCAGCTTCGCGAACTTTTCCGCATGCAAAAATCGCTCAACGAGCGCATCGGCGTGCAGACCGACGCCATGAGCGAGGAGGAAAAGACGAAGTGGATTCTCAACTACTGCCGCGCCATGTCGCAGGAGATGGCCGAATTGACCGACAGCGTCCCCTGGAAATGGTGGGCCAAGTACCAGAAGTTCGACGAGCAGAACGCGCGCGTCGAGGTCGTGGACCTGTTCCACTTTCTCATCAGCATGGCGCAGGTGCTGGGCATGAGCGCGGATGACATTTTCGCCGCTTACGTGAAGAAGAACGAGGTGAATTTCCAACGCCAGGAATCCGGCTACAGCCAGAAAGACCACGACGACTCGAAGCACATTTGATTTTTCATGAAGACCTCTCTCGTCCGCCGTCCGGCGAAAAAGAAAACCAAGAGTAAGATTCACGCCGCGTTTCCCGAGATCGAGAGCGTGCTCATCACCGAGGAGCAGATTGCCAAGCGCGTCCAGCAACTCACCCGGCAGTTGCAGCGCGATTACGCGGGGCGTGATCTCGTCATCGTTTCGTTGCTGAACGGCACGGTGATGTTCCTCGCTGATTTAGTGCGGCATCTGTCGCTGCCGTTGCGGTTGGATTTCATCGGCGTGTCGAGCTATGGCGCGGGCACGCAGGCGGGCGAACTCGTCTTCACCAAGCAACTCCGCCTCGACGTAAAGGGCCGCGACGTGCTGGTGGTGGATGACATCCTCGACACGGGCCGCACGCTCAAGCGCGTGCTGGCGATTCTGAAAGGGCATAAGCCGCGCCGCATGAAAGTGTGCGTGTTCCTGGAGAAGAAAGCGCGCCGCACGGAGAAGGTGCGCGCGGACTACGTGGGCTTTTCCATTCCGGATTACTTCGTGATCGGCTACGGGCTGGATTTTGCCGAGCGCTATCGCAACCTGCCGTTCGTGGGCGTGCTCCGGCCGGAGGCGTATGCGCCGCCGGCCTGACAGGATTTTTCCTCGAAGTCCCAGGGCGCGATGTTACGTTGCGCGCATGATGACAGGCCAAACCTCGTCGGTTTCACGCCGGAAAACGGCGTTCAAACGCGCGGCCAAGTCGGCGCTCTCCAGCCCGCGGCCCGCGCTCAATTCTCCTGCCGTCCGTCGGCGCCGCGCGCGGCTGCTGGCCTTGATCAACAGAACGCAAAGCCCGGCCCGCACGCGGGTGCTCGAGGAAATTTATCGCGACTTCCAACGCGCCTTCTGATCACGAGACTTTCCGCCCGTCCTTGAGCACGCATGCACCTGCGAGTTTTTCAAGCATCCGACGTTTCCTCCCCACGGCTGTTGGAACTCACGCATCGTTGGCTGGTTCCGCTCACGCCGGAGACCCGTTTCTCGTCCGCCGCGCTGGTGCCCAAGGACACCGTTCGCGTTCGCTTCAATGAGAAGAACCATCTCGCGCTTTACATGCTCATCCACTCGGTGCCGGGCTTGCCCGAGTCCGCGAGGCTGGCCGGACATCTGGACCGCGAGGACTCGATCAACATCCTGAACCATATTTTCGACCGGCTCGCTTACGATTAGTTTCCCGCCATGACCGTCACCGTTCACTTCTACTCCTACTTCAAGGAACTCACCGGCTGCACGCAGGTGGTGGAAGAGATCGCGCCCGGCGGCACCATCGAAGAGTTGCAGCAGAAACTCGGCACGCGCTTCCCGAAGCTGGCCGCCATGCAAAACTCCACGCTCCTCGCCGTGGGCGTGGATTACCAGCCGAAGACTTACGCGCTGCAGGCGGGCGATGAGGTGTCGCTGTTCCCGCCGGTGCAGGGAGGGTGAATGAAACGTTCGCTCACCATCTCGCCCGCGCCCATTGACGAGGCCGCGCTCGTCGCGCAGCGCGTCATGTCCCACGGAATGGGCGCGGTCGTCAGCTTCTCCGGTGTCGTGCGCGGTCAGGAAGAAGGCGCGGCCATCACGGCGATTGATTACGAAGCCTTCGTCCCGATGGCCGAGCGGCAGTTCCAACTGCTCTTCGATGAAATGGAAAAACGCTGGCCCATCGAGTCCGTGCGGCTCGTGCATCGCCTTGGCGTGGTGCGGGTGAAGGAACCGTCGCTCTGGGTGGAAGTCATCGCCCCGCATCGCGGCGAGGCGTTCGCAGCGTGCCAGTGGCTCATTGACGAAATGAAGCGCGTGGTCCCGATTTGGAAAAAGCCCGTGTGACCAACCCGCCGCCAGGTTTTACTGCGTGCGCCCGAATTTTTTCTCCAGCTCGCGGAAGTTCATCTCGATGAGCGTGGGGCGTCCGTGCGGGCAGGTGTAGGGCATGGCGCAGTGGCGCAGGTCGCGCACAAGGTTTTCCAGTTCGGGACCGGTCAGCGGATCGTTCGCCTTCACCGCGTGGCGGCAGACGGTTTTGGCAATCACGTCTTCGCCGAGGCGCAGCGCGTTCACGCCCTCGCCGGCGGCTTTCAATTCATCAATCAGCGTGGTGACGAAGCCGCGTGCGTCGGGCGCCTTAACCATCGGCGGCAACGCATCGAGCAGGAAGGTGCGCTCGCCGAATTCGCTCAGGCCCACGCCGAGGCGCGCCAGCACCGGCAGCACGCCGCGCACGAAGGCGGCGTCGCGCGGCGCGAGTTCAATGGTCTCCGGCAACAGCAAGCGTTGCGCGGTGACTTCGTTGCGCTCCAAGCGCGTGAGCATTTGCTCGAACAAAATCCGTTCGTGTGCCGCGTGCTGGTCGAGCAGCACGAGACCGCGATCCGATTCCAGCACGACGTAGAGCCGGCCAATCACGCCGACGAGGCGGAGCGGGACGGAGAGGAGCGGCGTGGGGGAAATTGAGGATTGAGGATTGAGGATTGGGGATTGGGGATTGGGGAACAGGGCGCGTGGTGGTTGAACGGGCGACTGGATTAGGGCGCTGGTTTCTACAGCGGTGTCGCGGCGAAAGGAGGGCGGCAGCGGCGCGGGTTGCGTTTTAATTGGTTCGGTGGTGGGCGCAGGAAAGCCGGGCAACGCCGGTTCGCGCGCGGGATCGGGAACGATGGAGCGCGGGGGCAGCCATTCAATCAGCGGCGTGGGGCGTGGCGCGTGGGGCGTGACGGCGCTCTCGGCCTGCGGGCTGTGGAAGGCGAGCAGCGCGTCGCGGATGGCGCGCGTGACGAAGCCGCGCACGGCGCGCTCGTCGCGGAACTTCACCTCGCGCTTGGCGGGATGAATGTTCACGTCCACCGCCGCCGGATCAATTTCCAGGAACAGGCAGCAGACGGGGAAGCGGCCTTTCATCAGCGCGGTGTGATAGCCTTCGAGCAGCGCGTGGTTCAGCCCGCGATTCTCCACGGGACGGCGGTTCACAAAGAGATGCTGCTCCTCGCGCGTCGAGCGCGCCACACCGGGTGCGCCGATCAAACCCCACACGCGGACGGAGAGTTTCGGGGTTTGGGTTTCGAGTTGGTTGGTCGCGTCGTCAGTGAAGCGCTCGTTCAGGTTCTCGCTCGATTCCAACTCGATGAGTTGCGGCAACGTGCCGGACAACTGCCGCATCCGTTCGCGCAGCGCAGTGATGGGCGCGGCGTCATTCTTAATTGCGGACAACTGCCAGAGCGTGCGCCCGTCCTTCACGAACGTGAACGCCACCTCGGGATGCGCCAGCGCGGCGAGCGTGAGGTAGTGCTGGATGTGCGCGGCCTCGGTTTCTTCCGCGCGCAAAAACTTTCTTCGCGCGGGCAGGTTGAAGAACAGCGAACGCACTTCGATGCTCGTGCCGCTGGCCGCACCCGCGGCTTTCACCTCCACGATTTTTCCGCCGTTGATGATGACCTGCGTGCCTTCCGGTGAATCACTCTCGCGCTCGCGCGTCGTCAGGCTGAAGCGGCTGACGCTCGCGATGCTCGGCAGCGCCTCGCCGCGAAAACCCATCGTGCTGATGCCGTGCAAATCTTCCGCGCGCTGAATCTTGCTCGTGGCGTGACGTTCGAGGCAGAGCAATGCGTCGTCGCGGCTCATGCCGAAGCCGTCGTCGGTGATGCGGATGAGCGAACGGCCGCCGGACTGGATTTCCACGGTGAGCCGGCGGGCCTCGGCGTCGAGCGAGTTCTCGACGAGTTCCTTCACGACGCTGGCCGGACGCTCGACGACTTCGCCGGCGGCGATCTGGTTCGCGACGTGTTCGGGGAGCAGGCGGATGCGGTTCATGCTGAAAAGTGGAAAGCGGAAAGCAGAAAGCAGAAAGCCGGATCGAGTGCGCAGCCCACGGCTTGTGAAAATCCTCCCTCATCAGTTCCCATTCCCCTGACCAACATTCCCCTGACTTCCGCTTTTCCCCGCCCCGCCAAGTCAGGGGAATGGTGGTCAGGGGAATAAAGAAAAGACTGCGGTTGCATCGGCTTCACCTCACGCCAGCGGCAACGTGAAACCAAACAGCGCCCCGCCGCCCGGCACGTTGCGCGCGTAGATGCGACCGCGATGCTCCTCGACGATGCGCTTCGCGATGCTCAATCCAAGACCCGTGCCGCGCGCCTTGCCGAAGGTCTCGAACGCCTCGAACAATTTGTTCAACATCTCCGGCGCGATGCCGCCGCCCGTGTCCTCGATCTCGGTGATGAGTTCCGCGCCCTCGACGCGGAAGTGCATTTTGATTTTGCCGCCCTCGGGCATTTCATCCACCGCGTTGAACATCAGATTGTAGAAGACGCGGCTCAGGCGGCGCGGATTGACCGGCACCTTCGCCAGCGGCACGGAGGTCATCAGCTCCACGGCCACGCCCTTCGGCAAGATCTCACGGCTGATTTCCTCGATGATGGGCCGGGCGAATTCCGCGTACTCGAGCACCGTGGTCGTGGGCGCGACCGCGCCGCCGCCGCGCGTGAATTCCAGAATGTCCGACACCATGTTGCTGATGCGCTCGACCTGTTTCTGGATGCGCTTCTGGGCGATCTGCCGCGCGCTCAACGGCACCTCCGGTCCGCACGCCATGTCGGCCGCGATGCCGATGATGGTCAGCGGATTCTTCAAATCGTGGACGATGGAGCTGGCGAAGCGGCCCACGAGCGCCATGCGCTCCGCCTGCAAGACCTGGCGGATGTATTGCCGGTTGAACTCGCGCAGGCGGTTCGTGATCTCGCGCATCATGCTGAAGGAAAATTGCGGCGAATTGGTGAGCAACTGGATCATCGCGTCGCGCGGCACGACGTACAGCGTCGTCTCGATTTCAGCCAGTGCCGTGGCGGAGCGCGGTTGATTATCAATGATGGCGAGTTCGCCGAACACTTCGCCGGGCGGCACGCGTGAGAGCGTCTGGCGCTCGCCATTGCCCATCACGGCGGTGATGAGCACGCTGCCGTTCTTCACCGCGTAGAGCGCGTCGCCCGCGTCGCCTTCTTTGAAAATTTCCGTGCCGCCCGCGAAGGTCTGCTCGCGCGTGACGCGCAGCAGCGCCGCGAGGTCATCGGGCGCGAGCGCACTGAACAGTTTGCACGACTCCAGCGGGAGCATTGGAGCGAGTGTGCAAGGGAAGCTCGCTTTCGGTAAAGCGCGGAGATGCCAAGTTGCCAAGAGGCGGGCCACCGCCCCTTGTTCTCCCGCCTTGTCTTGCGGGCGCGCATTGGAAAAAGTGCGCCGTGAACTTTCACATTCTTTTCCTGGCCGGCGCGGCGTTGCTCTGTGGCCCCGCCCCGGCTGCCGACACCGAGGAACAGCAGAAGATCAACACCGCCATCGAGGCGCTCACGCGGTTGGACAAAGCTGCCGTCGCGGAAAAGCCCGCTGTGCAGGCCGCCATCCAGCGCGTGCTGGAGAAAACGCGCGGCACGCCGAACTTCGTCAAGCTGGTCCGCCACTTCGCGCTCACCAACCAGAACGCCGGCCTACTCGACTTCGCCGCGCGCCAGCCTGCGGATGAAAGCGGCGTGGAGGCCATCCGCCTCGTGCTCGCGAGCGGCGATGCCGCCTCCGTGCAGAGCGCGCTGCAATCCACCAACGCCGCCCGCCTCGCCGAAGCCCTCGGCCACGCGCAGGAAAAACAGGCCGTGCCGTGGCTCGTCCCGCTCGTCACCGACGACACGCGGGACACCGCCACGCGCCGCGCCGCCACGCGTGCGCTCGCGCAAACGCAGGACGGCGCGAAGTCCCTGCTCGCCCTGGCCCGCGAGGAGAAACTGCCGGAGAATTTGAAATTCATCGCGGCATCAGAACTCAACGCGGCGCGCTGGCCGGCCGTTCAATCGGAAGCCGCGAAAATTCTTCCGCTGCCCGCCGGACAAAATTCCCAGCCGCTTCCGCCCGTCTCCGATTTGATCAAACTCCCAGGCGACATCGCCAAGGGCGCGGAAGTTTTCCGGCGCGACACCACGGGCTGCGCCAAATGCCATCAGGTGCGTGGCGAAGGTCGCGACCTCGGCCCCGCGCTCTCCGAGATCGGCACGAAACTGCCGAAGGAGGCGCTCTACGAAGCCATCCTCGATCCGAGCGCGGGCATCTCGTTTGGCTTCGAGGCGTGGCAGGTGGAACTCAAGTCCGGTGACGAAGCCTTCGGCATCAAGGCCAGCGAGACGGCGGACGAAGTCGCGATCAAGGACGCCAATGGCATCATCACGCGCCACCAGCGCAGCGCCATCGCCGCGCTGCGGCAGATGAAATCCTCGATGATGCCAGCGGGTTTGCAGATGACGATGACGCAGCAGGAACTGGTGGACTTGGTGGAATACCTCGCGTCGTTGAAGAAGCAGTGACCAGTAGGTCAGTAATCAGTTATCAGTTATCAGTGACGCGGTGCGGGCGATTCAGCGTCGAAGTGCAAATACTGATTCACTGATAACTGACTTACTGATTACTTGATCCGCGTGACCACATTCACCAACGCCCAACTCATCCTCCCCGAGGCCATTCAGCGCGGCACGCTCACCGTGCGCGCCGGCCACATCGCCAGCGTCTCGCGGAGCGCCGGTCTCCGACCCGGCTCGCTTGACCTGCGCGGCGGCTACCTCGCGCCCGGCTTCATTGATTTGCACATCCACGGCGCGGTCGGACGTGACACGATGGAGGCGAGCGCAGACGCCTTTCGCGCCATCACGGAATTTCATCTGCGCGGCGGCACCACTTCGCTCGCGCTCACCACCGTGACTGCGACGGAGAAGGAAATCCTGCGCGTGCTCGAAGCAGCGAAACCATTTCACAACCGGTCGCTCGGCGGCGCACGCCTCGCGGGTGTCCACATCGAAGGCCCGTTCATCTCGAAGGAAAAACCGGGCGCGCAAAATCCAAATCAAATCCGCCAGGCGCACCCCGCGGAGTGGAAAAAGTTTCTACGCTACGGCCCGCTCGTCACCGAGATGACGCTGGCTCCGGAGGAAAAAGGCGCACTGCCGCTCATCCGGGCGCTGCGTGCGAACGGCTCCCTCGCCAGCGGCGGTCACACGAACGCCACGGAGGAGCACCTGCGCCGCGCGCTCGCGGCGGGACTGAACCATTCCACCCACACCTTCAACGCGATGAGCACGGCTATACGGCGCGGGCCGTATCGCATCGCGGGCATGGTGGAGTTCGCGCTCGCGCACCGGGAGATTTGCTGCGAGCTGATCGCCGACGGCGTCCACGTCGCGCCCACGCTGATGAAGATGCTGTTCAACGCCAAGGGCCGCGACGGCGTGTGTCTGATCACGGACGCCACGGGCGGCGCGGGCCTGAAGCCGGGCACAACATTCCAAGTCGGCGGCGTGGCCGCGCGCGTCACGCAGGACGCCGCCCTGCTCACCGACGGCTCCGCGCTCGCCGGCAGCACGCTCACGATGATCGAAGCCGTGCGCCGCGCCGTGCAACTCGGCGGTGCCTCGCTCGTGGATGCGGTGCGGATGGCTTCGTTGAATCCCGCGCGGCAACTAGGCCGTGAGAAAGAATTCGGCTCGCTCGAAAAAGGAAAGCGCGCCGACCTCGTGTGGTTTGATTCGCAGTTCCGCGTGCGCGGCGTGTGGCTGGACGGGGACATGCGTTACCTCTCGTAACCGCGCGGGCTATTCTGCTTCGCAAAAATTGACTGCGGAAAGCCACGTTCGCTCGCTGGCCAGCGTTATGTTCCCGGCTTTTTTACGGAGGCAAAAGTTTGGGGCCACACCCAATCGCGACCGGACCATGCATCAGGTCTTCGCTGAGTCTCACCCGACTCTGAGGGGTGCGAATTACCACCCTCGTCTCGGGCGTTCTCGCCGATGGAATACAGCACGAACGAACCGTCCGGGTTCAACCGGTAGCGCAAAGGCTGCCCGTCCACCAAGTCACGCGGCACGGCGTCCAAACAAGCGGGAACCAAAGCCGCGAGGTCACGCGGGAGCTGGCCTTCGCGCAGTTGGTGGCGCTTGAGCGCAATCACCGTCTTCACCATCTCGTGCCGGGTCAGATTCTTGGCCGTCACGAACCCCGCCTTGGAGAAATTCGGGTAAGGAGACTCGGGCTGTTCCGCGCGCGGAGGGCGGATGAGTTCACTCAAGCTGTCGTGCAAGGGCAGAGAACCGTAGAACCGCCACGCCGCAGGCGGACGCCGATAGTTGGCACGCAACTTGGCGTCCCTCTCCTGGAGGTAAACCCATGATCCTCGCTGGACGGCTTCGCGCAGATTGTTCAAGTCCTGTTGTGAATACTTGAGGTGATCCAGTTCCTCCTGCGCCCGCCACGCGTAGCTCCAAGTGGGGTGAAAAATCCACTTCCGCCAACGGCCCTTCCAGTTCGCGGTGTCCAGTTCCGCCGGCTTGGATCCGAATGATTTGTGAATGTCTGCGTAACGATCAATCCAAGCCTGGTAGCGGTGCGAGGCAAACCAGTTCAGGGCATGAAGTCGGCCCGCTCGTTCTCCAGCCATGATGTTGGGCAACTGTGAGAAGAGCACGTTGGACTGACAGGCCTTCTGGAGCCGGACCAGTTGCGGCTCGGTCCAGCCGTTCTCTTGCAGGGCATCCCAACAGGCGTCGCTGCTCAGACCGAGGAGCGCGACCCGGATCATGTAGTTCACGAGCGTCGGTTCATCGGCGTAGAGGCGGACACCGCCCTGCATGGCCTCAAGATTTTCCAGCGCCGCCTCGAGGTCTCCCCGGTGCAGATCGTTGATGGTGGCCGCGTGCAAGGCCTGGCTGGCGCGACGGATGGGGATGAAGTTGGGAATGACATCATGGTCCAGCCGTTTCGCAATCTCCCCACCGATGGTGGCCGGCGGGTCTTGCATCAGCTTACGGAGGATTTTCAAGGCCGGACGTGCCGCTTGGCTCGCGCTTTCCAACTCCTGCCAGGTGCTGACGTTGTTTTGCTCAAACGAGCCGGGCGGCCGGCCTTGCTTGCTCCCACGGCTGGGACGACCCAACTCATCGTGACTCAAGCCATCCAAGATGCCGGAGAATTTGTCCAGGCTCCGGGGCAGCCGTTCCACCGCCAAGGCCAGTTGCTCAGAGAATTCGCGACTGGAAGAAACCGTTGCTGGCCAGAGCTGGTTCGGATCGAAGATTTCTCCCCGGGCTGTCATCGCGATTCTCCACGCCCGCAAAGCCCGTTCACCCCGCCAATGCTCGATGAACAAGGTCGCCAACGTCAGGAGCAAAAGGACGCAGACAAGTTGTGCCAGGCGTCGCCGGCGAGAAACCGGCGGACGTGCGGGTTGTTTGAAAAAGTCAGCCATTGTCCCCGGTTTATCGGCACGGCCGGGACAACGGGTAAGCTCTCAAACAGACTTCAGGCGAAGGTCGAAGTGGCAGGAAAGTCCGCGCGCCGATGATTTTCCCGCAACCTTGTCGCCTCACCGGTTTTCCCTACTCTGTTGCGCGTCATGTCCGACACCGGTCTGGATCCCGATGCCGCCCTCATGCTGCGGGTGCGTGAGGGCGATCGCGCGGCCTTCGAGTCCTTGGTCGAGAGATACCAGCAGCCCGTCATCAACATCGTCGCCCGCACCCTCGGCGATCCGACCGAGGCCGAGGACATCGCACAACACGTCTTCGTGCAGGTTTTCAAATCGGCGCATCGCTATGAGGTCACGGCGAGATTTTCCACCTGGCTGTTCACCATCGCGCGCAATCTTTCGCTCAACGAAATCCGCCGCCGCTCGCGTCATCGCGCCGACTCCCTCGATCAAACTTTTGCCGACGATGACGATCATCCCATGCGGCAGGCACCCGACACGAAATCGGCTGGCCCGACGGAAAGTTTGTTGCAAGGAGAACTCGAAGAGAAGGTTGAGGAAGCCATCGCCGATCTGCCGGAGAAGCAACGCACCGCGTTGCTCATGTGCCGCCACGAGGAATTTTCCTACGAAGAAATCGCGAAGGTCGTGGACTGCTCGCTCTCGGCGACGAAGTCGCTGATCCACCGCGCGCGGGAAACTTTGAAGCAGCGGTTGAAGCCGTATCTGCGTTCCGGCGCGTGGAGTGAAGAGCCATGAGGTGCATCTTGGCAGTGTTGCCCGTAGTGGGACAGCCGCCCCCGGCTGTCGTTCGTCTCGCGGGCGCCCTCGCCCGCTGTTCGACAGGCGGGGGCGCCTGTTGGACTGGCGACCGGCGAGGGCGCCGGTCCCACTGCCGTTGGTGTGTGAGCGCGTGGTGAAATGAAACTTTGTTTGTGAACTGGTTTTGAACTGAAAGGAAGATCATGAAAGACGTGCGTGATGATGATTTGTTCCGGCTGAGTCTGCAGCCGGAGTTGTCGCCCGAGGAGGAATCCCAACTCGAGGCGTGGCTCACTGCGCATCCCGGCGCACGCGCCGCGTGGGAGGCGGATCGCGCTCTGGGACGCGCGCTGCAATCCCTGCCCGACGTTCCCGTGTCGAGCAACTTCACCGCGCGCGTGCTGCAGGAACTGGACTTGGATGAGGCGCGCGCGAGCCGCGCCGTTTCCAAATCGCGCGGCTGGCGCGTGCTCTGGCCGCGCCTCGGCTGGGCTACGGTGGCGGCGCTGGCGCTCACGGTTTTTGGCACGCAGCAATTTCGCAGCGCGCAGCGCACGCAGCTTGCCGCCGACGCCGCGCTTGTCTCGAAAGACATCGCGCGCCTGCCCGACGCCTTCCGCGATTTCGACGTGGTGGATTCGCTGCGCGAGATCACGCCTGCAAGCGACGACGGCATTTTGTTTGCACTACAATGAAACGTCTCTGGATCCAACTTGGTTTACTGCTCCTGACCCTGGGTGGCGCGCACGCGCAGCCCGCGCCCTTGCCGCCGCTGCCCTCATCACCCGTCACGACTTTCCGCATGTTGCTCGAGACGAACGAGGCCGGGCGCAACCAGTGGCTGGCCTTGCACAAGCCCGCGCAACGCCAGTATCTCGAAAGCAAAGTTGCCGAGTATTCCTCGCTCACGACTGAAGAACGCACCGCGCGTCTCCAAGCGTTGCAACTGCGCTGGTATCTCCCGCAACTCATGAAGATGACGCCCGCCGACCGCACCCTGCGGCTTGCGAAAATTCCCCAGCCTGACCGCGCGCTGCTCGAAGGCAAGCTGCGGACCTGGACCATTCTGCCGCCGGCCATCCGCCAGGACTTGCTGGAAAACCAGCTCGCGATCAGCGTGTTTGTTTCCGCGAAGCAAGGCGGCACGAATGACGCCGGACTGGTCGGTCTCACCGCCGCGAAGCGCAAAGAACTGGAGGAGCAATCGCAGCGGCTAAACGAACTGCCTGAAGCACGCCGCGCGCAGATCATCGCAAACTACGAACGCTTTTTCGGAATGCCCACGCAGGAGCAGAGCCAGGCGCTGCGGAAACTGACGCCGCAGGAAATCGCGCAGATGCAGCAGACGCTCACCAGTTTCAACCAGCTTTCCTCGGAGCAACGAAAAGAGGCGCTGGCTGGGTTTAGGAAATTCTCCGAACTGTCCTCCATTGAGCGCGCCGCCTTTTTGCAAACCGCCGAACGCTGGCAGGCCATGAGCGAGACCGACCGCGCGAACTGGCGCACGATGGTCGCGCGCCTCCGCAACGCGGGCGCGATTCCCCCGCCCCTCCCGACGCCCGGACGCAAGAACACGGCGGCGCTGGTGGGGAAGGTGAAGTAAGGAGCGCATCTCGCCGGTGCGCCATGACTTGCCGGGAGGAACACGCCGCTGAAAGCCTCTGAACCTGCCGACACGAATGTCGGCGCTGCGTCGTAACGCCGGCTTTCCAGCCGGCAGGTTCCGAGGCTTTCAGCCTCGTGTGCACAGCCTTCTCCGGGCACGCCCCAGACCAAGTTCCGAAGCGATGGTGGAACTTTTCATTGGTCGCCCTGCGGCACGCTGGCATCCTGCGCGCGTGTCGAGTTCACCCGTCACCAGCCTCTACGTTCATGTGCCGTTCTGCGCGCACAAATGCGAGTATTGCGCCTTCTTCTCCGAGGCTTCGAGCGGCGAACAGATCAACCGCTACGTCGCCGCGCTCGTGCATGAGATGGAACTGGTCGCGCACGATCTGAAACCGCGCACCGTCTTCTTCGGCGGCGGCACTCCCTCCATGCTAAACCTGCGCCAGTGGGAAAGCATTCTCCGCACGATGGAGCGGCTGAATCTCCTCGGCGCGACCGAGTGGACCATCGAATCCAATCCCGCCACCGTCTCGCTCGACAAGGCGAAGCTCTGGCGCGACTTCGGCGTGAACCGCGTCTCGATGGGCGTGCAATCGCTCGACGAATCACTGCTCGAACGCCTCGGACGCATCCACTCGCGCGAACAAGTTTTCAAAAGTTTCGACACCTTGCGCTCCGCCGGTTTCGACAACGTGAACGTGGACCTCATGTTCGCCATCCCCACGCAGACGATGGACACCTGGCGCGCAACGCTCCGCGAAGCCATCGCGCTCGGCAGCGAACATCTCTCCAGCTACGAAGTGATCTACGAGGAAGACACGCCGCTCTACGCGCAGCTCAAGGCCGGTGCGTTCGACGTGAACGAAGAACTCGCCTGCGACATGTATGACGAGTTGATCGCCACGACTGCCGAGCACGGACTGCGGCAGTACGAGATCGCGAACTTCGCGCGCGACGTGAGAATGACGAATGTCGAACCTATCGTCATTCCTCATTCGCCATTCGTCATTCCACGCTTGGCGTGCCAGCACAACGTGAACTACTGGCGCGGCGGTTCCTTCCACGCGCTCGGGCCGAGCGCGACGGGCTACGTCCACGGCGTGCGGACAAAGAACTGGTCGAACACGCAGCTCTACTGCGAGCAACTGGAGAAAGGCCGCCGCGCCATCGAGTCGAGCGAGCAGCTTTCTCCCGAGGCCCGCGCGGGCGAGACGGCGGCGTTCGGGTTGCGGATGCCGGCGGGTTGGAATTTCGAGGAGTTCAAATCCATCACCGGCTTCGATCTGCGAGAAGGCTGGGGCCACGAAATGAAAACGCTCGTCACCAATGGCCGCGCCGAGATGGACGAGCACGGCTTCCGCCTGAACAGCGTCGGCCTGCGCTACGCTGATTCCGTCGCCGAAGATTTCCTGCGTTTAGAAACGGTCGGCGCGTGAGATGCCAAGCGGTGCGTGCGGATTTGCCGTGCGCGGCGCTCACCACCACCGACGCTCATCACGCGATCAGGGGCTGAAGCTCGCCCGTCTTCGCAACCAGCGGCTGCCCCAGCGGCAAATCCTCCGGCAGCGGCACGAACTCGCGAATCTTGTCCCACAACGACGTGAAGTCCTTGTTCACGTCGCCGCTCAGGCAGTCGGTGATTTCGTCAGCGGCCTCGGGATATTTGTCGATGACTTGCTTGAACGAGAAATCTGGATCGTAAAAGGCATAGACCAGCTTGCGCATGTTCTCCACGCCCTGGCGCATGTAGGTCGCATAATCGGAGAACCGCGCCGGGGAAAAATCGTTGGCCACCAGCGCTTCATGCACCGCGTCACCCGCCAGCACGCCGCTCTTGAGCGCGAGCATCAGGCCGCTGGAGAAAACCGGATCGAGAAACGCAAAAGCATCACCGACCAGCAGCAACCCTTCGCTGCCGCAGTGCTGTGAGTGATACGAATACTCACTCGTGATGTAGTAAGGGCCGACCTGTTCGCCCACGGAGAGATGATCCTTGATCCAAAGATTTTCGTTCACCTCGCGGTCGAAGATCGCCTTGTGGTCGCGCACCCCGCCGCGCGTCAGGTATTTGCCCTCGGCCACCACGCCCACGCTCACCATGTCGTTGTGCTGCGGGATGTGCCAGAACCAGCCCTTCTCGGGAATCATCGCCACCGTCGTTTGCCCCTCGTCTATCCCCGACTCACGCTTCGAACCCTGGTAGTAGGTCCAGACGGCGATCTTGTTCAGATACGGATCGCGCTGCCGCCAGCCGTTGCGTACGGCGGTGAAGGCTTCCTTGCCCGTACAGTCGAGGGTCATGGGCGCGCGGAACTCGACGACCTCGCCGGATTTCTTCTGCGCGCGCACGCCGACCACACGTTCACCCTCGCGCAATAGTTCCTTTACGCTGATTTCCTCAATGACTTCCGCGCCTTTGCTGCGCGCATGGTTGAGGAGAATTTCGTCAAACTCGCTGCGCAACACCTGCCAGGTCTGCGCCACGGTGTCCTTGTCGTAGCGGTTGAAGAAATAAAACGGCTGGCTGGCGCGACCGTTCGGAGCCACGAACTGCACGCTGTATTTCTTCATGAAGGCCGACTGCTTCATCATCGGAATCAGGCCTAGGCGCTCCATCGGCCCGTAGTTGAAGGGGATCAGCGACTCACCGACATGATAACGGGGGAACTTCTCCCGCTCCAAAATCAGGACGCGATGGCCGTGCTCGGCAAGAATTGCGGCGGACGAACTGCCGGACGGACCACCGCCGATGATGAGAACGTCGTAATCAGTCTTGGTCATAATGCATCTCCGGTTGCGAGCCGCGGATTGAACACGGATGAAACACGGGCGGGACTTGCGTTCGCCCGATCTACTTCCGTGTTCAATTCGTTTTTCATCCGTGGCTCCTTCAATTCTTCTCCTTCTCCGGCGGCAGAATCTCCACGATCTCCGCCAACGCCCGCTGCTGCGGGTCGAACAACGTGTTGCGCCGCCCGTAGAGGGCCAGCTTGCCCTCGCCGAGTTGCAGCGCCTCGCGGATGAAGGCATCCGGCTGGAGGCGCAGGTACGCCTTGGGGCGGCTCGAATGTCCGATGTGGTCCTGGCCGAGAATCGTGCCGAGCGGCTCCTTCTCTTCGAGAATGTGCCGCCGTGCGGCCGCCGGAAACAGCGCGAGGTTGATCTTGATCGCGCCGAACTCCACCGGCGCGCGCGTCCTCTCGGTGACGAGCACCACTTCCCGGAAATAAAAATCCCCGCGCGTCTGTCGGCTGATGACTTTCAGGTGGATGCGGTCGCTGTGAAATTTCTCCAGCGTCGGCGTCATGTCGTCCTGATGCACGAGCAGCGTGCGATACGGCTCCGGCATGGACTCCCCCGGCACCTGCTCGATGGGCGGCAGCTCGCGCTTCGCCAGCGCGTAGAACTCGTCGAGCGGATACGCGAACGGCAGCGCGATGGACGCGGGGCTTGATTGATGGGAAGTGGGAGAGTTCATGAAAAGTCAGCGCAGCTTGCGTTCGAGTTCCTCCACGGACGGCAGCAGGCCGCGCAGTTTTTTCGGCAAGGAATTCACCAGCTTGGTCCGCCACTTGGCCACCCCGATGGGCGTGGTGCAATTCCGCAGCGCGTATTCCACCGTGAGCCGTTTGTGGTCGCGGCACAGCAGCAGCCCGATGGCCGGCTGGTCGCCCGCGTGGTGCATCTGATCGTCCACGGCGGCGAGATAAAAATTCATCTGCCCCGCGTCGCGCGGCTCGAACGCCTCCATCTTGAGATCAATGACGAAGTAGCAGCGGAGCCGCAGATGGTAGAACAACAAATCGATCGGATACTCCGTGCCGTCCACTTCCAGCCGCACCTGCCGCCCGACGAAGGCGAAGCCCACGCCGAGTTCGAGCAGGAATTTCTGGATGTGATCAATCAGCGCGTTTTCTAAATCGCGCTCCTGCGCATCCGGTCCGAGCGAGAGAAAGTTGAACGTGTAAGGATCCTTGAGCAACTGCTGCGCGAGGTCGGACTGCGCGGGCGGCAGCGTGGCGGCGAAATTGTTCAGGGCCTTGCCGGCGCGCTTGTGAAGTTTGGTGTCGATCTGGACGGCGAGCACCGCGCGCGACCAGCCGTGCAGCAAAGTCTGGCGCGCATACCAGAGGCGGTCAGCAGGATTCTTCACGCGGTCGAGCAGCAGGCAGTTGTGAAACCACGGCAGCGAGGCAAACGGTTCGGGCGGGAGGTCGAACTCCAATTGTGCAGCAGGCTGCTGCACTTTTGTGAGCGCCAGTTGTCCAACAGGCTGTTGGACTTTTGCCGCAGGCAATTGTGCAGCAGCCTGCTGCACAATTGGTTTGCCCGTCTTTGGCCTCGGCAATTGTGCCACAAGCTGCTGCACAAATTCTCCGGCAAGCTGCTGGACGAACGCCCCGCTGGAATGCGCTTCGGCAAACGCGCGCATGTATTTCAAGTTGCGCGGCGACAGCCCGCCCATGTCCGGGAACTCGCGCCGCAAATCTCTCGCCAGCCGCTCGATGACTTTCGCGCCCCAGCCCTCGGCCTGCTGGCTGCGCAGAATCTCGCGCCCGATGTGCCAGTAGAGCAGCACCAGCTCGCGATTGACCGAGAGCGCGGCCCGCACCTGCGCCGAGCGCACACGCCGCTTCAAGTCCGCCAGCAGCGAGCCGTAGGCGGACGGAGGCAGCTTGGTTGCACGCTTGGGTTTCATGGCGAATTGGTTGCTGAGGCAACGGAAGTTTGTTTTTGCAGGCCGCTTCTTTTCCCGATGACAATGATCGAGCGTCGAACTCCATTGCTCGCGGGAGTTACCTGCCCAACTGGTATCGAATTCCTGCCGTAGCCATCTTCCGAAACATAAACGGTAGAACTCGGGCCACGACTCGCGTGAACATTCAATATCCCAATGGCACTACCAGCCCATGCAAACAGCCGCGGGACTCGAACAATGCGCTTTGGAAGATGCACAACCCCATTCTCATCACTTTTGATCAACTCATTGTGCTCCTCCGAGAATGCACCAAAATAGTAGCTCCATATCTGCTCCACTTGGACATTGGGTGCGGGGCGATCCTTGGCCTCAAGAAGCAAAACATCCCATGCGGGTGCCGCGATGTAGTTGCCTGGAATCAGCAACAAGACGAAAGCTACAGCACCAGCGCCCGTGACCATTGGAAACTTTCTTTTCCTGGTTGTCGGTGATTCAGGCATTCTACGTCGTCCGGTTCGTAAGGTGTTGCGGCAGGAAAAACTCGTGCAGCAGCCGGTCCACTTCGAGCAGCGCTTCGCGGTTCAGACGCAGCGTGTCGCCTTCGATGGTCAGGAAGCCCCAGTCCTTGAGGCGTTGCAGCGGGGCGGCGAAACGCTCCAGGACGTTCACGCCGAACTTTTTCTGGAAATGGCTCACGCTGTTCTGGCCGAGCTTGAAGTGCAGGATGAACTCGCGGAGGAGATGCTCGTCGTCCGTCGGCACGTAGGCACGATGGACGGGCAACTCACCTTGGTTCACGGCGGCGAGATACGGATCGAACTCGTGCTGGTTCTGGTAATGCACACCACCGAGCCGCCCGAAGCTCGCGACGCCGACGGAAAGAATATCCGCGCTGGAGAACAGTCCTTCGCGATAGACGAATTTCACCTTGGCCGGGTCTTTCACGACCGTCGTGGCGCTGGTCACGGTGTAGCCGATCTTCTCGAACTCGCCGTAAGCGTACTGAACCCAGCGGCGCTTCGTGTCCCAATCGGCCACGGGCGCGACGAGTTTGCCCTGCGCCTTCATCTGCTGATAGATGCCGGTGTTGTAAGGCACTTCCATCTGGTAAATCGTCACCGAGTCGGGCTGGAGCGCGAGCGCCTTGGCGACGGTTTCCTTCCACTTGTCCTCCGTCTCCTCGACCATGCCCGCGATGAGATCAATGTTGACCTGCGGGAAACCAATCTCGCGCGCGTAATTGTAGGCGCGCATGACTTCCTTCGAGCGATGCGCACGGCCGTTGATTTCCAGAATGTGATCGTCGAAGTGCTCGATGCCGAGGCTCAGGCGCGTCACGCCCATCTCGCGAATCGCCCTCAGCTTGTGATCGGTGAGCGTGCCCGGCTCGGCCTCAAAGGTGATTTCCTCCGCCGCGTCCCACGGGAGCAGTTGCTTCATCCGATCGGTGAGGAACTTCAACTGGTCGGGCGAGAGATAGCTCGGTGTGCCGCCGCCGAAGTAAAGGAAGCGCAACTTGCGTCCACCGATGACCGGCTTGCTGGCGTAGGTCGTAAGCTCCTTCAACACCGCGTCGAGGTAGCCGCGAATCGCCGCCGCGTCCTTGTCCGTATAGACCTTGAAGTAGCAGAAGTGGCAACGCTTCCGGCAGAACGGAATGTGCGTGTAGAGGCCGAGGTCGCTGCCCGGCCGCGGCGCGCGCTCCAACGCCTCGCGAAACTGCGGGATTATCTCCGGCTTCCAGAACGAGAACGGCGGATAGTTCGAGATGAAGTAGCTGCCGGCGGTCGTCTCCTTCTGCATCGGAGGCGCGGTCGGCGTCGGCGCGGGGGCGATGGTGATGGTGCTCATGGTTTCAGGCGGCCTTGGCCGTGGGACGGCGACGGCGCGGCAGCTTCACGAACTTCCAGCCCTGCTTCTTCAGTTCAGCGGCGTGGCGCTGATGATCGGCAAAGATCGCGTCGAGGTCGTAGTTGAACTTCTTCGCGTGCTCGTCGCGGAAGCGGCGAATCTCATCCAGAATCGGGTCAGTTTTCATGTTCAGGTCTCCTCAATTCATGTGGCGTGCAAATAATCGGACAACGATAGCCCTTCGACAGGCACAGGTGTTCGAGCTTGGGCCGCATCGCCGCGTTGGCAATGTGCCGACAATTCCAGGTCAGCAGATAATCCATCTCGTTGACAGCGGCGATGGCGATGTGCGCCGCGTCGTCCACTGCTTTCGGAGGCAACGCCATATTTTCCAACAGAACGGCGGCAAGAGCTTTCGCCTCGGCGTCAGCCTCGATGGTCTCCAAATCTTTAAGCACCGTCAGACGACGGGCCGCAGCATTTGCATCCCCGGCAGCGGCCTCGGTCACAACCACATCGGAAACAAACAGATCGAAGCCTGGCCGTTCGTCCGCCCACCACCTCTTCGTCTGCTCGATCATGCCGTTCATGATCGCCTCACGCGAAGGCCGCGCCGTGAGGTAGCTCACGACGGTTGTTTCGAGATAGACCTTCGGCTTCATTTCTTCGCTCCAAAACAATAGACGCTGCCGTCATTCGACCCGACGACGAACCGGCCTCCAGACACAGCGGGCGAGCTTTCCACGGGCTGGCCGATTTCGTAGTTCCACAATTCCTGGCCGTCGCTCAGGCGCACCAGATACACGCGCCCGTCGTCCGAGCCGACCACGATCTTGTCGCTGGCGATGGCCGGCGAGCTGTCCACCTTGCCGCGCGTGGGCAACGCCCAAAGCTCTTTGCCATCCGCGCGATTGACGCAGTGCAACCGCTTGTCGCGTCCACCGAAGACCACGCGGTCGCCCGTCACGGCCGCCGAGGAAAAATAGGGAAACGCGCGGTCGCGGAACGTCCACGAGTTCGTGCCCTTCTCCAAATCCACGCACAGAAACTCATTCTCGTAGTGTCCGTAATACGCCTTGCGATCCGCGATGGCCACCGAGCCGGCGATGTACGCGCCGCCGTCCACTTCCTTCACCTTCGCGCCGGTCTTCAGGTCAATGATGTGGAGAATCGCGTCGCAGCCGCCGAAGACCGTCTTGCCCTCGTAAATCGCCGGCGAGCCGTTGATGTAGTTGCCGGACTCAAAGACCCAGTTGCTCTTCCCCGTGGCCGCGTCCACGCAATGCAGTTTGTAATCGTGGCTGCCCACGATGATTTTCAACGCGCCACCCTCGCGAAAAAAATTCGCCCCGCCCACGATCTTGTCGTCCGTCTTGTACTTCCAAAGCGACTTGCCGTTCGTGGCGTTCACCGCGTGCAACACACCGAACATGTCGCCGACGAAAACTTTTCCATCCACGACCAGCGGCGAAGACTCGATGGGTTCGCCCGCCGCGTACGTCCACAACTTCTTCCCGTCCGCCAGCGCGAACGCCCAAAGATTGCTGTCCGCCGAGCCGATGAAGACCGTGCCGCCGACAATGGCGGGCGAAGACTTCACCTCGCCGCCCGTCTTCATGCTCCAGAGCAGCGCGGGTTTATCAGGGAGTTTTTCCGTGGAGACGCCGGTGAGCGAAGGGTTCGCGCGGAACTGCGGCCAGTCCGCCGCCGGCAGCGCCGTGGCGAGTAAAAGCATCAGGCCGCTCGCGGCGCGCACGAGTGGACGGTGGAAATGGCGGCGTCCTCTTTTCACGATGGGCCGGACTATCAATCACTCCCGGTGCAAGCGCAATGGAATTGTACTTACACGTATTAACTCAAAAGGCGGTGATGGCAGACATTCGCCCTGACGGATCCGGCGGCCTCACTGCTCTGAATGGTAAAAAAGAAAAAGGCGCGTCCCGCGGTCGCGGGGTGCGCCTGAAAACAATCCGTGCTGGCCGATTACTTCTTTTGCAACGCGAATATTGCGTCTGCCGCGTCCTTTTTCACCGCCGCGTCCGAATGCTTCAGCAGCGGCTCGATGGACGGGATGTGGCTCTTGTTGCCAAGCGCGGCGATGGCGCGGATGGCGTCGCGCACGACGTTACGGGTTGGGTTTTGAAGCAACGGCAGGATTTCTGGAATCGTGCTCTCGGCCTTCAGCCCGCTCAGACCCTTCAAGGCGTCGATCACTTCCAGCGGGTTCTTGGCCGCGAACATGGCCGTGATGTTCTTCAAGTCCGTGGCGTCAACCTCGGCGTGCAGCACCCCCAGCACGCGCACTGCCTTGCGCCGGACTTTCTCGCGCGGGTCGCTCAACAGCTTTTTGATCGCAGGCAGCGCCTTGGTGCCGGTCGGGAAGCGTTTTTCCAACTGCACCATCGCGTTAGCGACCAGGTCCTCGTTGGGTCCGGCAAGCTCAGCAATCAACTCATCTTCGTTCAACAGTTTCTTGTCCGCCGCAGATGAGGTGGGCATCGTGAAAATGGCAATCCCCAGCAGCAGGGCGAGGATGAAACTCCGTTTGGTCATGTTTTTCATAAATGATTTCTTAGGGTTGCGGTGGCGGCGGAATTCCAAAATGCCACGTCTCCGGCGCACGAACCGTTCTCGCAGGCTAGCCACGCGATCCACCGTGTCAACCGGGTTTCCGGATGGGATGGTGCCATCGAATGGGAATTCACCAAGACCTGGAGCGCGTGCAGTCATGGCCTCATTAAAACCTTCTTGACGCAATAACTACCCTGGTAGTATTACCCCGGTTGTCGAAACCTTTATGCCCAAACAAAAGACCCACCGACTCGGCGATCTCCAGCTCCAGATCATGCAAGTGCTCTGGCAGCGCGGCGAATGCGGCGTGAGCGACGTGTTCACCGACATCAGCAAGGAACGCGCCCTCGCCTACACCACCATCGCCACCATGCTGCGCAAGATGGAAGCGCGCGGACTCGTGGCGCATCGCGTGGACGGGCGCGCCTTCATCTACCGCGCGGCCATTGATGCCCACACCGTGACCAGCAGCAACTCCGAGCACCTCATTAACCGCTTCTTCGAGGGCAGCTTGGCCGACCTCGTCTCGCACCTGCTCGACACGCGCGAAGTGAGCCGCGCCGAACTGGCGAAGATCGAGAAGCTCATCGCCGAGAGGAAAAAATCCAAATGAACGCGTGGTCGACTCTGCGGGAATGGTTCCAGTTCGGCGGCACGCTGGCGTTGGAACTCGTAGTCATCTTCGCTGTCGCGAAACTGGTGAGCCTGCGACTGCGTTCGGCGGTGTGGCGACGCGCGCTCTGGCAAATGTCCCTGCTCGCGATGCTGCTGGTTGTTGTGGGGGAGTTGAACGGCGTGCGCGGATGGCTGCGGCTGCCGGAGAAAAAATCTTCGCCGCTCGTCGAGAAGAAGGTGGTCGTGACCTTGCAGGATGTGGAGCCGGACTCGGAATGGTTTCGCGACCAACTGATGACCGAAGCCCCGCCGCTGACCATGACAGTGCCAAGGCCCGCGCCGCGTCCTTCACGCTGGCAACAACACGCCGTCTGGCCGGTGTTGATTTGGGCCGGGGTCGCCGCACTGATTTTGTTTCGCCTGCTAATCGCGCAAGCGATGGCCATCGCGCTGAGGCTCGCCTCCCATCGGAGCAGCGGACAGCCATGTCCGCTGGACGCCAACACCATAGAAGGGACTGCGGACATGGCTGTCCGCAGCTCCAATGCTTTGACACAACGCGCCCAACGCATCGCGCAGACGCTCGGCATTCGCCGCAAGGTCGCGCTGCTCACCAACGCGCGGGCACTCGCGCCGTTCACGTTCGGCGTGTGGCGTCCGGTGATTGTGCTGCCCACACGTTTCTCCGAAACCTTCACGCCCGCGCAACAAGACGCGGCGTTGGCGCATGAGTTGGCGCACGTCGCGGGGTTTGATTCGGCGTGGCGCTGCTTCAGTCAATTTGCCTGCGCCGTGCTGTGGTGGCATCCCCTCGTGTGGCTGGCCAAGCGCGAACTGGATCACGCCAGCGAACTCGTCGCGGACGAAGCCAGCCTGCTCCTCGCGGACGGACCGGATCGCCTCGCGGAATGTCTCGTGGCCTGCGCGAAGGAACTGCGCCGCCCCGCGCTCACCACCTGGCTCGGCATGGATGGCGGCGGTTTCCGCAGCGCGCTGGGCCAGCGCGTGGAGCGCTTGCTGCAACTCGGACCGCACGCACGCCTCAGCCGTCCGGTGCCTTGGTATCTGCGGCTTATCGTGCCGATGGTTGGCGCCGCGCTGCTGTGGCTGGGCATGGCGGCGGTGCTGAAGTCTGATGAGCCGCGCGGCGGTGCCTGGCGCAGTTCCATTCTCGGCAGCGCGTTCGCGGCGGCTGCTGAATCTGCCGAGGTGAAACGGGTTGCGCCCACTGCCACCACGACAAACTCGCTGACTGCTTCCAACCTCAGCGACATTCCTCTCTTCGGAAGGTTCTTCAGCAACCAGGAGCCAAGCCGCGCGGGAACACGCTTGCAGACGAGCGCGAAGCGCCAGCAGATTTACGACAAGCTCCGCAGCATTCGCCTGAGCGAGTGGGGACCGCTCGACAACCTGCCGCTTAGTGAAGTGATCCGTGGTTTGTCCGCAGAGACCCGCCGGATCGATCCTGAACACCAAGGCGTGAATTTCATCCTCAGCAGTCCGATCCCCGCTTCGCAGCCCACCGGACTTGGTGCCTCCGGCCTGCCCATCGCGCCAACAAATGAGCCGATCGATTTGAACCCCACCACGGTTCGTCTGGGCACGAAGCTCTACAACCTGAGCGCCGAGGAAGTGCTGAACATCGTGATGAAAATCGCGGAAAGGCGAATCAAGTATTCGGTCGAAGACTACGGCGTCCTCATCTCTCCTGCGGGTAATGAACCGACACCGCTGCACACGCGATTCTTTCGCATGAACTCAAACGACTTTCAGCGCGCGCTCCAATCCATACCACGCGAACTGACCAACGCTTCTGCGAAGACGCCTGATGATGTTGGCGTTGGACGGCCTGCTGACTTCAAGGTCACCAACGGCATTCGTTTTCTGACCGAAGTCACACCGGCTGAAGTGGTGACTCCCGGAACGCGAAACTGGTTGAAGTCCTTGGGAGTGGAATTGACCGAACCAGGCAAGGCGGTCTTCTACAATGACAAGCTCGGGCTGCTGATGATCCGCGCGACACTGGAAGACTTGGACGTGATTGAGAAGGCGCTGCAACCGTTCGGCATTAAGTCAGGCGCCGAAGTCCGGGCGGGCGGAGCGGTGGCGGGCGGGCTGGGCAATATCACTGAAGAAATGCAGATCGAAGCGGCTGGGTTGGTTCAGACGGGAAAGGTTTTCTACGAGACCGGCCAGTTGCAAGCCGCGCGCACGAATCTGCAAGCCGCGCTGCTGCTCAGTCCGAAGAATCAGGGCGCGCTCTACTATCTGGACTTGGTGAACGCGCGGGAACTGGCGGTCCGAGCAAGGTTGAAGGAGTTGAAGTTGAAGATGGAGCCGATGGACTCGTGGACGAATCAAGTTCAGGAGACGAGCTCCACCAATCTCCAGACGCGGTTTTTCAAGGTGGACCCGAACACGTTGGAGGAAGGATTAAAATCTATCTCAGGATTGAACCAACGGACCGGTGAGAAGAAGCCGGTCTTTAATCCCTACGACACCAATTCCGTCATGCAGCGCGTGCAGAAATTATTCGAGCTGGCCGGCGTGGATTTGAGCGCGCCGGGGCGGGCCGTGTTCTACAAGGATCGCGTGAGCATGATCATGGTGCGCGCCACCGCATCGGAACTGGATACCATCGAGAAGGCGGTGCAGTTGCTGAACATGACTCCGCCGCAGTTGAACATCCGCGTGAAAGTGTTCGAGATCGCCAAGACGAATGCCGCGCAGGGCTTCGACTGGTTTCTTGGCACGGTGTTGACCAATCCGCCGCCACGGAGCCGGGCGGATTCAAACGCACGGGTTCCGACCATCACCGGCATTCTCACCGACTGGCAGTTTCGCGACGTGGTGCGCGCGCTGGAGCATCGGGGCGGGACGGAGTTGCTGGACGCGCCGACGATCACGACCCTGAGCGGACGGCAGGCGCAGATCAAAGTGGTGGATATCCAATACGTCGTCACGGGGCTGGACATCGGCGCGACCAATGCCACCAAGCGGCAGCCGGAAATCCTGCCCATTGCCGAACCGTTTGAACTGGGACCCGTGCTTGACGTGGTGCCTTACGTGCAGCCCGACGGCTACACGATTCTGATGACAGTCCTTCCTTCTCTGAAAGAATTTCTGGGCTACGAAGATCCTCAGACCGTGCAGCCCGCCATCGGCGGAGCCGCGCAGGTGAATGGCGTGACCTCGCCCGTACCATTGCCGAAATTCCGTCTGCGCCAGGTCGCGACCTCGGCGATGGTCTGGGACGGGCAGACGTTGATGATCGGCGCGGGCAGCGCGCGAACCATGCAGCGTGACCGCGCCGAGAACGGCGTCCTCACCACGAACTACACGGAGAAGGAACTCATCTACTTCATCACGCCCCGGCTGATTGATCCGGCGGGCAACCCGTTGCACGCAGACGATGAATTTCCCGAGCGGCACAAGACGGTGCCGACCCAGCGGCCCTAGACCCCGAACTAGCCCCTTGAGCACCTGCACCGACTTGTTCCTTGACGCTCCTGCGGTGTGACACGTCAATCACGCCCATGAATTTCACCCGCGCCCTGCTCACGCTGCCGCTCTGCGCCGTCGTCACCGTCTCCGCTGCGGACTGGCCGCAATGGCGCGGACCGGCACGCGATGGCCATGCCTCTCCCGATGCGAAGCTCATCGAGAAACTTCCCGCCGAGCCGAAAGTTCTCTGGCGCATCAAGGCGGGCGACGGTCTGGCCTCGCCCGTGGTTGCAGGTGGCCAGGCGTTCCTCTTCGACACGCAGGACGGGCAGGAGACGTTGCGCGCCGTCAGCACCCGCGACGGAAAAGAACTCTGGCGCACCGCCATTGACGCGCCCTTCAAAGATTCACAAGGCCCCACCGGCCCACGTTGCACGCCGGTCGTGGATGGTGAGCGCGTTTATGTCCAGTCGTGCCGGGGTGAGTTGCAATGCCTCGCGGTGGCGGACGGGAAGAAGATTTGGAGTGCGAATTTCACAAAGGATTTCAACGGATTGTTCATCGGCGAGAAAGGAGCCGCGCAGGGCGCGATGCGTCACGGCAATAATGGCTCGCCCGCCCTGGATGGCGGCCATCTCATCGTGCAGGTCGGCTCCACGAATGGCGCGAGCGTGGTATGTTTCGACAAGAAGACCGGCAAGGTCCTATGGAAATCGCAGGACGATGTCGCGGGCTACGGCGCGCCGATGGTCGCGGATGTCGCCGGGGTGCGGCAGGTC